>NZ_JBWDNW010000017.1:0-131585 GCF_056269405.1 Paenibacillus sp. J2L1-98 | reverse complement strand
CGTTTCCTGTCGTGTTTGATTTAGCGTCGCCTTCTTTCGAGTTCCTCTAACTTTTTTAAGAATGCATTTTCCGCCCGAAGTCGCTCAATTTCGTACTCCATCTCCTTCATCTTGAGTTTCTGTTGATCGGCCTCCGTTAACTCTTCCGGGGCTTTCTTTCTCCCTCGGCCATCCTTTAACGCATCCTGACCGCCATCTTCGAACTTCTTCACCCATTGGTACACTTGCTGGTAGGAGACCTGAAATTGCCCCGCTGTCTTATGGTAATCATGCTGATGTGTCAGGCAATACTGGACAATCTCGATCCGTTCCTGCCACGTCGTAGAGCGACCCTTTGTCATAGCTTTTGCTTCTCCTCTATAGGCTTTTAAGCTGCTATGACCATTATACTTGTTAATCCAGTTGAAGAGTTGCCTTGTACTTGCAATCTTATATTTATCGATGATCTGATACTGAGACAATCCCCCCTCGAGGTAATCCTTCACCGCTCGGAGCTTAAGCTCAGCACTATAGCTTTGAAGATGCGTACGGCGCTCCAGCCCTTCATACCCATACGTCTTGTACCGACGCTGCCATCTCATTAAAGTCGTCTTGCTAATCCCATATTTCTTCGCGGCTGCCAGAAAACCAATTTCCCCATTCGATACTTCTTCGAGAATGGCGAGTTTCTCCAAAGCAGTATATTTTCCTCTAGACATGAAAAAGCTCCCCTCACAGTAGCAGGCTTTTTATTATTTCACCTGTCTACCGTATGGGGAGCATATCAGAAGTGGCTGCCGTCTTCTCAACTAACAGGAGGATAATTCAGTCACTTTGCGAATTTAAAAACTAAAGAGCTTAATAATACATATTACGATTATAAGGAGTGAAAAAATGAGTACACCGAAACATATCGTTTCTGCAGCGGCAATTGTTGTGAATGAAAAGAATGAATTATTACTTATTAAGGGACCAAGAAGAGGTTGGGAGATGCCTGGTGGTCAAGTAGAAGAAGGAGAATCCTTAAGTCAAGCTGCAATAAGAGAAACAAAGGAAGAATCCGGAGTAGATATTGAAATTATCAAATTCTGCGGAATATTTCAAAACGTAGGAAATTCAATTTGTAACACCCTATTTTTAGCGAAGCCAATAGGTGGAGAATTAATACAATCATCAGAAAGTTTGGAGACGGGATTCTTCCCGCTAGACGAAGCACTAAAAAAGGTTGAATGGAAAGATTTCAGAAAAAGAATTGAGTACTGTTTAAAACCTGAAATTCAACCCTTTTGTATTGAGTTTAATGATGAGAAGAATATATGATATCTCAAGAAGCCGTAGGCAACATCTAACAACGTATTCACGCTTCGAGGAACAATTACGCTCCCTCGGTGAACGATAGTTGAATTAAATTCATTTGACGGGGATAAATATGAAAAGAATTGTACTTATAGGTTCTGGAGGTTCGGGTAAATCAACTTTGGCGCGCGAGCTGGGCGGGATTTTATCAATTGAAGTTCATCATCTGGATGCAATTCTTTGGAAACCTGGCTGGATTAGCGCGCCCAAAAACGAGCAAAAAGATGTTCAAGAGAAACTTGTAAGTCATACAAGTTGGATTATCGACGGCAATTATGGAGGCACAATTGACATTAGACTGCAGGCAGCTGATACGATAATATTTTTTGATCTGTCGAGGTGGATCTGCATGATCCGCGTGCTGAAAAGAAGGTTCCAGTACCGCAACAAGAAAAGAATTGATATGGCTGAAGGTTGCGAAGAAAGAGTCAGTCTGGAATTTATAAAATGGGTCTGGGAATACCCTGAGAAACAAAAGCCAAAGATCTTAGAAAAACTCCAACGGTTATCAAATGAAAAGAAAATCATTATTTTGAGGTCTCCGAAGGACGTACGTAATTTTGTAACAAATGTAAAATTATTAAAGTAACGGGTACGATAGTTGAACACCGAAAGGGCTACCGCGTCCGCGTGGTAGCCCTTCGTTATGCTGCGATGACAAACTCTATGGACATTTTTAAAGACCAGAACACTGGTTTCCGAATTATGGTAATATTAGTTGGGGTAAGGTACTAAGATACTGTACTTAACTATAAGGAGGAGAAATATGAAAAACCCTACAAACCTAATTGTTGGATTAATTGCGGTGATATTATTTCTAGTTTATCAAGTTATTGATCTTAAAAATGAAATAAATAGTAATTCAGGTCCAAATAGAAATGTGAGTATGACAGGTGGATTGCATCTAAGTCAAGTTTCAAATTCTTCGGGAAGTACAGCTGATGGGTTTTGGTTGTACAAAGAAGATGAGAAGCAAGTTTATTTTTTCAGATATGATAAAGTAACAAATAAAATTGAAAAAATAATGAGTTCTATTTATGAACAACAGTAGAGAATTCAACTAACGGGTACGATAGTTTAATCCATGAATAGATTGCCGCGAAAAAATACGACACAAAACTGTTATTTAAGCAGTTTTGTGTCGCTTTTTTATTTAAGCAATGTTGTGTCTTGTATTAAAGCAGTTTTGTGTCGTTGCACAATAGATTGCGTAGATTCAGAGTAGGGGCTATAAAAAATAACCCTTGACTGCACTTTGGGGTTATATAAGTTAATCCTTACCGATGGGGCTAGTATGACTCATAATAAAACTATCAATGATTATTCATTAATGAATCGAGGTGGTTAGCCAGATTCTTTCTCTGTTGAGGGTTTAGCTGATGGATCAACGCCAGTAAAGGCATAGCATTGGATATGAGATTCAAGATCAAACCGACTTGGTCATCTGGCAAGTTCTTGAGTGTGTTAAGTAGCTGCCGCACTTGTGGATCGTTGTCCAGTAAATCCTTTGGGTTAGGTGGTAAAACATCGTACAGCGTGATACCTAATGCATCACATATTTTCAGCATGGATTCTAAGTTGGCAAATCGTTCGCCGCGTTCAATTCCGCTGATGGTACTTTGGGATGTTTTCGAAAGCACCCCTAATTCATTTGTGGTTATGTTCTGGCTCTTGCGATAGTGCTTTATTATTTCACCAATATGCCCTTTAAGATCAACCATTATGGGTTCCTCGCTTACGTGGGATTTGTATCTTAAAGAAAGGATCAGACAACTTTTTAACTGTTACTCAACGATTAGATGACTTGTTTGGAACTGATATTGCGGAGGATTCAAGAAATCGGCTTCGAATGATATTGGACTTTGATCCTTCAGTATTAGAAGCTTTTTTTGCATCAAGGGTATGCTTAGTCGAAGGCGTTTGTGAAGTTGCAGCGATTGAGGCAGTTTCGAAAAAGCTGATTCAAAGTGGGCACCTGTTAGAGAAAGATTATTTATTAGCTCGAAGAGATTTGGTTGTTATCAATTGTCGCGAAAAATGGACGATACGGGCTTTTCAGCGAGTTCTGAATGGTTTTAACGTTCCTTATATTGTTGTTCATGATTCAGATCAGGAGGGGGAGACAGGAGCCAATGCAGCTATATTAAGGGAGTTGACTGGTGACGAGAACAAGAGACATTGTCACTTTCCTAATTTTGAACAGCAAATTTTTTCAGAACAGTGGACTAAAGATAAGCCATGGAAAGCCACAAGAAAAATACTTAGCATGGAACAGCTAAGTGATCCTTTACTTAACTTTTTTTATTTTGTTACTGGAATAAGCCCTCCACCTCAAATAGCAGCAATAAATGAAGCAGCAACTAGTTGATGAAGCAAATAGCTTTCAGAAAGTCTTAATTATAACCATAAAATATACAGAGAATCTCAATTATAGACATGATAAGTCTCAATTGTAACCATAGAATTGGCTTTATTGGTGACTTTTTAGTCTCAACTATAACCATTACGCACAAGGAGATGTGAGTAATAGTTACGACTGAGACCTATTTTATTAACGAATGAGACTTTTTATAGCTACGATTGAGACTATAATATTGCCCGTCAGATCAATTTGTTGATCTGACGGGCTTTTTTTAGTGTTTATCTATTCAAGGACTAATTTCGGTGCTAGTAGGAATCGATGAGTCGGGGGAGATCCAGCCGCTCTTTTCAGAAATCATTGAACATTCGTAATAATAGTGAATACGAATCGTATAAATATGAGAGAAAAATGATTGAATCATATTACGTCAAACAAATCCATTCTTTCAGATGATGATATAAAAAATATGATTGAAAGGGATTGATACTAATTATTGAATTATCGGCCTATGCAGATGAAATTTCGCCGGATTTAGAAATTCAAATGAACGTTTTAGACTCGGAACATATCCGTTATATCGATTTGCGAAGCGTTGGGAGGCAAGAAATTCTCGACCTCTCGGATGAAGAGATCGCTGATATCAAACGGCGCTTGGATGAACGCGGATTTAAAATTCATAGCATTAGCACACCAATTGGCAAAAGCAGCATTACAGAGGATTTTTATCCCGATCTAAAAAAGTATAAGAGGGCGATTGAACTTGCAGAACGGTTCGGTACGCCTAATATACGGATTTTTTCTTTCTACACTCCCAGCGGGGAGGACCCTTGGGATTACCGCGATGAAGTACTTCACCGTATCGGGTTACTGGTCCGGATCGCGGAACGGGAAGGAATCGTCTTAATGCACGAAAACGAGAAACTGATCTATGGAGATAATGGCGAACGAATACGGGATCTCCTTCAATCGATTAACTCTCCACATTTACGTTTGGCATTTGATCCGGCCAATTTTGTTCAATCCCAGGTGCTGCCGATGACAGACGCCTATCCTCTGGTCGAGCCCTATATCGCTTGGGTGCAAATAAAAGATGCTTTAGTAAATACCGGAATAAATGTCCCGGCAGGAAAAGGAGACGGGCAAGTACGTCAACTGCTTCAAGCGCTCAAGCAGAAAAACTACTCCGGTTTTATATCGGTTGAGTCTCATCTGCAGCCGACAGGCAAGTATGAAGGACTCAGTCAGCCGCAATTGTTTCTTGTAGCGGTAAAGGCTGTGAAAAGGCTGTTGGACGAGGCGGGGATCCCTTGGCGTATTCCCGAGTCCTGCCCTCCTATAAGACTTCCCGGCTACCTGGATCAATGGATACCGGTCACGTCTCTGGAACAGATGTCCCGCACTGCGTATGACGTGCTTATTGTAGGAAGCGGAGCCGGTGGAGGGGCAGTTCTTTGGAGGATCTGTGAGAAGCTGAAAAACGACGGATTACGGGTTGGAATGGTTGAAGCAGGAGACTTGCTTCTGCCCACCAACGCCCGGAATATTGCTACATTGGACGGGAAACGCTTGGATCAATTCATCTTTAATCCCAAAATATCCATTCCCGAGTCTTATCCAGAGTTTCCCGCGGCGCGTCAAATGTTCGCGTTAGGAGGCAGAACTCTCATCTGGGACGCCAATAGTCCCCGTAATCATCCTGCCGTCTTTAAGGACTGGCCGGTCAGCAGCCGGGAAATGGATGTATACTACACGATTGCGGAACGGGTTATGAACGTAACCAAGTCTTATACCAGCAGCTCGCCATTCACACAGACGCTGCTAGGCCGGCTTAGGCGGAATGGATTTACGGAAGCGACGGAAACCCCGAGAGCTCTAAATCTGCAATCCGTAAGAAACGGACAAATCAACTCTGACGTCTTTTTTAGCTCGATTCTCTTTTTGGCCGAGGCCTTAAAGCACCGTAGCTTTGACCTCGCTCTTAACGCAAGGGCGGTTCAAGTCCTTACCGAGAAGGGAAGGGCATGCGGAATTAAGGTCATGGACCGGTTGCATCAAACCTTTGTTTTGAATGCAAAAAATATCGTCTTATCCGGAAGCACCTTTGAAACGCCGCGCCTACTTCTTCATTCGGGTATCCGGGGGCAAGCAATAGGACATTATCTGATCGATCATGCGGCATTAAGAGCATCGGCCTCCGTTGTTCGTCCAGAGTCGCAGGACGGTGCGGGGCCGCTTTGGATTTTGATTCCTCCGACCAATCGCTACCCGTATCAATTCCTCATTTCGGGCCAGGAATCAAGCGATTCAGCCAAAGAAAGAGCAATCATCATCAGGGGCTATGGTTCCCTCAAACCGCGATTTGAAAATCGTATTGAATTGGATGAAAACAGAAAAGATGAGTTTGGCGTTCCCAAGCTGAAAGTCCATTATTCTTATACGATAGAAGATAAAGCAACCATTAACGGAGTATCCGAAACCATGAAATTAGTGCTTTCAGCGCTTCACGTCGCCAAAGTTACCGATGAGATTTGCCTAAGACTGCCTGGAGACGATCATCATGAATCGGGAACTTGCCGAATCGGCGATGACCCGTCCACCTCTGCTGCGAACCGTTACGGCCAAATTTATCATATATCCGGACTTTATGTAGCAGACAACAGCATGCTGCCTTCCCTCGGCGTCGCCAATCCGACTCTCACAGTGGTAGCGCTGGCGATCCGTACAGCCGATTATATGATGGAAACAATGAATAATCGAAAGATCTAAGGGAGACGAACGATGAGAATATATGTCACTAATGACAAGGATACTCTTAGGGAGATAGCCGTGAAATATAACGCGAATCTGCAAGCAATCCTGGAACGGAATCCTCAAATCACGGATCCGGACGCCAATATTCCCGGTATGCCTATCCAAATCCCGCCCCATTCATCTGCCGGTGCAGCGTTTGAAGCTTACCCTTTTAGGCCGTTGGAATCGTACGATCCGGAGGAGCATTGGATCCCGATCACCTCGCTTGAGAAAATGTCGCAAACGGAATACGATGTACTGATTGTCGGTAGCGGAGCCGGAGGTGGCGCAACCTTATGGAGATTATGCGAACAATGGAGAAATAACGGAAAGCGGATCGGAATGATTGAAGCCGGCAATCTCTTAGTGCCTACACACATAGCTAACATCCCAACCTCTAATGTCAACCAGGTGGGCAGGATTTGGAATAATCCTAAGTATGCCAGGCGAATTCAAGTCGCTATTCCAACAATAGGAGTCTCCCCGATTCCGGTGGATTATCTGATCTCAACTGTGTTAGGAGGGAGAACGCTGCATTGGGGCACTTCATGCCCCCGTATGGATCCATCTAGTATCTCTCATTACCCTGTCACCCCTCAGGAAATGAACAAGTATTACAACATTGCCGAACGGGTGATGAGCGTCACTCCGTTCTTGACCGCCGAATCCGCCATACAGGCAATCATGCTCGATCGATTGCAAAATAAAGGGCTGATCGATGCGATGTCCTGTCCCCGGGCTGTCGATCTTCAGCAGACGGAGAACGGACGGATTCATTCGAACGTTTTTTTTAGCTCGATTATCTTTTTGGCTATGGCTATGAATTGGAAGTCCGTTGATTTGGCGGTGCAAGCGCATGCTACAAAGGTGCTTGTCGAGAATCGGCGGGTTACCGGCATACAGGTCATGTCTTCACAAGATAAAAAATCCTATGAGCTTAAAACCAGGACGGTCGTCTTATCGACGGGCACAATGGAAACGCCGCGCCTTTTGCTTTATTCCGGTATTCAAGGAGAGGCGATCGGACGGTATCTGACCAACAATTCCAGACTGGACGCCTCAGGTGTCGCTGCAAGAGCCGAATTTCCGGAGGATACGGGATTGCTTGATATATTGCTGCCCCGGTCTGAAAATCGTCCTTTTCAATTGCAAACGGATACCCTTAATTTTAACCAATATAAGGAATCTCCGTTTTCGGAGTATATTCACTTTCGTCTTATTCCTTCAGGCACGGTCGAATCGCGCTATGATAACCGAATTACCCTTGATCCCGCGAGAGAGGATGCGTTTGGGATACCTGAACTGCAGGCTCACTTCTCTTATAGCGAAAAAGATTTTGAGATCATTCAACGGATGGCTGAATTTGTAAAGCAGGCTGCATCAGCAATGAAGGTTACGTTGACAAGAAATGATGCGCAATCGGAGTTCTTCATAAGACCTGCCGGAGGAGAAAATCATGATACCGGAACCTGCCGGATGGGAATTGATCCAGATACCTCGGCGACAAATCCGTATGGCCAGATCCATGGTATTACCGGCCTTTATGTAGCTTCCAACAGCGTCATTCCCTTTACAGGCGGCACAAATCCGACTCTCACAACTGTCGCTTTAGCTATACGTACAGCTGATCATATCATGAAGAAGTTAAGTGACTAATGATTGGAGCGAATACCTTATACATCCGTGCGCCTGGCCAGAGGTAAGGAGATGATCCCCTTGCCTCTTTATGTTAACTAACAAGCAACTTTCTAACTTTTTCTAAGTTAATATTTTTAGTCAAATATAAGCTGCGATTGTGCAGATATTGAAGGTTACGAATAAAGCTCGTCAAATAACGCCACTGCCAATTATAAATAAATGAGATGAAGTCTTGTCACACGTTAGAATAAGAGTACGGCACTAATATGTCGTGTACTTTCAGGAGAAAGAGGATTTTGACCTTTTCCGTGTACCAAAACCGCCTGCCGTCCGTTATCGAAAGCTAAAGGAATTCTTGGATCCTCGTTCCACTGCCCATGCTTGGAAAAGCCTTGATAAGCGGATGGAAAGTTTCGACAAGAAGGCCGGGAAGAATAACGCATGAATTGAATGGAATTTGGACAAAACATTCGTTGATGAGAAAGCTTCGGTCATTCAATGCGTGGCCAGACAGTACAGAAGTCATTCTAGTGGAAGCGGTAGCGATTGACGGATGTAGTGATATCAAGCGAATTTAGAGAAATGAACGGAAAAACATGACGAAGCTGGGACGAGGGAATGGCACCCTTGTCTTTATTTGTGATGTTTAGATGATTGTTGATGTTCCAGAGCTATTTCAAGGTTTTGTTATAAAAGTATCATATATTTAAACAAGATAATCCCCTCGCTTGCCTCTTTACAAAATGTACTATTGTCGTAGATACAACATAAAACTACATTTATGGGGGGATGATTTGTTGAATATGACGTCGCTTTGGAAAATGAATGGCAACGGCGAAAGATCGTTTAACGAGTGCTGGTTATTCTTCAGGGGGGAAGCCGACGGAGCCGAGCGGGAGATGTTTGACGATTCCGGTTGGCGTATTCTTCGTCTTCCTCACGATTGGAGTATTGAAGAACCGTTCGATGAGAAGAACCCCAGCGGGACTCAAGGCGGTTTCTTCTCCGGGGGCATAGGTTGGTATCGAAAGACGTTCGCGCTTAGCTCGGAAGAAGCGGCGAAGCATGTCTCCATCCGATTCGACGGCGTATACCATAACAGCGAAGTGTGGATCAACGGGGTTAAGCTCGGGTATCGTCCTTATGGTTTCGTTAGTTTCATTTATGATGCGACGGATTGGATTCGACCCGGGGCGAATGTCATTGCCGTCCGGGTTGCCAATAACGACCAACCGAACTGTAGATGGTATACGGGATCGGGCATCTATAGGAACGTGTGGCTGCGCGTTACGGATCGAATCCATGTAGAGCAATGGGGCACCTACATCACGACTCCCGACGTGACGCGGGAATCGGCACTGGTTCGCGTCCGAACGCGAGTCATGAACAGCCGTGAAAAGACGCACATCATAACACTAAAGATAATCTTGGAAGATCCGAAGGGACGCGTCGTTGGCGTAGCCGTTTCGCTTCGGGAGATGGCCTCCGGAGAAACCTTCGAATTCAAACAACAAATCAGACTCGGGAATCCGGCGTTATGGTCGCCGGATTCACCAGCATTATATTCGGCTCGCAGCATAGTAAGCGTCGATCGACAAATGGAGGTCGATACGACGATAACGAGCTTCGGCATTCGAACGTTCCGATTTGACGGGCAAAGTGGTTTTATCTTCAATAACTTCCCGGTAAAGTTAAAGGGCGTCAACCTGCATCACGATGCGGGAACGTTGGGAGCCGCAGTGCCAGAACGAGTCTGGGAGCGAAGATTACAGATGTTAAAGGAAATCGGATGCAATGCGATTCGTTGCAGCCATAATCCACCCTCTCCCGAGCTGTTAGACCTCTGTGACAAATTAGGATTTTTTGTCATTGATGAGGCGTTCGACAAGTGGCATTCGGGCTGGTACGGACGCGTGTTCGATGAATGGTGGGAGCGAGATCTGCAGTCCATGCTTCAAAGGGATCGAAATCATCCCAGCATTATTTTATGGAGCGTTGGCAACGAAGTAGAGGGTCAAGCTTCGGAACCGATGCTGGAGACGCTTGAGATGCTGACGGATTACGTGCATCGAGAGGAGCCGACTCGCCCTGTTACGTATGCCATTCAACCGTTCCCATGCGGCAAGTATCGAGTCGATGAGGTGATGGAAATTGCCGAACGAACCGACGTACTCGGCTGTAATTACCAGGAACAATGGTATGAGTTATATCGTATAGCCGATCCGAATGTAGTCATTATCGGTACTGAGACCTTTCCCTTTTTCCGCGGGAATATTGACTTGCATAAAGGCTTCGAGCCGATCAATCCTTGGTTTGATGTAGAGAAGCACAAATATGTGGCCGGAGGCTTCTTGTGGGTGGGTATCGATTATTTAGGAGAATCGCCAAAGTGGCCGAGCAAAGGCTGGGCGGCCGGGATAGTGGATACGACCGGTCGTAGGAAACCGTCCTCCTACTTTTTCGAGAGTGTATGGACGTCCGATCCGATGGTGCATATTGCCGTCTTCGACGATACGACGCCGGATAACCTGCAGAAGCTGCATTGGAATTGGCCAAGGATATATTCTCATTGGACGTTTCCCCAATACGAGGATTACATGGTCCGATTGGTAACATTCACGAACTGCGAGAGCGTGACCATTTACGTGAATGGAGAATGGGAGGGCACCAAACAAGCCGCCGATTTCCCGGATCGAATGATGATCTGGTATGTCCCTTATGTTGCCGGCACCATTACGGCTATAGGAACCATAGGGGAGACCAGCGTCGCTTCGTTCGAACTGCAGACCGCCGGCGAACCGGCTCGTATCGAATTGAGCACCGATTTTGCCGAGGCGGTGTCGGCATGCGCCGATATCATTCATGTGGAAGCTCGTATCGTGGACGCAGAAGGCGTGACAGTTCCGAATCATGACGTACCGATTCGTTTCGAGGTGCTTGGGGACGGCGAACTTGTTGGCGTAGACAACGGGGATCTTGACAGTCTTGAGTCTTACCGCGGAACGGTAAGGAGCTCGTATCGAGGTCACTGCTTATTCATCGTCCGGATGACGGGAACAGGGCCCATTGACATTCGGGCGCATTCGGAGAAGCTGCTGTCCGGGCATGTTGAACTGCGTAACGGGTTCAAGCAGATTAAGGATTAGATGAATCGCCGGACCACCTGTTAAAGGGAATCCGGCGATTATACGTTGCCATGAAGAACTTATTGAAATCCTCCCTAGTGTACTGTGCGTCGACAAGCTGAAACAGTAATAGGGTGAGACGAGGGGGCCGTCTATTACGCAAAGTTGAAGCGGAAACTGAACATGGTTTTCCCGTCTACCCCGGTCAATATACTTAATGCCGGGATAAGCGGAGGTCGTCGTATGCTTCGGTCTTAACGACTCGGGACAAGGTCCAGCAGGGTTGGACAACTATGCTAATTCGCTAAGGAGTATTTTCTTGCAATTAAAGGCTACTGGTTCTGATGTTATTTTTATGACTCCGAACATGAAAAACACTTACGTTTGTCCACTTATCCAAGAACCTTATTTTCAAAAGTAGCCAAGGAAAGTGCCGATAATCAAAATAGCGGAGTGATGGATGCGTAAATGGAATGTGCTCGAACGGTTAGCCGCGAACTAAACGTTCCTCTTTGCGACGTTTACGAAAAATGGAAAATGATGGAATAGTCTGAAGCGGACATCACATTACTGCTTGCCAACTATATCAATCATTCCACGCGTGAATTGCATTCATTGTTCGCCGATTCGTTATTCGATCTTATTTTGTTCGGATGAGCATGTACATATGAATGCGTAATAAAATACTTTCAAAGCGGAGCCGAACATTTTTCGGCATCGCTTTGCTTCTAAACAAAGAAAAACATGGTTGCATCAAAGTTTTTGCGGGGTTAATCATGGATGTTAAAAATAATACTAATCTCTAAAAAAAGTACAACAAGAAATGAAAACGGTTTAAAAAGAGTGTTATTGCCAGAAAGTTTGAGTTCCTCTAACGTTGAGGTGCGAAGGCGAATCGAAGACATCGTACAGACAAAACAACGTGTGAGGAAGTGGTCAGAACCATGCTGGACAACAAAATAACGGTTCAGGGAAAAACTGCTGGGATCGGAAGAGGCCAGGTGAAAAAAGAGAGTAAATTCGTGAAGGTTTATAAAGAGATTATCCGGGACAAATACCTTTATTTGCTTGCTCTACCCGGAATTCTTTATTTTATCATCTTCAAGTATTTGCCGATGTATGGCATTCTTATTGCATTTCAGGATTACTCCGTCTACTTGGGATTTTCAAAAAGTCCGTGGGTCGGATTCGAGCATTTCGGTCGGCTCTTTAACGAAGAAGATTTCTGGATGCTGCTGAGGAACACGCTTGCGATCAGTTTCCTGAATATCGTGTTATTCTTTCCGTTACCCATTATTCTGTCACTCTTATTGAATGAATTAAGAAGTCAGGTTTACAAAAGAACGGTACAGACTCTGATATACTTACCGCACTTTTTGTCATGGGTCATCATCGCGAGCCTTACCCTAATGCTATTTGGTAAATCGGATGGAATCGTGAACTATGTTCTGAATGGACTGGGTTTCGAAACGTTCGACTTTCTAACGAACCCCGACACATTCTGGCTTCTCTTAACCGGTCAATCGATTTGGAAAGAGATTGGATGGGGTACTATCATCTTTCTGGCAGCCATCGCGGGCGTCAACACAGAGCTATATGAAGCAGCCAAGATAGACGGTGCGAACAAAATGAGACAAATCTGGCACGTCACCTTGCCGGCCATCCGCAACGTCATCATCATTCTTCTTATTTTACGATTAGGAGATGTCTTGGAAGTCGGTTTCGAGCAAGTTTTCCTTATGTATAACGGTGCCGTATCTGATGTAGCCGAGATCTTCGATACTTACGTTTATCGACTCGGTCTCCAGCAAGGGCAATTCAGTTACAGCACGGCGGTCGGTTTATTTAAATCAGCAGTCGGTTTGGTAATGGTTGTCATTGCCAATCGGATCACGAAGCGTTTCGGCGGAGAAGGTCTATATTAAGAAAGGTGTGAACCCACCATGAAGCTTAGTCTCGGCGAAAGAATATTTAACATCACCAACATCATTGTGCTCGGGTTAATCGCCCTCGTTATGTTATTCCCCATCTATTGGGTCTTTATCGTATCTTTTACTGATCCGGCAGAATTCGCGCAAAAAACGATCGTGCTTTGGCCGGAGGACTGGTCGATCAACGCTTATCGCTATTTATTATCCGCGCCAACCTTCCTGCAAGCGATTGGTATCAGCACGTATTTGGCCGTGATCGGCACCTTCTTCAGCTTGGTAATCACGACATCGTTTGCCTACGCCTTATCGCGGAAGAAGTTCAAAGGAAGAAAAGCCATCATGATGTTCGTGATCTTTACGATTTTGTTCGGCCCGGGGATCATCCCGAACTATTTGCTGGTAAAAGAGTTGGGATTGATCGACAGCTTGTGGGCCGTCATTCTGGTATCGCTGACGAACGGTTGGTATGTGATCTTGATGAAAGGCTTCTATGACAGCATACCGGATGATCTGGTCGAAGCGGCAGCGATCGATGGATGCACGGAAATTACGGCTTGGATAAAAATAATTTTGCCCTTGTCTTTGCCCTCCATCGCTGCTTTCGGATTATTTTTCGCCGTGGGGAATTGGAATCAATTCTTTAATGCGTTAATCTATCTGAACGACCATAATAAATGGCCGATACAAGTGCTGCTGCAAAACATGCTTATCGATTCATCCGGCAGCAGTCTGAGTGGTGTCGATTCGACCATTGCGCCGCCGCCGAGCCAACAGTTAAAGATGGCGGCAGTCGTCATCGCCATTGCCCCGATTATTTGCGTGTACCCCTTCCTGCAAAAACACTTTGCAAAGGGGGTGATGGTCGGGTCGATCAAAGGGTAATCAATCTAACTTGGTACGAAAGCAGCAAGTTAGTATCAAACGCTAACATTTCATGATTAGGGGGACGACAAAAATGAAAAAGTCAGTCTTGATGATGATACTTATTCTCGCTATGCTAGCGGCTGCCTGCAGCAACGGTGGGGGAAATACCGGATCGAACGAAGGCAGTAACTCAGAACAGGGAAATAGCAATGATGCCTCTGGGGCTAAAGAGGAGCCTACAGAAGTATCGATCATGTCTCATTTCTTCGGCGCAACGCCGCCGAAAGACGACAACCAGGTCGAACAAGTGATCGAAAAAGCGACGAACACCAAGCTCAAGATTCAATGGAACGCTGCAACTAATTATTTGGACAAGCTTAATGTCGCGATGGCCTCGGGAGAACTTGCGGACCTGGTCCTCATTCCCAATGGGGTCCCCTTGACGAATAATGTTTTCGTACAAGCGGCGCAAAACGGCGCATTTTGGGACCTGACTCCCTACCTTGACGACTATCCGAACTTCCAAGAGAAAATTGCGGAAATCGCATGGAATTCGAATAAGATCGGCGGGAAAACGTATTTTATTCCGCGGCCTCGTCCTTCCGAAGGCGACTATTTCTTCGTCTTCCGGAAGGATTGGTTGGATAATCTCGGTTTAAAGGTGCCGACGACGGATGAGGAGCTTTACGAGGTCATGAGAGCATTCACCCAAGATGATCCGGATCAGAACGGCGCGAATGATACCGTTGGATTCGTCGGTGTTTTCGTCGGCGAAACGGACGCAGGCGACTTCAAAAGATTCGAATCGATCTTTACAGGCATAAATGGAGATTGGAAAGAAGAGAACGGCCAGCTGACTTATTCCGCGTTCGAACCAGGCGTCCGGGATGCGCTAGAGTTTTTGGCGAAAGCCTACAGCGAAGGTTTGATCTTGCAAGACTTCCCGTCCATGACGCCAAGTCAAAGTAACGATACATTTGCAGCCGGCAAAATTGGAGCGAAAATCGATGCGCCATCGGCTTTTCAAACTTACTATGACGTCCTTGTGCAAAATAATCCGGAGTTTAAGTTGACAGACATGATACCGGCAACGAATATCAACGGTTACAACCCGAAAGGCGTCGGCTTTAACGGAGGACTTGCGATACCTAAATCTGTCCCGGAAGAAAAATTGAAAAAAATTCTGTCCATGCTGGATCGATGGATGGAGGAAGATCTGTTCAAGCTCCATATGGAAGGACTTGAAGGTGTTCATCATACCACCGGAGCGGACGGAAAAGTCGTCATCGATACGGAGAAGGTTACGCAGGACGCGCTTATTGAATATACTCAAATCGTCAATGTAGCAGACCCGTATGCTTTGGCCTATAAGTCGGGCTATCCGGAGGACGCCAAACAGCTCTATGCCGCAATACAAGATGAGAGGGCGAAAACGAGCGTTGCTCCAATCGTGGGTCTAGCATCCGAAATGGGTAAAACGTATTATCCGGAGCTGTCGAAGGATCTGACCGATCTGAAAATGAAGATTATCATTGGTCATGAGCCGATTACGGCATGGGACAAAGCCATTGAGAAACTGAAGAACGACCCGGATATGAAGCAGTTCACGAAAGAAATGAACGAATCTTATCAATCCAGATAGTAGCACACAGGCAGCCAAACACCCTCTTAAGCGGATCGCTTCGTGAAGGAGGGTGTTTGGCCTTCACTTGCGCTTGGCGGTCTGCTCGGTATAGTATTACTACAGTAACGCATTATTCTGTGTGGAGTGGTTCCGATTGCGGTTCTTAAACATTAGCGGGAAATATCGGAAAAACTTGGTTCTCTTTTTGCTGATTGCCAGCTTTCCAGGTATTGTTTTTAGTTTTTTGCTTTATTTCGTTAGCAAAGGCCAGATGGAAAGGGAGCTGCAAACGGTTCATCAGAATCATCTAACCCAAACGATTGATTCGATCCAGGATCAGTTCTCCAGTATGGAACTACTGACGGCGAACTGGGCCTTTAACGCGAATAAGGAAGACTATAGCAATCTCGATCGTACCCGGGACTACCAGAAAATCAGGGACATCTATAATCGACTTAGCATGATGAGGGGCTACAACCCGTTCATTGGCCGAGTAGAATTGTTCTTGGACCGTCCCGTACCTGCTGTGTATTCCGAGAACGGTTACAGGCTTCTAGATGACGATCAGTCTAAATACTATCAACGGCTGTTGAACATGAATCAAAAGATGTTCTGGGATCACGATCTCGTGAGTATCGAAGCGAGTATACAAGACCGTTTCGTCCCCTTGGTCATGGTCCACAATTTAGACAATTACAAAGTGACTCCGTTCGGCTCCTTAATCGTCTTCCTTGAAAAGGAGAAGCTAGACCAAATCCTGAAATCCCCTTATGAAGACGGATCCGCCTTTATATTACGGGGTGATAAACAGTGGCTGTTCGGGAACCATGAGCAAGTCGAACCTGATCCTCTCCAGCGTGCCGTGATGGAAGAAATAGCGAAACGCACGAATGTAAAGTCATTCGTGTTTCATTTTGACAATATCAAATATACGGTGACATACGACCGCTTTACAAGATTAGGTGAGGAGTGGTACTACGTCTCACTTGCTCCGCTAACTAATATTACGGCTCCGGTTGTTTTCATTTCTAAGTTATTTATTTATTTGAATGTAATTGTGTTCACGTTAGCGGTACTTCTTTCTTTGTTCGCGTCCAAAAAGCTGTATGCACCTATCGAAAAGCTTACACGCAAGATCAACGGGAAAGATCGAGGACTTGTGAACGAATTTATGATGATCGAAACCCATTTGAACCACTTGTCAACGGAAAGTGAGGATCTGCAAAACCGTTTGGCACAGCAATTGCCGCATTTGCGTGAAGGTTTTATTCTCCAGTTAGTACAGGGATATCTTTACGCATACCGCGAAGAGGATTTACAGGTTCGACTGCATCAGTTCGGATTTCATCCCGCAAACAAAAAATATGTGATCGCATTCGCGCAATTGTCGGGCTTCAAGAGAGTGATGGACAGGTTCTCGGAAGGCGACGAAGGATTAGTGACCTTCCTGGCGGTCAATATCGCGGAAGATTTGCTCCGGTCCACCGAGATGGAAGCCGATATTCTCAACTTCCACGATCTATCGCTGGGGATCTTGATTTCCTTCCCGGGCGATATGATGGTTCATGACATCGACGCGAGAGTACATGGGTTTTGCGAGGAGTTAACGGCGTATATCGGAAATATATGCAAAATGAGCGTATCGATCGGTGTGAGCCGAATCGCCGAATCGCTAAAGGCAATTCCGGGCATTTTCGAGGAAACGAAAGTCGCATTAAGCTTCCGGAACCTGCAAGAAGAAAACCAAATCATCGATATGAAGAAGAAGGATATCTTTCTCAACAGCCAGGATCAATTCGAATACCCGTTCGATCTCGAGAAAGAAATCATCCATGCCATTCGCATGAGGAATGAACAGGAAGCAATTCAATTCGTTCACGCCTTCTTTGCCGCATCTTCAGAACAAAACGTCAGCGAAGCGGCGATGAGGCAAAGCGCCTTTAAGCTGCTGGGCAGCATCTTCCATATCGTGCTTCAGTCCGGGATGATTGAAGATTTCGCGAAAGAAGGCGCTGGTCTATATGAAAGATTGCATAAGATGAAGGATCCGGAGGAAATCAGCTACTGGTTCGAGACCAAAGTGATCGTTCCCATTATTACGGAGCTATCCCAAAAACAGGATCAGCGTTTGCGATTGAGCGTACAAAAGGTTATGCAAATGTTGGAACAGCAATATATGGAGGACATTTCACTGGAGGCTTGCGCCGGGGAAGTCAATTTGAACCCGTCGTTTTTAAGTAAAATATTTAAGGATATCTCAGGTTGGAATTTCATCGATTACTTGACGCACATTCGGTTGTCGAAGGCCAGGGAGCTGCTCATCGAGACCGATACCCGGATTAAAGATGTCGCGGAAAGCGTCGGGTATAACCAACACAGCTATTTCAATAGGATTTTCAAGAAGGAAGAGGGCATCACGCCTAGCGAGTATCGGGAAATGAATCGAAAATCATAACGCGAATTCAATGACGGGGGAAACCTCGTCTTTTTTTTTGCGTGAATCCGGGATTATAAAGAAAGTATCAATTGATCAAAAAAATACTACCCACTTGTTTGCCGTTTAAAAAAGTACTATTGTCGGTAATCCATCAAGGGTTTAGCGTAACAAACAGAGAGACTAAGGAAGGAGTAAGTGGGATTATGATCAGAGAGAACATGGACAGGGCTTGGGCATTTTCGCTTGGCCAAGCTTCAGGCGGGAGCATTTACGCGGCATTGCAGGAGGAAAAGCCTGGGAAAATCGTAAACTTGCCGCACGATTTTATGATCGAATCGGACACTACCCTCGATGCGCCCGCCGGAACAAGATCCGGATTTTACGGTGGAGGAATCGGTACCTATACGAAGATTTTGAACATTCCCGAAGAGGATGCGGGAAAACGGGTCTTGATCGAGTTCGACGGGGCCTACATGAATGCGGTTGTCGCCTTGAACGGCCATCAAGTGACTAAGCATCATTACGGCTACACGCCGTTCCATGCCGACCTGACTCCTTATCTCAAACCGGGCAAATCGAACCGTCTTACCGTCACGGTAAACAATACGGCGCAGCCGAATGAACGTTGGTATACCGGCTCTGGCTTATACCGGCATGTGGACCTGCTAACCGCGCCGAAGCTTCATATCTCCCCTTGGGGTATTTTTGCTTATACTTCCCACATGGTGAACGGGACCGCTTTCGTCATGGCCGAAACGACGATCGAAAATTATACGGGAGATATAGCTAGCTTATGGGTGGACGTTGTAATCGAGAAGGAATCCGACGGGTCGCTAACCGGTGCGGGACGGATCAGAATTCATTCACGTCCGGGGGAGAAATCGAAGGGCAGGGTTATGATTGCCGTCGAACAAGCCGAGCTTTGGGATATCGAATCGCCTTATCTGTATCGAATTCATGCCAGGTTGTCTGACAATGAGGGGGTTCTGGACAGCGACAGCACCCTATTCGGGATTCGAACGATTTCCGTCGATGCGAGGAACGGCTTAAGGTTAAACGGGAGAACCGTAAAGCTAAAAGGCGGCTGCGTGCATCACGACAACGGTATTTTAGGCGCTGCATCGTTTAGGGACAGCGAGTACCGAAAAATGAAAATCCATAAAGATCACGGATACAATGCGATCCGTTCCTCCCATTATCCACCGTCGAGGGACATGCTAGAAGCGTGCGACCGCTTGGGGCTTCTGGTTATTGACGAAGCGTTCGACGTCTGGACGATGGGGAAAAGCCTCCATGATTACAGTCAGTACTTCGAACAGAATTGGAAGGCGGATATGGAAGCGTTTATCCTTCGCGATCGCAATCATCCTTGTGTCATCATGTGGTCGACGGGCAACGAAATTACGGAACGAGGAGGGCTTTCGGATGGCTATACTTGGGCAGCCAAGCTGGCTGCATGGGTTCGGGAGCTCGATCCGACCCGTCCGGTCACGAATGCGCTTTGCGGCTTCTTTAACGGGCTTGACGACGAGAACATGGCGGCTTGTCAGGATGAAATGATGCAGGAGTACAAAAGAAGCGGCAGCATTCAGAACTTCGAGTCGAAACACGGAAAAGCGATTTGGGGAGATTTAACCGAGGCGTATTGCGCACCGCTTGATGTCGTCGGGTACAACTATCTGGCCCATCGCTACGAAGAAGACGGAAAGCTTTATCCGAATAGGGTCATCTGCGGCGCGGAAAGCAAAGCGTTGGACATGATGGAGTACTGGGAGGCCGTCGAACGAAATCCGCATGTTATCGGCGATTTTACTTGGGCGAGTTACGAATACCTCGGAGAAGCCGGTATTGGCCGAGCGGAATATGTGGGCTCCGAAGATATGATCGACAAGCTCAATTTGAAAAATGTCCGATATCCGTGGCGTCTTTCCAATAGCGCAGACTTCGATCTTTGCGGGTTCCCCAGGCCGCAGCTTGCCTACCGGAAAATCCTGTGGGGGTCAAGCGAGACGTTTATTGCCTCCCGCCACCCTGAGCACTATGGCAAGAAAGAAATACTCGGAAAATGGGGTTGGCCCGATTGCGAAAACGGTTGGAGCTGGGCCGGGTTTGAAGGGGAGCCCGTACAAGTCGACGTTTATTCGGCCGCAGAGGAAGTCGAACTGATCCTGAATGGCAAGAGCCTCGGAAGAAAACCGGCTGGCAAGCCGAACCAGTATTCGGCGACGTTCGAGCTCACGTATGAACCCGGTACGTTGGAGGCCGTCAGTTACACGGCGGGACAAGAAGTATCGTCCGACCGGATAGCGTCCGCTGGAAAGCCTGTCGCAGTACGCATTCGACCGGAGCAAGAGAATCTTGCGGCGGACGGTCAATCGTTATGCTTTGCCGTTGTCGAAATGATCGACCGGGCCGGCAATGTCGTTCCGACTGCCGAACTGAAGGCGACGGCCGCCGTTGAAGGAGCGGCAACGCTGGCGGCATTCGGAACCGGTAAACCACAAACCGAAGAAAACTATACGAAGGGCGAGTTTACTTCTTACAAAGGGAGGCTACTTGCCGTCGTTCGCGCAGGTTATGAGCCCGGCGTGTCGCGTTTGATAGTTAGCGTCGAGAACTTGGGTGAAATTACCATTAGTATCCCCGTAACGTAGAGCAGTTCAACGGGTTGTCCTGAGGGTAATCTGTTATTTATTACGCAGAACATATTATTCGGAAAGAAAATGCAAGGAGAGGCCCGGTGCGGAAAATAAGTTTTATTGCCGAAAAGCGATCATTCTGACACCTTTTTAAGTGCATTCCTTCTTGCAAGAAGATGAAAGGACGAAAGAGATGAACATTCGTTTCAAATTCGTTTTTGTTCCGGGAGAAAACGGATCGGATAGTATTAGCGTCAATTCGAATACGTCTTACGATATGGCATTGGGATATGGATTTGGCGTATCTTCGGGGCCGTCAAAGCATGAAGATTTGCGCGCATCCTGGCCAGGTGACTATTTTCTCCCATCCGTTCGGACATTTCTTGTTGACGTTCCTTACGGCAACTATCGTGTAATGGTTACGTTTGGCGACGAGGAAAAGCCTTCCATTACGACAGTAAAGACCAATCTCGGTAGTCTGGTGCTGGACCGCATTCAAACGTCGCCTGGCCAGTTCGTGCGGCAGGCTTTCGCCGTTCATGTCGATGACGGACAACTAAAACTCGCTTTCGCCAACGATGCGTCGTGTGTTCGGTCTGTGGAAATCGAGCGAGATCCCGCCATACGCACGTTATTCCTTGCTGGAGATTCTACTGTTGCAGACCAGTCGTCAGGCAAATATCCATTTACCGGCTGGGGACAAGGGATCGGTAAGTGGTTGACCGCCGAAATTGCCGTGTCCAACCATTCATGCTCGGGCGCGAGCTCTAAGAGCTTCATGGAAGAAGGACGTTTACTGAAAATATTGAACAGGATGCGTCCCTCGGATGTTCTGCTCGTTCAATTCGCCCACAACGACGAAAAAGAAGACGAACGCGGAACTGATCCATTCACGTCTTATCAACAGTGCTTACGACAATATATTAATGGCGCGAGAAGCAGGGGAGCTTTCCCGATACTGGTCGCGCCCATGCACAGAAGGTTTTTCGACGAGCGGGGACAGATACGAAACACACACGGTGACTATATCGAGGCGATGGGACGGCTAGCCGTTGAAGAACGCATTCCGTTCCTCGATTTGGCAGGGAAGAGCAAACAGCTCTTCGAAAAACTGGGGGAAGAGAGAACGAAGTCGATCTTCATGTGGGCGGAACCAGGGGTCATTCCGACGATGCAGGAGGGCTCGGCCGACAATACTCACTTTTCAGAGCAGGGCGGTAAAGAAGTTGCCAGGTTAGTAGTCGAATGCATCCAGGAATCCAACGTAGAACCGCTGGTAGGTTTGTTGCGCGACATGTAAGTGACGATAGGCGCGAATAGATGAAATCAAGCTAAAAGAAAGGTTGATACCGTGCAAAAACTGGAGACGCTAAGAAATCAATTTACTAGCCCCTCTGCTGAATTCAGTCCGATACCGTTCTGGTTTTGGAACGATGCGTTAACCGGAGAGGAGATCGTCCGCCAAATCCACGACTTCCATGCGAAGGAAGTGGATGGATTTGTCATTCATCCGCGGATGGGTCTGCCTCAATCGATGCCTTATTTATCGGAGTCTTATCTGGAACTCGTCGAGACGGCCGTAGCAGAAGCCGACCGGCTCGGTATGAAAGTCATTCTATATGACGAAGGGATGTATCCTTCCGGCTCCGCATGCGGCATGGTCGTCAAGCAAAATCCCGACTACGCCAGTCGCGGCTTGCAGCTCCGAGCTTATCCGTGTCCGGAGGGTGCCGGCGTCGATCGGATTCCGTTAAAGCTGTCTTCGGGAGAGACGGTTGTCTCTGCGCAAGCCGTTCGTATGTTGTCCGAACGGGAAATCGCGCCGGAAAGTACGGTCTTACTTGAGATCGAGCAAGAGGCTGTTCGGTTTACCCCAGCGGATCCCGGAAGTTGGTCGATACTGCTCTTCATTGATGTTGCTTCAAGAGGGACGACTCGCGGGGTTCACCCAGGACAGGACGACGGCGAGCCCGACGCCCCCTTGGCCGCGGACTTGCTTAACCACGATGCGGTGCAAACCTTTATTACCTTGACTCACGAACGGTATTACCGGAAGCTTAGTCGTTATTTCGGCACCACGATATTTGCAATGTTCACGGACGAGCCGGATTTGCTCGGCCGCGGACATACCAAGGGACTAAAGGCGTGGACCCGAGGTTTTCTCGGCGAGTTTCTAGCGAGCGGTTGTCGGGAGACGGATTTGCCAGCGTTATGGTACGATGCGGGCGAAGAAACTTCATGTATTCGCGACACCTATGAAACAGCGGTACGCAATCGGCTTTCGCGGACGTATTACAAATTGCTCGCCGACTGGTGCGAAGCGCACGGGGTTGGACTGACCGGTCATCCCGCGGGCAGCGATGATATCGGATTACTGGAGCATTTCCATATTCCTGGGCAGGATGTCGTCTGGCGGTACATCGCGCCGGAGGAAGGCAAGTTACTGACAAGCGCGCATAGTACGATGGGCAAGTGCTCGTCAGACGCAGCACGCCATCGGGGCAGACGGCGAAACCTGAACGAGGTTTTCGGCGTCTGCGGAATTGAAGGCGGCTGGTCATTGACGGCGGATAATATGAAATGGTATTTGGACTGGCTGTTCGTTCGTGGCGTCAATTTGATCTGTCCTCATGCATTCTATTATTCAATTCGTGGAGAGCGTCGGGACGAACGACCACCGGATGTGGGACCTCATAATATTTGGTGGCCGGAGTACGCGTTATTCTCCAGGTATATCAAACGAATGAGCTGGCTCATGTCCGAGGCCAAGAACGGTGCGGAAACGGCCGTATTGGCGGGCCCCGCCTATCTCCCCTGGAGAGTCACAAAGCCAATGTATGAGGGGCAAATCGAATTTAATTATCTGGAAGAAACGCTTCTGTCTGGTTCGTGTCGATGCCAGGAAGGAACGCTGGAGATCGAAGGTTATCGCTACAAAGTGGTTGTCATTGAGGATGGCCAGCGCTTAAAGCCGGATAGCTGGGTCGTGCTAGAAACGTTCAGCAAGCAGGGAGGACTCGTCATCGAGTTATACGGGGAGGAAGCGGTATCTAACGATATTGGCCAAATTCGGATCGATCGTGAAGAGAACATCCCGGAAGAACTGATGAGTAAGCTCGGCACAAGCCTCAAGCTTGAACCGCAATCGGCGTCTATTCGCATCAGCCGGGTGGAGAAGGACGGCGTTTATTTCTATGTCATCGTAAACGAGGGAGAGGAGCGATACGAAGGAACGCTCTGGATCAAGCAAACGGGTCTTACGGAATATTGGCGCCCTTGGTTAGGAACATGTGAGGTGGCAAGTGTAGAACGAACGTCCAAGGGGCAGCGCGTCGAAGTAACCGTCGACCGCAGAGAATGTCTGATCATCACCGTAGATCCTCGCAGCGGTGTAGAAGTTTCCAATTCGCATCCCGGCGAAAAGGTGCTTATTGCGGATTTGTCGGCAGACTGGCGCGTTGTTGATGGCCACCGGAAGGGGGGAATTGAACTTCCGGAACTGACTTCTTGGACCGAATGGGACGGGATGGCGCATTTCTCGGGTACGGTTGTGTACGAGAAAAAATTTGAGTTGGCCGCCCCCTCGCAGTGGACTCTCCTCGAACTTGATCTCGGCATCGCGCATGAACAGGCGCGCCTTTGGGTAAACGGTCATTACACCGGAGTCCGCATGTGGCGGCCTTATACGATAGATATTGGACGTGAGTTGCAGCATGGCACTAATGTCTTGCGTGTGTCGGTGACGAACAGTTTGGCGAATCAATATGATGGAAAGTCATTCCCGTCGGGGTTAATTGGACCAATCCGCTTGTTTGGCGTGCGTAAATAGGAAATGGAAAGCGTGGACGGCAATCTTGATATGGTCTAGAGGAGAAAACAAAGAGTCGAAAGCCTAGCAACTTGTCGAAGCTTAGGAATTGGAGGAAAGCGTTTTGAAACTACAATCGAACCCGTCCGATTTGAAACGAATTGTCGGACACGTTGTGAACTACACTTTAGAGATGGATTTGACTTGGGACTGGCCGGGCGGCGTCGCGTATTACGGCGTCAGCCGCGCGTTCGAAGCAACCGGAGAACAAGTTTATCTGGACCGGATGGCGGCATGGTGCGACGAATACCTGGAAGCGGGGCTACCGGTCTGGACGGTCAACACGTGCGCGATGGGGCACATGCTTATCACCCTATATGAACAATCAAAGGAACAAAAGTACCTCGATCTCATCTTAAGCAAAGTGGACTATCTGGAACACAATGCATTGCGTTTTGGAGATCGGGTGCTGCAGCACACGGTGTCGGTAAAAAACGATTTTCCTGAGCAATGCTGGGCTGACACGTTGTTTATGGCCGCGTACTTTATGCTGCGCGTAGGCGTCATGATAGGGGAGAAACGGCTTATCGAGGATGCGCTGCATCAATTTTTCTGGCATATCAATTATTTGCAAGACGAGAAGAGTGGACTTTGGTACCACGGATATAACCATATCAAGAAGGACCATATGTCCGGCATCTATTGGGGTCGCGCCAACGCTTGGGCGGCGTACACCATGTCCCGGGTAGGGAAGGTGCTGCCGGAAGCGTATCTGTATCCTCCTTTCATGCACATTGGAAGCTCTCTGCGTGATCAACTCGCCGCTATAAAAGGGTTGCAACGCAAGGAAGGCTTGTGGGGGACTGTCCTCGACTATCCTGAATCGTACGGCGAGGTATCGGCCACGGCGGGAATTGCGGCTGCGATGGTCATGCAAGGAAATCCTCTGCACGCGAAATACGTGCAAATGGCATTAGATGGTACGCTGGACAATATCGCCGACAACGGACGAGTCCTGAACGTTTCCGGAGGAACAGCCGTGATGAACGATCGAGACGGTTATCTCCAGGTGGACAAGAAATGGGCCCAAGGTTGGGGGCAGGGACTTGCGTTAGCACTATTGGCCGCCGCACTTGAAAATCAGGCCTGTTCGGTGACGCAAGAATGACAAAGGACATGATAAAGCGCAAAAGAGAAACGATGCTGCTCGACGGCATGTGGAACGTCACGTTGGAAGACTGGAACGAGCCAGGCGGCTTGATATCCGCGGAAATCCGGCTCCCTGGCACGCTGGACGAGTACGGCTTAGGCCCGAGGCCAGAAGACGCGACGGATCACTTGACCCGGAAGCACGCATACGAAGGTCCGGCACGCTACGATCGAACGGTAATCATACCGGAGGAGTGGCGGGGCAAGTCGATTTTTTTCAGAATGGAAAGAACTCGTGAGACAGAGCTGCGAATCGACGGCATTAAGATTGGAACTTCAAACTCCTTGTCGACGCCGCAATTGTATGATGTTAGCCGTTATCTCGAGCCGGGGACGCACACTATTGCCGTAACGGTAGACAACCAATCCGGCATCATGTCGTGGAAGAGTATTCTCAACTCGCACATGGCAACGGAACATACCCAGACTAACTGGAACGGCATCGTCGGCGGAATCGAACTGTTCGCAACAGATCTCGTCCGTTTCGAGCGAGTTCGCCTGTACCCGCAAAGCAAGGGAGAGGTCCAAGGGATAGCGGTTCTGTGCAATTCAGCCGGTACCGCAGCGAATGGGCACATCTCGCTCATCATTCGGGATATGGAAGGCCATGTACGATATGAAGGGGAAGATATCCTTTTCTCAATGAAATCGGATAGCGTGAAGGAGGAAGTCGCGTTTTCGATCAATACTGGTGAGGCGCTGCAATTATGGGATGAGTTCGATCCGGCGGTATACACGGTTCAATTCTCGCTTGAGGGGAATTGTGGGAACAGGTTCGTAGCCGATGAATATAGCACGTCGCTCGGCATACGGACGTTTTGCAGTGCAGGAACCCAATTCGAAGTGAACGGAAGGAAAACGTTCTTGCGCGGAAAGCACGACGGTTGCGTGTTTCCGTTGACGGGATACGCGCCGATGGCGGTAGACGATTGGCTGAAATTATTCCGGACGGCGAAGGCGTACGGGATCAACCATTACCGATTCCACTCGTGGTGCCCGCCCGAAGCAGCGTTCACGGCGGCCGACCGGCTGGGTATCTATTTGCAGCCCGAGCTGCCGTTCTGGGATCCTGGCACGGCATTCGAGAACGACGAAGAATGGCTCTACTATTCGAGAGAAGCGTTCCGGATCTTAGAGGCGTACGGGAACCACCCGTCCTTCGTCATGTTCGCCTGGGGAAACGAGCTGTCGGGTTCAATCGAAAGGATGGAATTGCTTGTCGAGGAGGTGCGCCGTTCGGACTCGACCAAATTATATGCGATTGGCTCCAACAATTTTTTCAGTAAAGCCGAGATGCCGCGAAACTCCGGCTATTGGACGACATTCTGGACCGAAGGGACGTGGAATACGAAGAAAGCAGGTTATGGAGGGAAGCATGTCCGAGGTGCGACGCCTCATCCGACGCGAGGCTTTATCAACAATAGCCCGCCTTCTAGCCGGAAAGATTACCGGGAAGAGATTCGGGAGGTTTCGATTCCGGTAATCGGGCACGAAGTCGGGCAATTTCAGATTCATCCGGATTTTCGAGAGATCGATAAGTATAAGGGCGTACTGGAACCGGGTTATCTTATTCACTTCCGCAAGCAAGCGGAGACGTCGGGACTGCTGAATCAAGCGGTAGACTTCCAATCCGCATCCGGAAAGCTTGCGAGCTTGTGTTATCGTGAGGAGATCGAGGCCGCATTACGAACGCCAGGTATGGGGGGATTTCAACTGCTCGATATGCAGGATTTCCCCGGGCAAGGCGGTGCATTCGTCGGGATATTGGACAGCTTTATGGATTCCAAAGGAATCGTCGAGCCGGAGGAATGGAAGCGGTTCTGCAGCGAGGTCGTCCCGCTGGCGCGAATGAAGCAATATGTATGGACGGAAGGAAACACGATTGAGGCCCAAGTGGAAGTGGCCCATTACGGTGCGGCACCGTTCCCGGATGCGACGGTAACTTGGTCGATCACGGACGGTTCCGGCGCACGCGTCGCGGAAGGAAGTTTCCCGAACGTTGCGATTCCGCAAGGGGAAGTATGGCCGGTCGGGACGATCGAATTCCGGATTCCGCGGATGGCAAGAGCGGAGAAATGGTCACTCGAAGTAGTCATTGAAGGTTACCGTAACGATTACCCGATGTGGGTTTACCCGGAACGAGGGGAGGTTCCAATTCCCTCTGACGTCTTGGTCTCGGACGCTTTTGATTCCTGGACGCGGCGAGCATTGCAGGAAGGCAAGAACGTACTCTTGATTCCGCCGGCGCACGGTTCGTTCGGCCACGGTCCAGACGGTACGTTCATCCCCGATTTCTGGTGTTACCCAATGTTTAAGAAATATGATCCGCCCGGAACGCTTGGCATTCTATGCGATCCTTCCCATCCGGCGCTATCGGAATTTCCGACGGCCTCGCATGCGGAGTGGCAGTGGTGGCATCTAATGAGATATTCCCGGGCGATGGTGCTGGACGATGCGGGGCCAGATTACCGCCCGATCGTTCAAGTGATCGACAACGTGGCACGCCAGCATAAGCTCGGCATGCTCTTCGAAGCAAAGGTAGGAGGCGGAAAGCTCCTGATCTGTTCCATTGATCTTTGGAGCCAGCAGGACCGGGCCGAGGCAAAGCAGCTTTTGTCATCATTGCTGAAATATTGTTCGTCGGATCGGTTCGATCCCGAAGCCAAATGGACGGAGGACTTCGCGGAACAATTGTTTACGAAGAAGGATACGTCGGAAGTAACCGGGAATCCGAATGCGGATACGTACGGGTAAAAGGAGGAGTATGATTTATGGAGACAACAACCAGCACAGACCTTATTCCACTTCAACTACTATCACCCCCGGCTTCTCAGTCGGATTCAAGTATCGCGCTATTATGGGATAAACCTATACAATCGTCGGAAGTCGCTTGCTACCGCGTGTATGTAGATGAGAACATTCATGGAATCAGTGCAAGTACAGATTACACAATAACGAATCTAGAGCCTTCGAAAACGTACGAAGTTTATATATGCTCGGTTGCAAAAAGCGGGGTGATCTCACAGCCTAGCAATACGATAGCCGTATCGACAAAACCGAAATCCGAGATTTTCGATATTATGGATTTTGGGGCAGTCGCAGACAACAAGACCAACAATACGGAAGCGATCCAGGCGGCTATCGATGCATGCTCGGTCGGAGGGAAAGTTTATGTTCCCGAGGGTACTTTTGTTACTGGCGCAATATTTTTGAAAAGCAACATGACCCTTTATATCGAAAAAGGCGGAGTATTGCTTGGAAGCGACAATCTGTCCGATTATCCGTTGATGAGGTACAGATGGGAAGGCAGAGAACAAATCTGTTATGCCAGTCTCATCAATACGAAAGATTCCCAGGAGGGAAGGCTTGAACATATTACGATTGAAGGGGAAGGGAAAATAGACGCAAACGGCAAGTTGCTGTTTAAAAACGAGATGACAGAGAAGAAGGGATTCCGGGGAAGGGCCATTTGTCTTCGAAACGTGGATTACATTTATTTAAAAGACATTACCGTCAGGCAGTCCCCCGCATGGTGCGTTCATCTTATTTACAGCAATCATATTAGTGTAAACAATGTAAAGATTTATACCAAACACGATGAGCATGGTAGGAGATATGAAGATATTTTTAATGGAGATGGGTTAAACCCCGATTCGTCAAGCGACGTCTATATTTTCCGATGCATGATCGCTAGTCAAGACGATTGTATCGCAATCAAATCAGGCTTTAATGAAGAAGGAAGAATGGTCGGGATACCTTCTCGAAATATTCGAATTACAAATTGTACGTTTAAAAGCGGTTTTGGTGTTGCCATCGGAAGCGAAATGGCCGGGGGCGTTAGAAATGTGCGGGTTAACGACTGCACATTTGAAGACGTGTACAGTATCGCTACCATAAAAGCACCTAGAGGCAGAGGAGCTGTCATAGAAAATATTACCTACGAAAATTGCACGTTAAGTAATTATAGTCTTGAACACGAGGACTGCAGATGGTTCAGAGGAGCAATCAACATCGATCAATATTACAGCCAAGACGAGTTTGATGTCGACAAGAAAGATGCCGTCGATGAAGGAACCTCTACCATAAAAAATATTCATTTCAAAAATATCTTGTTGGATACCCGGGCCGGTAATGCCGTATTTATGGCGGGTTTACCGGAAAGCCCGCTGCAGAACATCGATTTGGTAAATGTACAGGCATTGGGGAAATTCGGACTTAAAGCTTTCAATATCATGGGCTTAATGATGAATAATGTTTCCGTTCTCTCACGCGAGGATGAGGATTATAAGCTTCATAACGTGAGTATTCTTGAAAGCGATAAGATAGAAGGATGAGAAAAGTAAGTCCTATGAGCGGAGACGTGTTTCGATCATTTCGACAATGGCATAGCATAACGATTGCCCGTCAGCCGCAAGTTGATCCCGAGAGGGAGGCTGCCGTCATTCTCGCAGGTTATGAGTCTGGCATGTCGCGTATGACGGACGCGGATGCAGTGCAGACATTTATTATATTGACGTATGAACTGTATGATCGGAAGCTAGCCGTTATTTCGGCATGATTATTTTGATGTTCACGGACGAACCGGATTTGCTCGGCCGCGGACATACTAAGGGATTAAAGCCGTGGGCCCGAGGCTTATTAAACGAGTTTCTCGCGAGCTGCTTGGACGAATCAATATGATGGTCAATCGTTGCCGTCCAGGTTACCCGGACCGATTCGGTTGCTGGGCGTGCGGATATGAGGAGTAAGAGGCGTGTATCGGATGAAGAGAAACGGCAATAAAGGCTTGAAATCGTATTTGGAGTGAGGCGAGTAAACATGAAACGCTTATTTATCGTCGGAGACAGTATCTCCATTCAATATGGGCCGTACTTGAAGAAGATGGTCGAGCATCGCTTCCTGTACGACCGAAAGCGGGGAGAAGAAGAAGCGCTATCCGAACTGGACAACCCCGTGGGCGCTAACGGTGGTGATTCCCACATGGTATTGGACTATTTGGAGCGCGAGCGGGAGAAATCGATGCGTTATGACGTGCTGCTGGTCAATTGCGGACTGCACGATATCAAGATGGTTTCGCTTACCGGCGAGAAACAAATCCCGCTGAATACTTACAGGGATAATCTTGAACGGATCATTCGCGTCGGCCGACAATTGGCGGAACACTTCGTCTGGATCCGTACGACGGATGTGGTAGAGGCCATCCATAATACGCGACAGTCATCGTTCCAACGGTTTCATGAAGATGTGCTTGCATATAACGCCGCGGCGGACGAGATCATGCAGGCCCAAGGGGTACCGACGGTCGATCTATATACGTTTTCCAGGATTTTCGGAACCGACGCCTATTGTGATCATGTGCATTTCACGGAAGAAGTACGGCAGTTGCAAGCTGCTTATATTGCCGGATACTTGGCAAGCGTTGCAGGCAATCTTGAGTTGACCTAGCGAAGAAAATGAATGGCCGAAGCCCTGCCGCTCGCAGAGCCTTGGATGAGAAGGTATGTACATTGAAGCTGCAAACGAATCTGTCCGATGTAAAGCGAATTATCGGACAAGTCGGGACTACACGTTCGAGATGGATTTGACTTGGGAATGGCCGGGAGGCGTCGCTTATTATGGCGTCAGCCAAGCGGAGAAGTGGTCGCTCCAATTCGTGATTGAGGAGCGAGGAACAATTTTTCACGAAGAAGGAGCTGACGGAGGTAACCGGGAATCCGAACGCGGATACGTACGGGTAGCATATTATGTTCAGTCGAAAGGGGTAGAGGTATGAAGTTATCCGTATGCATTGACTCCGTTTGCAAGGGATGGGGCCTGTCAGAGGCGTTGTCATTCGTTAGAAGGTGCGGCTTTGACGCATTCGAATTCTGGAATTGGAGAACAAAAGACCTTGATCTAATGGCGAACGAAATGCAAAGACTTGATCTTACACTCGCAGCATTCTGCACGGTGGGCGGCACCTTGGTCGACCAAGAGGCACATAAGGATTATCTAAACGGTCTTAAGGAAGCAGTAAGCGTCGCGGAACGTCTTGGTTGTAGCACGTTAATCACGACATCAGGAACCGAACTGATTGGCATTCCCCGCGAACGTCAACTTGAGAATGTAACGATCGGCCTTCGAGCGGCAATTCCAATCGTTGAAAATACAGGTATTACGCTTGTCTTGGAGCCACTAAACAGTGTTGTAGACCATCCGGGACATTTTCTTTCCCGTTCTAGCGAGGCCTTTGACATTATCGATCAAGTTGGGAGCAATCGTTTGAAGGTGTTATTCGATGCATATCACCAACAAATCACGGAAGGAAATTTGATCGATACGATGATGAGTCGTCTCTCAAGCATCGGTCATATTCACGCTGCGGGCTGTCCAGGACGCCATGAACTGCAATCCGGCGAAATCCAATATGCCAATGTTTTTCAAGCCTTGCGCCGTGCAGGGTATTCAGAATTTATCGGTTTGGAGTACGTACCGTCTATCGATCATGCAGAAGGATTAGCGTTCGCGAAGAACCTTATGTGATGGAAAAGAGGGCTAGAAAGTTAATGGTTGCGGAGCGAGTCTTGGGCTCCGCTTTTACCGATTTTGGCGAAAAAACAATGTTATATTTAACAACTCTTTCTCGTGCGGGCATACACGTATATACGTACCTATGGTCCGGAAGGATTGCGCCACGTATCAGAATGCGCGGCGCTGAACGCCAACTATATGATGCATCGCCTTGCTCCATACTATGAAATTCCGTATCCTGGCGTCTGCAAGCACGAGTTTGTCATGTCAGGCCGCGGCCTGAAGCAATATGGCGTCCGGACACTCGACGTGGCAAAGCGGCTGCTCGATTTCGGATACCATCCTCCGACCATCTACTTCCCTCTCAATGTAGAGGAGAGTATCATGATCGAGCCGACCGAGACGGAAAGCAAGGAGACGCTTGACAGCTTCATCGACACCATGATCCAAATTGCCGAGGAAGCTAGAACAAATCCTTAACTCGTGACCAACGCTCCGTACGACACTGTTGTACAAAGACTTGACGAAACGACGGCGGCCCGCAAGCCGGTGCTAAACTGTTCCTGCGGCTAACCGTATCCGATAGCATAGTTAGAAGGGCAGCTCCCATCCAGTACTGCCCTTCTGCACTCTTCGTCCATACTAACCTGCAGCATAACTTCAATCCGGTTTCGATTTACACGCTTCATGCTGCAGACGCGAGCCAATCTATTCCCCAAGCGGTATGGTTGGAATAAGAAAACCTTCGATTTTCGATCGTAAATGGTATCATATTTACCTGAATCCGGATTGTTAGTCACAAATCTTTCTAGATCGACCTCTTTAACAAAATACGTTCGCTTCCCACGAAACTCCATTTCATAATGAGGCATCCCTTTTTAAAAAGCTGGTGAATATAGGTTGTAGACCTTCCGATTCTTTTAGCTGCTTGTGCAAGAATTTGGCACCTAATGTTGGAGAAACATCGCAAAGCATCTATATCCCTATCATATCCAAGGCATACCAACACCAATTCTGGCAAGCCGTGAAGTTGGGCTCAGAAAAGGCGGCTAAGGAATTTGGCGTGAAGGTAACGTTTGAAGGACCAGAGAGCGAATCCCAGATTGATAAGCAAATCGAAATGTTACAAGCGGCATTCGATAAAAAACCTCAAGCTATAGGATTCTCAGCTTTGGACACGCAGGCAGCACTTCCTCTTCTGGAGAAAGCGCAAGGATCGAAGATCCCGATTATTGCATTTGACTCCGGTGTTAATAGTGACATTCCGATTACGACGGTAGCGACGAACAACAAGCAGGCTGCAGCGCTGGCGGCCGACAAATTGGCTGAAGCGATCGGTGGACAAGGGGAGATCGCCATCATCGCGGCAAGCCAGACGACAGGCAGTAGTATCAACCGTCGTGACGGATTTGTGGAACGGATTAAGGAGAAATATCCGAACGTAAAATTGTCGACACTCAGTACGGTGATGGAGATCAATTGAAATCTACAGACCTCGCAAAAGCGGTCATGCAAGCCCGCCCTAACCTGAAAGGATTCTTCGCAAACAATGTTCTGCAGTAGGTGTAATCAATGCTGTTGTGGAAATGAACAAACAAGGAAAAATTTTGATTGCCGGTTTCGATTCGGGACAAAGAGAAGATTTGTGAGAATAACGGAGCCTTCATTTGTTTTTCAAATCCATTTATTTACTTTGCTTAACTTCAAATGCTGTTTGCATCGGTTGCATTTTGATTAAATAGGAAATTGCTATTCCAATTAGAAGAATGACGGCAAAAACAAGGAATGGAATGTTTGCAGAGCCTGCAGCAAGCAAATAAACGGTAATTACAGGCCCGATACTTGCTCCTAAAAATAAAATAAAAGTATATAAAGAGGTCGCAAGCATTCTTGCTTCTCCTGCAAGCTGTCCAATCAGCGCAATCAGCGAAGGAACGAGAATAGCTATCCCTGCAACAAACAGCAGGCTCATTCCAATGTAAACAGTGAGATGATGAGTGAAATACATAATAAGTAATGCGCCAACAGCCATAAATAATCCGCTTCGCAGAATTTGCAATAATCCAAACCGTTTTGCGAGCTTGCCTGCAAAGGGAGATAATATCATGCCGACCAGACCAATACTTCCTGCTGCTTATCAGGCAGGATTTCTTTCCTCGTCCTGCTTGGATCTGTCACTCGATATTTCTTACCCCACTTACTTCCACTGTAACCCATACTTGAATCCTCCAGAAAAATCGTTGGATTTACTTTTCCAAATACCTTCACCAGATATGCAGGAGGCTTCCTTTATAAAAAAATAAATCAGTTCTTTTTATCGTTAAAAGGAGCCATTTTTGAAAACAATACGCTTTTGGATTTAAGCCAACCACAAAATCTTAAATCAGTTAAAAGTGATTTAAAAAATCACTTCCAAAAGGCTGCCGAAAAAGTTGTGCTAAAAGCTCAGAAAGATTTGCGGGCTGATATTTTCGGTTTCGGTGAGGTTATTCACCGCAGCCAATCCAAAGAATGGAGTAAATTGAAAAATAATTGGGAAGAAAAGTTTTCGGAAGCTAATGTATCCGTTGTGACAGAAGTTACAGTCATTCGGACTGGTATGTCCAAAGCCCCCTTACAGCTTAAGGAACAGGATATAGTGAAGTAATCACACACAAAGTTACATCTCGCCACATTGCCTAGGTCTGATGCGCGAATCCGGCCGAAACACGTAAAAAACAAAAAAATCACACGCGATTATAAATAATCACGTGTGATTTCTATTGCCATTCAACGTAAGTTAGCGGATAATCCGCTTCCTTGCAGGCATCGCGGAAGGCGAAATTGTCATTGTATAGAAACTCCTCTGTCCCGCAGCACTGGTAAAGCGATGGCTTCACCAAATCAGACTGAGCTTGCATGGCGACAGGATGCAGCAGATCCTTATTGCATCTGAAGTTGTGAGATGATTAAATTCCATTAAAAAATGATTGAATAAATGGTATGGCAGCACCTTTAGGAACTCCATTTTTAGGTGAACGACTAATATAAATAAATGGCTCATTACTTGGAAATGCCGTTCTTTCATAAACTTTTTCATGAAGAAGTTGAATATCATCTTCCTTTAAGTAAGGACATATATGCCCACCTAGAATAAATTCTCTATTAATGACGAGATGAATATTGTTGATTGAAAATGCTAAATTATCTAAAAAGTAATTCCACCTCTTCGCATATGAAGGGATCCCAGAACGTACTTGTTGAAAGAAACATTCTAATGATTCATCTTCTTCCAAAAGTGCGCTAAGAGAACAAGATGTTTCCATACATCCTTTCTTTCCACAGTAGCAAGCTGAACCATGTGGATCAATTGTCATATGCTCTATGGTTCCACTATGCCCTTCTTTTCCCATATAAATATGATTATTTATAATAATTGCTCCCCCAAGATGTGTACCAATCGACAGATAGACAGCATCTCCAATATCATTTCTTATCCACAGCTCAGTGGTTGCAGCACATTTTGCATCATGGAAAAACTTACAAGGATAATTGAGGTGCTGTGAAAAAACATGAATATTCAATCCTGTACAGTTTAATATTTTTCCGTACGTAATATTTTGTCCATCAGCTGATGTTAAAGCTTGTATTGCAAAACCAACTCCAAGAACCTGCTCTGGTTCCACATTAAGAGATGAGATGAAAGATCCTACAGCATTGCTTACCTCATTATAATAACTGTCTACATTCGAATATTTAAGTGACAGTTCCTTTTTCTTAAATTCAACACCAAGCAAATCAATTGCTAAAATGCGAACTGTTTTTTTCAGAATTTCAACACCAATGCTAATACGAGCCTGAGGGCATATTGCATAGGCAGTTGCGCGCCTACCAACGGAGGATTCAAATTGTCCACTCTTTTCAATGAGTTTTTCCTCTTCCAAACGAACTAAATTTTGGGTTACAGTTGGTAAACTCAAATGAAGTTGATTCGCAATTTCTTGTTTCGAAATTTTTTCATTTCGATAAATGAGATGATAGATCGATGAGTAATTACTTTTCTTTAAATCTTTCAATGTAATGCTATTATCCATGAAAAAACCTCATTTTACAAATTTGTTTTATAAAATCATTTAGTTTAATTTCATTAGAATATATCACAGAAGCAGATGCAATAACAACACGGTTCGACCGGCGATTGTTTTTGCATATTGACTACAACGTAAAAAGGCTATATTATAAAAAACAATTAAACAAAATGATTTTACAAAATCATTTCATAAAATCGAAAAGGGGAATAATTATGGGAATCATTGAAAAAATGAGATTGGACGGTAAGAAAATTTTTGTAACAGGCGGCGCAAGGGGCATTGGTAAAAGTGTTGCAATCGCTTTCGCCGAAGCAGGAGCAGATGTAGCTATTATAGACTTAGATTTCGAAGAAGCGAAAAAGACTGCGGCAGAACTAGAAGAAAATCATGAAATTCAAGCGATTGCCATCAAAGCGGATGTCACAAAACCAGAAGATGTAGTTGCCATGATTGAAAAAATATTGGATGTTTTTGGACGGTTAGATGTAGCCTTCTGTAATGCCGGAATCTGCATGAATGTACCAGCAGAGGAGATGACCTTTGAACAATGGAAAAAAGTGATTGATATTAATCTTACTGGTGTGTTTTTAACGGCCCAAGCAGCTGGAAAAGTGATGTTAAAGCAAGGCGGCGGTTCCATTATTAATACAGCTTCTATGTCAGGACATATTGTGAATGTGCCACAACCACAATGTTCCTACAACGCCGCTAAAGCAGGAGTGATCCAGTTGACAAAATCTCTGGCAGTAGAGTGGGCAACAAGAAATGTACGCGTAAATTGTATCAGTCCAGGCTATATGGGAACAGAACTTACATTAAATTCTCCAAGCTTACAACCATTGATTGAACAATGGAATCAAATGGCACCGCTCCGCAGAATGGGGAAACCAGAAGAACTTCAGTCCATTTGTGTCTATCTTGCAGGGGATACTAGCAGCTTTACTACAGGAGCTGACTTTGTGGTGGACGGCGCTTTTACTTGTATTTAATAGACTAGTAGAATTTGAGTTTTTAACGACAGGAGGCACTATCAATGTTTTATTTACTCGGCACAGATATTGGAACATCTGGTACCAAAACAATCTTAATGGACACAGAAGGCAATCTAATTGCTCAAGATTTACAGGAATATGATGTGTTGACCCCAAAACCGTTATGGGCTGAGCAGTGGCCAGATGTGTGGCTGCAAGCTGCGAAATCTACTATTAAAAATACGGTTCAGAAGGCAGGCATTCAAGCAGAAAAAATACGTGGAATTGCGATTAGCGGTCTGTATGGAGGATCTGGAATTCCATTGGACGAAAACCTGGAACCTGTTAGGCCGTGTATGATTTGGATGGACCGCAGGGCAGAAGAAGAAACAAAATGGGTCTTAGATACGATTGGAGAAGAAAAACTTCTAGAAATTACCCAAAATGGAGCTGATCCTTATTACGGCTTTACCAAAATGTTATGGATGAAAAATAATGAACCGGAAAACTGGAAGAAAACAAAGCTCTTTCTGCCACCAAATGATTATGTCATTTATAAACTGACCGGAAACATTGCAATTGATTATTCATCTGCAGGAAATATCGGCGGTATTTTTGATATGAATAACAGAACCTGGTCTAAAGAAATGATGGATACGATGGGCATTCCACTGTCGATGATGCCGGAAAAAATCGTGGAATCAACGGATATTGTTGGTGGACTAACAAAGGAAGCCGCGGCTGAACTGGGTCTTTCTGAAGGAATGCCAGTGATCGCAAGTGGTATTGACTGCGGTGCTGCCAATATCGGTCTCGGTGTATTTGAATCTGGTATTTTTGCAGCGGCAATTGGAACTTCTATGTGTGCAGCATTAATTTCAGACAAACCAGTGAAGGGGAAAGGTCTGATTGTTTGGCCATATTTATATGATGCCAAAAGACTGTCCTATTATTTTGCTGGTGGGGCTACAGCAGGAGCAATAGTGAAATGGTTCCGTCAAACGATGTGTCAATTTGAAATTGAAACGGAAAAAGCCGGCGGGAAAAATGCCTATGATGTGTTAAATGAACAGGCAGCAAGCATTCCGGTTGGAAGTGAAGGTCTGATTGTACTTCCTTACTTTATGGGAGAAAGAAGTCCTATTTGGGATTCAAATGCAAAAGGAACGATTATTGGACTTTCATTGGCGCATACAAAGGCTCATATTTACCGTGCATTTTTAGAAGCGGTTGCATTCTCTTTACGAGATGCGATGGAAGCGACCGGAGAAAATCTGGGCGAATCTATCTTGATTGCCGGTGGCGTGACAAAGTCAAAATTGTGGAGACAAATCTTTGCAGATGTTACTGGCTACCCAGTTGTATGTCCAATTCATGATGTTGAAGCGAATATGGGGGATGTAATGCTTGCTGGAATTGGAACAGGTCTTCTAACATATGAAGATGTGAAGAAATGGCAGGTATTAGATCAAAAGATTATGCCAATTCAACAGAATTATGAGAAATATAATGGCTATTACAATGTTTACAAATCGGTATATCAGAATTTAAAGCAAGATATGAAAACGTTGTCGGCACTTTCTAAAATATAACGTTGAACAGATGGTGCAAAAAGTCATTGGAAATAGTATTGGAAAAGGCAGTAAAAGGGGATATAATGCAATGACTAAATGGAAAAAAAGAATCGGATATGGAGTTGGCGATCTAGGATGCAACCTTGTATTTAGTACAATGGCATCTTACCTACTGTTTTTTTATACGGATGTCTTTGGAATAACAGCAGCAGTTGCGGGTACTTTAATGTTAGTAACAAAAATAATTGATGCTTTTGCAGATACTGGTATGGGATTATTGGTTGATAGAACTCATACTAGATGGGGGCAAGGAAGACCATATTTTCTGATAGGAGCTATTCCTTTTGCCATATTTACTGTTATGACATTTATTGTTCCTGATTCCAGTATGACAGGAAAAATTATATGGGCTTATATCACTTTTTGCTTGTTGAACATTGCTTATACTGTGGTAAATATACCATTAAATACGATTGTACCAAGGTTAACCTCAGATAACCATGAACGAAACTGGTTAGTATCGACTAGAATGATTTGTGCATTAATTGGAACCGCTTTAGTAATGTCCATTACAACGCCGTTAGTAAATTTCTTCGGTCAGGGATCTCCACAAAAAGGTTATTTAATTACGATGAGTCTTTATGGAATCGCAGCGATGCTAGTGTTTGTGTTTACCTTTATGAATACGAAAGAGGTTATTCCGCCGACCGTGCAACCTGGTAAATCCTCTTTTAAACAAGATTTTAAAGGATTGACGGACCAAGCAGTTATTTTCTTTGTCGTGAATTTTCTCTATTTTGCTCTTTTTGTCATAAGAAATACAACCGTAATCTATTATGTTACTTATAATCTGGGACATAAAGACTGGCTAACTTTTGTCGGGCTATTCGGAATTCTATCTGGACTACCGATGTTGATTATTTTACCTTGGCTTCAAAAGAAGATGCCGAAGAAAAATGTGTTGCTTTTAAGTACTGCCATTTATATTTTGGGAGATTTATTGATTTATTTTGGAAAATCCTCTCCTTTTTTGTTCGTAGCAGGATTGGCGATAACCGGGCTTGGTATTTACGGAATCTTTGGCATTACATTTGCTATTCAACCAGATATAATTGATTATTCAGAGTACAAAAAGAATAGAAGTATTGCTGGGATGATTGCTGCTTTTCAAGGTTTTTTTGTAAAAGTAAGCTTGGGACTTGCGAGTGCTTTTGTCGGAGTTATTCTAAAAATAGGTGGTTATGTTCCAAATACTACTCAATCCGTAACAGCTCTATCTTATATTGAAATAAGTTTTATCTGGGTGCCATTGGTCATTTGTTTATTGATTGGAATTACTATGTGGTTCTACAAATTGGATGATAAACGGGCGGCGATGGATGTAGAACTCGAACGGCGACGTACATTTGTAAACAAAAAGGTTATAAACTTTTAATAGAACTACTTTCTAACTAAAAGCGAAGAACGACGTCTTATTGACCAGCAATTTTTGGACAAGGACGTGTCGCTGTACGACCCGTTCTATTCCTTATAAATGAGTTTACACAAATTTCTTGTCGACCCCTTTTCGGCGTCGTGGACATTCATCAAACCTCTTTACACAAAGTTAAGACCAACGTAACTTTGTGTAAAGAGGTGTTTTTATGAGACGATCCTATGACAAGGATTATAAGCTGGCTGCTGATAAACAGGTGGTGGAGGAAGTCAAAAAATCTCCCGTATTGCAAAGGGATTAGGTATAATCTCTATCATGTTGAGTCGTTGAGTGTATGAGTATGAGGTTCATGGGGAAGCTGCTTCTTCGCGATATGGAAAGGCGATTCAAAACTAAGCACTTGAAATAATTGCCTGCAATAGCAGATTTAATGATCTAGAATTGGAAAATGAGATTTTAAAAAAGTTTCAGCCCTTCTTGATGGAAGAAGAGCTGCAAAGTTCCCTACATCGAAAAAACGCCCAAAGGTACTTCGTAAAATAATTATGTCGAATTCTCCGGGTTACAAGGCACGGCTATTACGATTGGAAACGACGTAGAAGAAGTAAACGAAATGTTTTGCGGAGTGGACGGGAAAGACAACCACAATAGACAATAGCGCGGCGTACATTGGTAGCTGGCTTAGGAAACTAAAGGACGATAAAAAATTGATTGTACAAGCAGCAGGGCAAGCACAAAAGGTCGCAGATTATATATTGGGCGTAACGTTTGAAGACGCAACGGAGTAACAGCGGTGAAGCGCGGCCCCCAACCGGGGCGGTTTTCCCCTTAATATAATACTAACCTGTATGTACAGGTATTGATGTTCGTTGAAAATAAAGTTTAGACTCGAGTTGTTGATCCCACGCGGTTTGTGAAGAGGAGCAGCAGCTGTCGAGGCAGACTGCTCCTTGTTTGATCTTCCATAACTTCCCTATTCATCGTATAGTAAAGCTATATGTAGAAAAGGAGAGAGTATTTTGAAAAAACCACTCACAATTGTTTGTGCGATATCATTATTGTTACTTGTAGCACAACCGGCAATCGCTCATCCTGGGGGCACTGATTCAAACGGAGGGCACTACTGTCGTACAAATTGTGGTCAATGGGGCTTAGAAGATGGAGAATATCATACACACGATGGAGAAGATTCAACGACAGATGATCCACCCGATACAGAGACAGCGAAGCCAGATGTGACCAACGTCGAAAAGTTAATAGCCCCGCCTAAGGGTAAACTCCTCATTGCTGAGTGGGCAGAATTTAAAGTCCTCATCCAATGATATCCCCTTCATTGATGGAGGGGAAAACATACCCGGTGATCGCAGATTCATCCATGGGTATCATTCTGCTTGATGAACTTGGAAATGAACAAGTGTTTTCCTGGCCGGACAGTGAATATGTTAGCGAAGTATCATAAATTAGCTTACGTGCGATCGAGAATAGAAGATCGACTCTGGCCAGATAAGGAGCCTGATGCTCTGCTTAACAAGCGGGTCTGGGGGCCCTCGAAAGAATCCTATAATATACAGAGGATACGGTTATTGTTCGGGGCTGCTGTGTGTGTAATTAATTCGGCACGGACTGGTGGTGTTACTATTGGCGTTGAAGTATGAGATCAAAGAAGTATACGGGGAGCAGATCCGTGCTTTCTCCCTCTGGATGAAGCAGGCTGGATATACGGATTCTACGCAGCGGGATTACATGAGAGAAGTCCAAACTTATCTTGTATCGTTGGGTGGAGCGGAGGTAGAGAAGTCAGGGAAAATGGCGGTTATTAACTTCCTGGTTTCCAAACAGAAATCCACCGGGGACCGGACAAGAAACAGGTCACTTTCAGCAATTAGATCGTTTTATGTAGCCTTGATGGATTTCGAAATGGCTACACGGAATCCTGCACTCGATGTGAAAAAATCAAAGACGGAAGAGAACAAGAAGCCTGTTTACCTTGAGGAGGAAGAACTGGTCGAAAGTCTCCAGTTTATCGAAGGGCGGTATCGAAACCGGAATATAGCCATTTTCCTGCTCATGGGATATTGCGGGTTACGTGTAGGGGAAGTTCACCGATTGAACCTTAAGGATTTCAAGAAATCAAAGGGGACAATCGAGGTCTTCGGCAAGGGGCGTAAGTGGAACGAAATACCTGTACCCGAAGTACTTGTTGACTATCTTAGTAGGGTAGAGGAAGAGCGGATTACCCCTTACAGTAAGAGGGAGGATGCTTTCTTTGTTTCACAAAAGGGAAGACGTCTCTCGATACGTCAGATTCAGAAGATCGCAAACCGTACGTTTTCTGCATTTAAGGAACAAAACCAAAAATTATCGGACATGAAACTTTCCTGTCATAAGCTGCGGCATTCATTTGCAACAATGCTATTGAAAAATGGAGTGGATATTCGCGTTGTAAAAGAGTTGCTTGGACACTCCTCGATCGAAACGACAATGATTTATACTCACGTAAATGATGAACAAAAGAAAAATGCGATGGCAACGGTAAGCATCCCGATTCACGCTTTCGTATAGTGTCATCTGAAGTGGGGGGCGGGTATGAACTGGAGAATAATATACTTATATCCCATCTGGTTACTCGTAGGCGTTGCCGAGGCTCTCGCATACATCATCATGGAACTCACAAAAATGATACACCATAATATCCATAAAGCAGAACGGATGTTGGAGAAGGAAGTGAAGAGGAAAAGGCGGAAGCACACGAATCACCGCCGAACTACTCAGGTAAAGAAGAAGTCCCTCAAAGCTCCTTCAATACAGGGAAAGTCGGATAGCAATAATCTGATCAATAAAGATCATGTCGCAAAAACTCAGGCCCGGGGGAGTAAGAAGGAGAGTAGTATTGACCAATAATGTCAGTATATATACTAAAATTAATCGAATCCGTTCAGAGGGAAGCACCCTATTGGCGATTGTCGCCATGTTGGGTTCTTCCTTTTTCTGTTAAATCATGATGATATGAGAGGCACTAACTTGAAACTTTTTTGGAATAAATGGCCGGATAATACGGGGAACATGCAGCGAAATTAGTTACACGATCAGTTTGAGGTTTTATGGTCTCGGCTCTGGTAATTAGTTACATTAATAATTTTGCAGTATCCCTGTGAACTAATGGCCATCACAAATCGGCACACCTGTCTATGTCATAAAGAAACTAGGCACAGGACGGCCCTTGCGCTTTATAGTTACTTGGTTGTTGGACTGTTTTTACCGCAGTAATCAATTTGTCCGCTCACATCGATGATCCGCAGAATGCTGCTAACTGCATGCCCCAACTTAATCCATTTGTCGGCTATTTCAATTTTGTCCGATATGCTGGGTTCTGCTTTTTTAACAAGTCACGAAGGACGGCAATCTCCAGATCCTTTTCGCCCAGAAGCTCCTTCAGTTGTTTATTTCCACCTTCGAGTGTCCGAAACTCCTGTGGTAACGGTAAATAGACGCTGATTGCTTTAGCTGAAGAATCACTTGTCTTCCAAGTGCTCAGCTTGTTCTATCCAACGGTACAGCATTTTGATTTTTTTATGGCGACGAGCTACTTGTACAACAATCCCAAATTCTTTCGTTTCTTAAATCACTTGTTGTTTGAATTCGATGTAAATCGTCTACGTCGCATGAAAAATCCCCACGCTGGTTCTTCATCTAGCTTATACGTTAAGTAACCTAGACAAAATCCAATGTCGGGGCTAAAGAAAGTACAATGCCGGCGGTTACCTTTTAGGAATGAATAGAAGAGAACTGTATCTCCTTTTATAGGAGCACTTTTCAACGGTATTTGACGCTACCCGTCCTAACCTTCGTTGTAAAACACAGTAGCATAAGTATGCCTCAAGCGGATATCTTTTTTGGTTACTATTCCATATTCATGGATAAAATACAAAATGGGATCTTAATCTTAAATGCAACACCAGTAAGTCTAGGAACGACATAGAACTCTGACAGTAATGCATTTCACGAACACTAAATCCATGAGTTCAAGAGGTGATGGTATGTATAAAATTTCTATATACCAATTGTTTGTAATGACAGTTATTTTTCAATTAGGTTCTAATGTAGTATTTGGATTTGGAAGTTCTGCAGGAAAGGATGCATGGATTGGTGCGCTAGTATCATTAGGTTTAGGTTTAATCATTATTCTTATATACACCGCCTTAATGCGTATGAACCCAGGGTTAACTCTCGTTCAGTGGTTTCCGGCACAATTTGGACGTTGGATAGGGACACCAATTGCCTTCATGTACCCTCTTTTGTTTATTTATCTTGTAGGGCGAATGCTTGCAGATATTAGAGATTTGATTTCAACAACACTTTTATTCAATACTCCATCATTAATTATTGAAGGGATATTTATCATCCTTATTGCATACTGCGTTTATGATGGAATTGAAGTCATTGCTCGATTAGGTGAGATTTTCTTCCCCTTAGTTTTATTGATTTTTTGTATCCAAGTGGTATTTCTTTTTAGTACCGGAGTTATGCAAATAAATAATTTACTTCCTATTTTAAAATATGGTTGGGATCCAGTATGGAAGGCTGTATATCCCTTAGGTATTAACGAACCTTATGGATTAACAATTACGCTTGCTATGTTTTGGACAGATACAAGGCATCCTGAGAAAGTGATGAAAATCACTATTCTTGCTTCTATGCTGTTTGGAATGTTAATTACAAGTTTGGATATGATGGCTATTTCCGTTTTCGGAGGCATGTTTCCAAATTTTCTATATCCGCTGTATACATTATTCAGTATGATCAGCATCGCGAACTTCATTGAAAACTTGCAAGTTTTGGGCATACTATACATTTTTATGATCCATTTTTTAAAAGTTGTGATTATTATGCTCGCATCACTAAAAGGGATCCAACAATTGACGTGTACTAAGAGTTTTCGTGTCTTTATCATTCCGGCATCTGTAGTGGCATTGTTCTTGGGAATGACAATGTCTAAAAACATTTCAGAGCAAATATTTTATCATTTCAATAAAATTGTTATACCTTATGTGTGGACACCAATGTTTCTCGTATTGCCCGTCATACTACTCATCGTTACATGGATTCGACAAAAGGTGTATGAATAAGCACTTTGTGTCAGTTGTAAAAATAGGTGCCTTGTTTGCTGCCATAATTCAAATAGATTACCGGATTATTTTGCAAACGAAAACAGCGATTTTTTGCACAGTAATGTGCAATACCGCTGCGTATTCAAGTACAAATGTTATTCAATTAACGATGCACCTGTTACTCCAATCTTATGAACGGTCAAATTTACTTTTACAGAAATCTCAGCTTCAGAAAACTCCTTGTCCCAGTTTACCTTTAAAGACTCCCATTGTTGTAGATCTCTACGTTGAATCGCATCACTAAAACCAAAGATATCTTTCCCATACACTTTTTGTACCTTTTTAATCGTTTTAAGAACAATTTGTTCCGCTTGTTTTTCCAATTCGTTCTGAACAAGAGTAACATTAGAAATCTGGGTGAGGTCTAAGCCTGTATTGTTTTCCCTGATTGCTCCTTGCCCCTTTAAGGTGACTAAAATTTTTATTTGGTTCCCATGTATGTTTGGTTCAACATTACTATGCACTGTATTTGCATCAAAGCTGACAAATCCTTTCTTGCCGGGAACAAATGCTGTGATTATCAATTTATTTAGTTTCTTCGTTATCCAATGTGTCGCTCGTGCTTCATCCTCATTTAAAAAACCAATCAATTTCAAATCTTTATCAAAAATACCAATCCCACTAATTTGAAATCCACTTGCATGGGAGGGGACTTCCTGATTTTCCTCTTCTGTTAAAGAAGGGGATCCTAATGCAATGGCAGGCATGGTGGGGGATGTTCCCTCGCTGGTAGCAGATAGTAAAAAGTTTAGGAATTCCATTTTGGATTGAGCTCCCATTTGGACATATTCCTTTGAAGCTCCAGAAGAAGGTTGAAGCTCTAACGGGTATGAACTTTCTAGAAAATTCTTAGCTGTGTCTCCTTTAATAATAAAAATATCGGTTAGTAAATTGAGGCTAGGATCCCGAGTGTAAATATCAAGTAAATCTTTGATTCCTTGTTTAGCCAGTTGTTCCCCTATTACGACGATCCGCCGCTGACCGGGAAATAATTTTCGCGAAAACTTAGATTGCAATTGTTGGAGGGCATCAAGTGTATCCTTTCCAGTACCCGTTTCAACAAAATATGAATCACTCTGGCTTCCGCCGCTGCCGCTATTTTTTCCACTACCTATTTTGGACGGGACTATTATTTGTGCACTGAACTGTATCTTTTTGTTTTTGCTTTTGTCAATACCCCATGCGAGCTCAATGGCACGATCATTTAACTCAATACTGTCCCAACATCCTTCGATGAAAAACATGGAAACGAAAATGATAAAGAAGATTAATTTTCTATTCATTTATCTGATTCACCTCGTTCAGGACCTGGTTGTTGTCCTTCATGCGCACGTTTTTTATTTGGACCGCTGATCAATGCAGGTCGGTTAATCATGCTCCATCTTGGTGCACGTATTAGTACATCTTTTAAATTTTGGGGGATAAGTGGCGCTACTGGGCTTAAATAGGGTGTTCCAAACGAACGTAGTTTTAGAAGGTGTATTAATATGGTAAAAACTCCAACTACTACTCCATACAACCCTAGTGTTCCTGCTAAAATCAGCATCGGAAATCGAAGCAAGCGGTACGAAGTTCCGAGGTTATAGCGGGGAATTGCAAACGATGCAATTCCAGTAGTAGCTACAATAATCACTACAGGGCTGGAGACAATGCCTGCCTGTACAGCAGCTTCCCCTATGACGAGGGCTCCCACAATACTAACAGCTGAACCAATAGCCTTTGGTAACCGAATGCCCGCCTCACGGAGTCCTTCAAACATTAATTCCATCATAACCGTTTCTACGATGGTAGGGAACGGAACCCCTTCCCTGGCTGCAGAAATGCTGATGAGTAAATTTGTAGGAATCAACTGCGGATGAAAAGCGGTGGTCGCAACATACAAGGATGGTAATAGCAATGCAATATTTAATAAAAGGAGGCGTACTAATCGAACGAAAGACGAGTATATAGACCTTTCGTAATAATCATCGGCGGCCTGAAGACCACTCCAAAATGTCATAGGAACGATCAATACATATGGAGTATTATCGACGAAAATGGCGACTTTGCCTTCTAACAGGCTAGAACAAATGACATCAGGTCGTTCACTATTTTGAACTTGCGGGAATGGTGACCAAGTGAAGTCTTCAATAAATTCTTCGATATAACTTGCTCCCATTACACCGTCAATTTGGATTCGGTTGATTCTGTTTCGGACCTCCTCTATGACTGTAATCGAGGCGATTCCATCAATATACGCAATGACAATATCGGTCTGAGAAAGTTGACCAACTGTAATCGACTCCATTTTAAGTTTTACACTTCGAATTCGTCTACGGACAAGGCTTGTATTGATCCGCAATGTTTCTGTAAATGCATCCTTTGGTCCACGAACAGAGGATTCGGAAGATGGTTCATCAATGTTTCGTTTTTCGAATCCCTTGAGGTCCGCAATTAAAGCCTTACTTACTCCGTCAGCTAAAAGAGCTATATTCCCCTTTAAAATTCCATTTACTACATCTTTGATATTTGAAACTTTCTGCACCTGCGTGATTGCAACAAGCTGTTGTTCAATGATTTGCTCAACTTTGGGTATTCCCCCCAATGCATCGGAAAACCCCTCGAAAAGAAATGGTTTTAAAAAAACTTGATCAAGAATTTTTGTATCACTCAAACCATCAATGTAAATCAGGAGTAGTTTGGTTTCACAAGAGATTTCAATTGGACGAAAGATGATATCTGAAAAATTTTGAAATATCTCTATCAGCTTCATCTCGTTTATAGTGAGTTCAGTATTTAATTCTGCATTTTGAATGTTAGGTGACATTGAATTTGTCAATTCGATATCTTTTAATAATTTGTTACTCATACGATTATTTTTTGAAAACATTTATAATTCGTCTCCCAACTGTTTATTAAATGTTTGTTTCTAAATAACCCTATGCAACCTAAAGTTCCCTTTTGTTTAATTAGGTATTCATAACCATGTAATGAAATATCGATCTTTGCCGTCCGAAGTCAAGGTGACCCGGCAGATCCGCTAGGACAACCGCCTTTGCATCGAGTGGGAAGACATTCGCATTCCGATCGCGACGTCTTAATGAAGGTGGGGTAGAAGCCGGCACAAATAGTTGAGGATTGGTTGTATCTGCAGGTCTTGGAAATAAACAACAAAACGACCTAATACGCTAGAGGCAGTTACAGAGAATAATATTAATATCTATGTCACTGGTCTAGAGGAAATCGTGCGTTCTTTAATTTTATCGTTCTTCGCGGAGTGCAGTTATCCAGCAATCACTCGCTAATCAGATAAGAATGGGCTTGTAAAGTTGATGGAGAAAGCAGGAGAATTTTTCAACCTCGATACAGAAATCGTAATTCGCTTCCGAAAAGAATTATGGTGAAGAAGCCTTCACCGGCTGTATTACTGTTTATTCATTATGCATGAAATCCGCATTAGATTACATTACTTTAAACTTCAGTCATTTTATTATGTGATAAAAAGGCTGTATTGGAAAAGAAAAATCCAAACTCCCGTAAAGGGAAGTTTGGATTTTTAATGTTTTGTAACAACTGTTTATAAACCAGGGGCAATGGAGAAAATAACTTTAATTTCCTTATCAATGTAGTTAATACATTGATATTTTGTGCCTTCCGGAATGATCATACCTTCACCTTCATGAACTTCGAAAACTTCATGAGTATCTGGAAGGAAAAAAGCAGCGGGGCCTGAAATGACATAAAAGACTGCATCACCTTTGTGTGATAAAGGTTCAGATGCTCTTGAACCTTCACCGCCAGAGGGAATCGAAAATTCACCCATATGGACAAGATCGTTGCTTACAAATAGCGAAAATGGAATTGGATGTGTTTCGCCGTGAACAGTATGCAGCATTTGTTCACGTGAAATCTTAATCATTTCTGCATTTTTTCTTGCTTCTTTTCCGTCAATCGGCCATGTTCCAATACGATTTTGGCTCATTTATTACACCTCCGCCTTAAGTTCAGTTAATACTTTGACTTTACCAGGAAATGAAGCAGGTGGGCCTTCTTTTCCCCAAATTTTCGGGGCGATAACATAAAGAATCGTCAATGACTCGTGTCCAAAGTTATATGCTTTATGGTAAACGCCACGCGGAATTAATAGTGATTCACCTTTATTGACTACAAGTGTTTGCCCTGTCTTTGGATCTAGTTCATGCAAGGTTCCATTTAAGATGTAATATACTTCATCGCCTGCGTGCACATCCGGGGGATCAAATGAAGCACCAGGAGGTACTTGAAAAATACCAACACTCAATTTATCCGTGCTGGCAATGAGCCAGTTCAGATCGCTTGCGTATGGATTTTCTGGAGTATAAATAAATTTCTTCATTTGCTCTCGAGTCATTTTTACGGCTTTTTTCTCTGTTGGCTTAAATGGGAAATTCTCAAAATAATCTGGCTTCTGAGCCATGGATACACTCTCCTCTAAAATGTTATTTAATAATTTTAAGTGCGGCATCCCTCACGAACTTTATTATATAGGGATCATCAACAAAAAATCAATTAAAAGTTTTATATAAATTTATATAAAAGGCAGAAAAAAACAAAGAAAGCGTTGACATATGGCTACTTTCAAATATACAATGTAAACGAGTTAGTAAAATTTTATATAAAAAGAGGTGTTGTTGCTACTGCTTATGATACCACAGACAGTATTTTTTTTATTCTTTAAGTAAACGATGCATTTAAGATCAAATTTAATGGGGAGTGTGCAGTATGAGTGTAGCCAAGATGAGCGTATTAAAAGGTTTAGAACCAAGTAAGTTTTTTTACTATTTCGAAGAAATTAGCAATATTCCGCGGGGGTCGTATAACGAAAAACAAATTAGTGATTACATTGCTAACTTCGCCAATGAGCGAAATTTAGAGTATTTTCAAGATGATCTGCACAGCATTTTGGTAAAGAAGCCAGGCACTCCTGGTTATGAGAACTCAGAGCCTGTCATTTTTCATGGCCATATGGATATGGTTTGTTACAAAAATGAGAATGTAGTCATTGATTTTGAGAAGGAAGGCCTCAAACTGAAGATTGATGGTGATTTCATCAAAGCTGATGGAACCACTTTGGGTGCAGATAATGGAGTTGGAGTGGCCTATGTTCTTGCACTTCTCGACTCTGATGATATTCCTCATCCTCCGCTTGAAATTATCCTTACAGTTCAGGAAGAAGTAGGAAAAGTTGGAGCCCAAAACTTTGATGTATCACGAGTAACGGGTAAACGACTAATCGATTTGAACTGGCATGATCCTAAAAGCTTATTTGCTGGTTGTGCAGGAGATATTTCTGCAAGATTCCTGATTCCGATCAATTGGAGTAAGCCGACAGAAGGATTTAACGTAATGAGTTTGAAAGTAAACGGATTAAGAGGTGGACATTCAGAATTTGATATTCATTTGGAGCGAGCAAATGCAATCGTTCTTCTTGGTAGACTGCTCAATAGCATTTCGTTAGAAGCAGATATCGAGGTAGCGAATTTGAGCGGTGGAGTAAACCGTTATGTAATACCAAGTGAAGCTGAAGCGATTATTTTAATTAATCCATCAGATGAAAATGTAATTAAAAAGATAGTGGATCGTGAGTTTAAAGATTTTAAAAATGAGTTTGCAGTAAGCGATCCGGACGTTAACGTATTCATTGAGCCATCGGTAGAAACGATCGAACAGGTTTATACTAAGGAATCATTCCATGCGTCGTTGAGTGCGATATTGCTAATTCCGAATGGTGTACAAAGCATGAGCTTAAATGTACCTGGTCTTGTTGAAAGTTCTAACACAATTGCTATATTAACGACGTATGAGAATGAGTTGGAAGTGCTTAATACCATTCCAAGCGCAGTTACTTCCAGGAAATATGCGATTCTTCATAAACTGCAATTGTTGGCTAGGCAGCTTGGTAATGGCTCTTACGTCTCTACTTTCGCGGATTGTCCAGAATGGCCATATAATGAAAACTCGCAGATGCTTAAAACAGCACAAAAAGCATACCGCGATTTATTTAACGAAGATGCACATGTTGAAGTATCGCACTCTAGTTTAGAGTTGGGCTTTTTCGCTAGCAAAATTCCCAACGTTGACATGATATCAATGGGTCCGGAAGCTTTTGGAGTTCATACTACGGAAGAAAGACTAAATTACACGACTGTTGCTTCTGTGTGGGAGTTGTTGAAGGAAGTTCTGAAAAATCTTCGCTAAAACTAAAATTAACTGTAATGCTTGTCTGATTAGTAATTATAGAGGAGAGATAACGTATGCAAAGAGCGCTATCCGGGAAGGTAGCATTAATTACAGGGGCTAGCGCCGGTATTGGACAAGCCACTGCTCTTACGTTTGCGGCTGAAGGTGCTAAATTGGTGCTGACTGCCCGTCGTAAGGAACGGTTGGAAGAGTTGGCAGGACAGATCAGAGAGAGGGGAGGCGAGGTCGTCATTTTAGCTGGCGACGCTCGCTTGGAGGATACAGCAAAGGCTGCTGTTGATCTTGCAGTTAACTCTTTTGGACGACTGGATATTTTAATTAATAACTCAGGTATTGGCAATTATAAGCCCTTGATTGAAACATCCGTGGTTGATTATGAGGACATAATGGATTCGAATGTCCGTTCGACATTTCTATTTACTCGATATGCGATACCGCAAATGCTAGAACAGCAAGAGGGTACGGTTATGATTGTCGCATCGATGGCAGGTCTTTATGGATACCCAAATGAAACGGTTTATTGCGCAAGTAAATTTGCTCAGGTTGGATTCGCACAATCGCTCGATAAAGAATTTAGGTCGAAGGGTATAAAGGCTGGAGTTCTTTGTCCTGGAGCAACAAAAACTGAATTTGCTATTGGGAAAGGCCGTACAGAAGAAGGGATGACTAACTCTGGTATGTTGGAAGCAATGGATGTAGCCAAAGCATTATTGTTTTCCTGCACACAATCGCCAGAATCCCGCATTATTGAACTTCGTATGCGCGCCATGAATGAACCTCTAACCGGACCTGGTGTTTAATAATTTATTATTATCTATTATAAAACGAATAAAGGGGAGCTCATAAATGAAAAAGTATTCTTTTTTCGTTGTAGCAATTGTTTTTATTCTTTTGGTAAGTGCATGCAGTACATCAAACGGTAAAAAGCCTGCTTCTCAAGGAGATAGCGGTGCTCAGCCAAACAGTAGTGCTTCTGCTGATGGTAGAACAGGCAAAGAATCGCCCCCAACTAAAAAGGAAGGGCAGATTCGTATAGGTTTTGCCCCTACAGCTATGGATACGTATTATGAGCGGGTACTGGCAGGAGTAAAAGAAGAGATTGATAAATTAGGCGGCGAAAGTGTAATTAAATTGGATGTTCAAGCACCAAGCAGTCAGTCAGCAACAGACGATCAGATCCGTAGCATCGAGGGGTGGATCTCTCAAGACGTTGATGCTATTGCGGTAGCACTTTATAACGAGAGCGCATTGCTCCCTTTATTCCGTAAAGCAGCTGAAAAAGGTATCCCAATTTTTACTTTTAACTCTCCAGTAGTAACTAACGAGTATTATGTCAGCGATATTGGATATGATCAAAGTGAGGGTGGACGTGCGCAAGCTCAATGGATCGCTGATCACTATAAAGACCAAAATGAAGTAAAAATCGCTATGCTGGAAGGATTGCCAGGGCCGCATACGTCACAGCGGATGAAGGGATTTAATGAAGTTATTAAAAATTATCCTAATCTTAAGGTTGTCTCTTCTCAGTCAGCTGGATGGGTAAGAGCGCAAGGGATTTCCGTTACAGAGAACATTTTAACAAGCCATCCGGATATTGATGTATTAGCTGCTTTATACGATGAAATGGCTTTGGGTGGACTTGAAGCCCTGAAAGCAAGAGGCTTAGATGGGAAAGTAGCAATTGTTGGTTATGAGAATATGAAAGAAGCTAATACTGCGATTAAAAACGGTCAATTTGCCGCTACGGTAGATACAGGAGCTAAACAGCAAGGACGTAATATTATCCAAACAATCAAAAAATATGTAGTGGACGGGGAAATGGTTCCTAAACAAACTTTTGATAAAGTTAAAGTTTACGATAAAGATAACATTCAAGAGTTTGATCAAAATGACTACATCTATGTGCCGCAACAAAAATAATAAATAGTTTCCTGATTGAAGGTAAACGCTGAGACTGAAGAGGAAATCACAGGAGGATCTGGAAATGGACAATGTAGCCCCTGTACTGGAAATGAAGAATATCAAGAAACGTTTCGGCGGCATTTATGCACTTAACGGCGTTAATTTAAAGCTGCGCAAAGGTGAAGTGCTGGGGTTGGTAGGCGAAAATGGCGCTGGGAAATCAACACTAATGAAAATTATTTGTGGTGCGTATCTAAAAGATGAAGGCGAAATCCACATAAATGGACAGCGTGTTGAAATCATGGGTGCGGATCATGCACAAACGCTTGGTATTAGTATTATTTATCAGGAATTAAGCCTATTTCTTGATTTAAATGCAGTTGAAAACATCTTTATTCATCGTGAAATTTCAAAAGGGAAGCGCTCAACTCTTTATTCCAAGTTGGATAAGGAGGCAATGAGGCAAAAGGTAAAGTCGATTCTCAATAATGATCTCAAAGTTGATATTGATATCGATACCCCTGTAAGAAATTTAAGATTATCAGAAAGACAATTGCTTGAAATCGCTAGATCAATTGGATCAAACGCCGAAATCATCATCATGGATGAGCCAACAGAAGCATTGGAATCGGGTGAACGTTTACGACTGTTCCAAATTATAGAGGAATTGAAAGCAGCTGGAAAGTCCATTATCTATATTTCACATCAACTTGATGAGTTATGGCGCATTTCCGACAGAGTCATGGTTCTTCGTGATGGAACAAACATTGCAGATACTCCCAAGGACGAGATTGACGTGCCCAAGATTATCAATCTTATGATTGGGAAAACAATGGTTCAGCAGTACCCTGAGAAAAAGTCAGTGCCCGGAGAAGTATTGTTTGAGGTTAAAGGGTTGACAAAACGTTCTGTTTATGAGGATGTATCTTTCACTTTAAGAAAGGGAGAGATAGTAGGGATTGCTGGTCTTGCAGGATCGGGAAAAAGTGAAATTATTCGTTCACTATTCGGTGTAGATCCGTATGATCAAGGGCAAATAAGGTTGAATGGAAAGGATATCACGATTAAAAGCATACACGATGGAATAGCTAACAAACTGGCTTTCCTACCTAGTGAGCGTAAAACGGAAGGTGTTTTCCTTAACCAGTCCATCAACTGGAATTTGTCCATCACTGCAATTTATAAAATAGGAAAAGCTAAGCTCAATAAGATCTTGGAGAACCAGTATACAGACTCTTATGTAAAAGAGCTTGGTATCAAAATTAGTTCTAATGAACAATTGATCGGCGACCTTAGTGGGGGCAATCAACAGAAGGTCTTACTAGCAAGATGGCTGCTAACTGACCCTGAGGTATTACTCGTTGAAGAACCGACAAGAGGCATTGACGTCAATGCCAAAACCGATGTTTACAAATTAATCGTTCAAGCAGTTGAGCAAGGCAAGGGGGTTATTGTAGTATCATCGGAAAGTCCAGAGCTGCTAGGTCTTTGTAATCGTATTCTTGTTATGTTTGAGGGGAAAGTAGCTGCTGAATTAGAAGTCCCCAATGCTGATGAGAAAACGATAGCTTATTATACCGTCCAGAAGACAGGTGGGAATGAAAATGTTTCTTAATACAATCGCAGAAGCACCAAGTAAAGTATTTGGATTTAGAAAAAAATTAGGAACTAGTGGTGGCATTTTAATTGCTTTTCTCATATTGGTTTGCGTCTTAAGCTTTACAGCTCCGAGCTTTCTAACTGTTGACAACATTACAAATGTAATGAGACAGGCAGTATTTATTGCTATCATAGCCTTTGCTGCAACATTTGTCATTGGAATGGGCGGTATTGATCTTTCAGTTGGAGCAAATTTAGCATTATGTGGCGTAGTCATTGCAGATTTGATCCAAAACGGCGTCAATATTTATCTAGCAATAATCATAGGTATGGCGCTTGGTGCTGCAATCGGTTGTATAAACGGATTACTCATTGTAAAAATGGGCATTACGGATTTTATAGCAACCTTGGCGATGATGATTATTATTAGAGGCGTCGTTATGGTTTATACACATGGGATTCCTATTTCGGGTTTAGGATATGATGAGTTTCGTGTTTTTGGACAATCCTACTTCTTTGGAATACCTATGCCAGTAATTATTACGATCATAGTGTTTTTACTTTGCTATTATCTTCTTTATTGGACCCGATTCGGTAGATATACGCTATCCATTGGGAGCAATCAGGAGGCAGCAAGGTTGGTTGGTATTCATATTTCTAAAATGAAAGTGTTGGTTTACTCACTTACCGGCTTATTCGCTGGATTATCTGGAATGCTTCTCACCTCTAGGCTAGAAGCGGCTATGCCTGAAGCAGGCAACGGTTACGAACTAGATGTTATTGCAGCTGTAGTAATCGGAGGCACAAGCCTAACTGGTGGTAAAGCCTCTTTGTTTGGGACAGCCGTTGGAGCAATTCTCATGGCTGTTGTCCGTAATGGCTTAAACCTTTTAAACGTTAGTACATTTTGGCATCAGGTCGTTATAGGAATTATTATTTTGATTGCGGTTTCTTTGGATAAATTCGGAAGTAAGAAATCAGTAAAAGCGTAATTGTTCTTATAACCGAAAAGGCTCCATTTCAGCAATAGCTGGAATGGAGCATTGAATATTTTATTATCCAAATTTGTGTGAAAGTTTAATCGGAATAAGTAAACATGTGTAACCGATTTGTATATGAGCTTTTTGCGTAAACGGCTCCATTAAAAATTCAAGATTATATGTCCGAAACGCTTCCTCAGCGCAAATTTTCCACCTATGCACGAGATTTTATCTATTCTGAAATAACTAATATAGAAGTCCGAGGATGGAAGGCAATGAAGATAACGGTTAATGATATCGCTCTAAGAGCGGGAGTATCTCCGAGTACTGTCTCTAATGCACTAAACAACAAAAAAGGTATAAATGAGGTTACAAAAAAGCAAATTAAGCTATTAGCTCAGGAAATGGGTTATTTTAAAGTTGAAACACCTATGTCAAAAAAAATAAAAGTTATTGTTTATAAGAAGAATGGAATCATCGTATCAGATACACCTTTTTTTTCAGAATTAATTGAGGCTATAGAGAAAAATTGCACAATGCATCATTATGAAACGTCGATTCAACACTATATTGAATCGGATGATTCTTATGAAACTATTTCTAATTTACTTAGAGATGATAGTTTTTCAGGCTTGCTAATATTGGCAACAGAAATGTTATCCGAGGATTTATATTTATTCGAAGAAGTTTCTGTACCTATTGTCTTAATGGATAGCTGTTTTAAAAATCGAAACGTAGATTCAGTGACGATAAATAACTATGAAGGTGCCTATAGATCTACTGCATATTTGATTGATAGAGGGCATCGTAACATTGGTCATTTTAGGGCTAATATGAATATTAACAACTTTTCTGAGCGCAAGACCGGCTATCAGGATGCTCTGAACGATAATGGGTTGCCGATTGAAACATATTATGAATATATTTTAGAACCTTCCTTCGAAGGTGCATACAGGGATATGAAAAAAATGCTGGAACATGGATCTCCCCTGCCTTCAGCTGCGTTTGTTGATAATGATGTCATTGCAATTGGAGCAATAAAGGCAATTAAAGAACATGGGCTCACGATTCCAAACGATATATCCATCGTTTCCTTCGATGATATGCCCTATTGTGAAATCAATGATCCTCCTCTAACTTCTAATCGGGTATACCCAAGAGAAATTGGCCGAATGGCTGTAAGCCGATTGTTATATAAAATAGACAGTCATGATTCACCTGTCAACAAAATTGTAGTAAATACGAAATTGATTGAGAGAGAAAGCGTTACGAAGCATATACAATTTGCAAATTATTGTGGTAAAAAGTAATAGTCTTGAGAGGAAGAAGACATTTGCGGATTAAGCATGTTATTTTTGATTTCGATGGAACATTATCGGATTCCTTGGCTATTGTTGAACATTGCATTGGCCAGATTTTCTTTCAGTATGATGGGAGGGTATTGAGCAGGCGTGATTTCTTGGCGATGTGCGGTCCATCCGAAACCGGGATAATTGAAAGGTATTTGCTTAACACAAGTAAAAAGAAGGAAGCTATCCAAACTTTTTTTGAACTTTATGAGAAGTTTCATGATCAATATGTAAGCCATTATTTAGATATTAATGGAATATTACAGAAACTTAGTAAAACGGACTCAAAAATCGGGCTATTTACCGGTAAAAATAGAAAGAGTCTGGATATTTCATTAAAGAAGCTTAATTTCGATGTGACGTTTGACGTCATTATAACAGGGGATGATGTAACCGAACATAAACCTTCTCCTGAGGGATTGCTAAAAGCTATGTCTGTTATACGTGCTCGCAGCGATGAGACGTTGTTTGTTGGGGACAGCGATGATGATATTAAGGCGGGATATGCTGCACAAGTAATTACAGTTGGTGCACAGTGGATGCCGACGAGACAATCGATTGGATATAGCCAACCGCCACATTATAAATTATCAAGTATTACAGATCTCCACAAGCTTTTTAAACAATGTATAATTGGATATCCATCCTAACCGTTACTTTTTTTTTACCTCTGATGAAGCAGAGTTGGTTATAAAGAGCATAATGCGTTAAAATAGATAATACGGGCAACTGTAGAACGACGTACAGAATTTTATCATTTCTGCTTCACAGGGGGATGCGTTAATGAAAATAACCATACATGATATTGCAAAAAAAGCGGGTGTTTCTTCCAGCACAGTCTCTAATGCCCTTAATGAAAAAAAAGGCATAAATGAAGAAACAAAAAAACTAGTGAAGCAAATTGCTACGGAGCTTGGTTATTTGAAACCTCAATCAAGTAAGAACGATAGTATTAAATTTGTCATATATAAAAGAAGCGGTACCATAGTTACTGATACTCCATTTTTCTCGGAGCTTATCGCAGTCATCGAACAAAGTTTTACGAAACATGGCTTTGACACCTCCATCGTCCATATTACAGGATCTGAACATACCCACGAAACCATTCGTAAAGCGTTACATGGAGAAAGTTTATTTGGGTTATTAATCTTGGCGACGGAAATGTTAGAGCAAGATATTGAAATGTTCGAAGATATTGGATTGCCAATGGTTCTCATTGACAGTAGATTTAAACATAGAAGTATCGATTCGGTAACCATCAATAATTATGAAGGCGCATATTCAGCAGCGGTTCATTTGATTGAACAAGGACATACCCAAATTGGCTACATTCGTAGTTCATTTAAAATTAATAATTTCTGTGAGCGTAGAGCTGGTTTTGAAGACGCACTCAAGGAACGTAATATAGCACCAGAAAATAAATTTGAATACTTCCTTGAACCGTCATTTGAAGGTAGTTATCGGGATATGAAGAAAATACTTAATGAAAACAGAGAGCTACCGACAGCTGTATTTGTTGATAATGACGTTATCGCTTTCGGGGCTATTCGAGCGATCAAAGACCATGGCTTAAATATTCCTAATGATCTCTCATTGGTGGCTTTCGACGATATGCCATTTTGTGAAATCAGCGACCCGAGATTATCTTCAGTCAAACTTTTTCCAGGAGAAATGGCCAATGCTGCAGTCAACAGACTCTTATACAAAATTCAGAATCATGACAAAACGATCCATAAGGTTGAGGTAGGGATTAAGCTGATCGTCAGGGAAAGCGTTAAATCCATTAAGAATTAATGATTTAAAATTCTTTTAGTTTTAAATACCAAATATCCCATAAATAGATAACGGAAGGCCGCTTAATAATCATCTTAAAGTGTAGTGGCTTATTTGGTATACACTTTTATTGTAGTAACGTTTGTGAAAATATAGATACGCTTGAGTGCTGGGGTAGTGAAATCAGAATTGCTGCAGTAAATCGTTTGCTTCACATTATTACAAACGACGATAGAGCTGTCCATAAAACTGAAATTAATACTACACTGATAATACGTGAAAGTGTGATGTCTATCAAATCTTAAACGGTGCGTAAGGTGCGAAACGGCCGACGTTTTAGAAGTAAGGTTCCATTACCGTAATTATATATTGGAAATTTTGGAGTGCAGAGAACCATTCTTTGGTTTTTTGCGCTTTTTTTTGACCTAATCTGTATATGAGTCTTATAGAGGCTCTCAAATCGGAATATCTCTGCACTTTTTAGCGGATACTACAAACATGCCAGGTAGATTCTTACTCATATTTTTTTCAGTTATACTGGATACAATTTAAAATATTAACTCAAGATTTAATTAACAGGAGAGTGTGATATGGCAGAAAAGCCTGCGTATTTTGAGAACTTCCCTTTTAAACCTTCGGAAAAAAAACCGTTAAAAATGTCTAGAGAACAGATGAAGATGTTTATTTACACCCCGGAAAATCCATATGCCAGCGACTTAAATTGGTTAATTGCAAGTTTGGATAAACTAAGTGTAGGCATCTTTCAAATACCGCCAGGAGCATCTTTCGATCCACCGGACATTCATGCAGGTGATGAGGTTTACTATATTTTAAACGGAACGCTTCATGAATTGAATCCGAATACAGGTCTAACACTTGAGATCAATAAAGGCGAATCTTTATTAATTCCCGAAGGTGTTTACCATAAAGCCTATAATTTCGGGGATGAAGTGCTCACTATCTTATTCGCCATTGCCCCTAAAGTTTGGCTGAAAGAAGGACCTCCATCTGCATTTCCAGGGAAGATGAGAATATTTACAAAATTAATCGAAGAGGTGAATTAGATGAGTGGCTTTGGAAGCAATCGCAACAACAAGAATCGAATGATATTAATATGAGTGAGGTTCCTGAAACATACCTTATGGTCAATCCATATGACGTACTGAAAAATGAAATATCATATTGGGAAGGGGTTAATTTATTCGATCCTGGGTGGATTCAACAACGCTTTGGAGAAAAAGGCCCTTTTAAATAGCTCGACGGTAACTGTCGGTTGACAAGAACATATATGCTTAAAAGTCGCGGAAAAGCGACTTTTTTTTGTTATAACGATATATGTTCTAGTCAAAAGCTAATGACAAGAACATATATCGTTTGCCGATTGAGGACAAGAACATATATCGAATTACGTAACCGTGACTATATCTGCAGCGGATTTCGCACTCGGACCGTCTAATAAGGTGAAGGTGGTGATCACGTGAAGCCGACCGGCAGTCGACATAAGGATGATTTTGCGAAAGACCCCACGCAAGCACTGGAGCAGCTCATGGACGAATTCGGCACGATTGTCATACGGACCGCGTTTTTCTATACGGGCGATGCTCATCTTGCCGAGGATATTAGCCAGGAGGTCTTCCTGCGCGCGTACCGAAAGTGGAGCACCTTCCGCGGCGACAGTGCCGTCAAGACGTGGCTGACGACGATCACAGTCAACGTATGCCGCGACAAAATGAGTGTTCTCATGTTCACGGAACAGCCGACCGAGCCAGACAAGTTGGAGCTCGGCCGAACGATCAGCGTGGAAGATGAGGCGCTCGAACGGCTGAAGAAGAGCGAAGTGCTTCAGCATGTGCTTCGCCTACCGTTACCGTATCAGGAAGCGTTGTACTTATATTATTACGCGGACCTCAACACGCGGGAGATATCAGAAGCAATGAGCACGCCGGAAGGAACAGTACGCAACAGACTGCATCGGGCGCGAGAAATGCTCGCCCGCGAGATAGGTAAGGAGGGAACCATTCATGACGGATAGGGATCATGAGCTGCGTCAACAGTTTAGAAAGGAGTCTGATGAAATGTTATTTTCGAGTATGGAGATGAGTGAGCAACTGAAGCGGAAGATTCGTCAAGAAGCGGCCGCTGAGAGGGCAAGGCGTAAATGGACGCTTGCGAAATCATGGAAGGTGGCGGCGGTGGGGCTGGTGGCAGCGGCCATAATCGTTGTGGCCATCCCGATTCTAGAACCACCGAGCGCTCCGGCGCCTGTGGACAGTACGACGGAGAATGTATCTCCTGCACAGATGAACGGAGGCATCGCCGGTTCAGATGTAACTCAATTGACGACAACGACGCTTGGTTCGATCGAAGAAGCAAAGGCGTCTTTTGGAGAAGGCCTGCTGCTGCCGTCTTTTGTACCGAAAGGGTACACCTTGACGGAGATGGTAGCAGTGGGGATGCCGGGTCAACCAACTAGAGATATCACTTTTACGTATACGTCGGGCGAGCATACGGTGACATTCTCGGCCAGCCGCATGGCATCCGTCTATCCGGCCGAGCTATTTACGAAGACGAAAGTGGGCGAAGTGGACGGATTCGTATTCGAACAACCGGGCATGACTGAATTGTTCTGGACGATGGAAGATATCCATTTTGGCGTAACCGGGTCAATCGCGGGAGATGAAGCGATGAAGATGGCGTTGTCGGCAACGCTTTAAGTGAGAAAAGCTTTTACCTCGAAGAAGCAGATACCGTCAATGCTGGCAGCTGCTTTTTCGAGCTAGTTCTTACATCGAGTTTGACCATGTCGAATGGTAAGCACATATATGTTTAAAATTTCGCGTAACTGCGGCTGACAATACTACTACTTAATTGAAATATGAAGTTGCCTCACAACTTAGTATTCGACTATCTCGTGATGGATATAATGGCGATATTACCACCTATAATGCTGGGAAAATTGGCGGATCGATTACTCGCCGCTTAGTTGAAATTGCTGAACAACAACTTGCTGGAAAAACTAATAATCTTCGTAATGGACATGGTATTATCTAACGAACTGGAAAGGAAAAACACTTCAGATAACAAAAAAACGAAAGGCCCCCTAGACAATGAGAGCACTGCAAAAGACTTCCTTTTGAGTAACAGTGAGCTTCAAATTGGAAATGTAATCGAGAATACTAAAAAAGCAGCTCGTTCCTCATGCGAGGGCGGGCTGCTTTTGCTCGACTAGCTTTACCATCCGTTTCACATTCACAACAAACGCGGTGAGATACGTCTGTATTCGCATGCGAAATAGACCCCTGTATTTGGCTGTTGCCATACCGTGGAACCTCTTCATCTCTGCACTTTTGTGTTCAATAATCGGTCTGCGCTTAATACGCTCTTTAAACGTATCGCTAAGCTCAAACTCGATCTGCTCCTTGAAGTGCTCCGCAATGATGCGAATCGAGTATGTCTTGCTTTTTGAGTTTGGTTTGTAAAAGCCTTCGCTCAGCGGACAAGTCTTGCACTTCTCAACATCAAAATAAAACACAAGGGAGCGGCTCTTTCCGCTCTGTTTACTTCCTTGCATTGCTTTCCGAGTGCTATGCTGACCAGCAGGGCATATCACAAAATCCGCATCTTTGTTGTATTCAAACCCTTCTTGACTCTCGCCTCCATGATGAACAACAGGGTTTAGCGGAACGACAGGCTGAATCGATTCTTCTTTCATCTCCGCTAGATTATCTTTGCCAGAATAAGCCGTATCTGCAATGATTTCCGTTACCGTAATTCCGTTTGCTCGCGTCTGTGGCAACAGCAAGGGTAGTTGTTTTCCATCATCGTTGCTGCCGGGTGTGACTACGACCGCTGTAATAATCTCTTCTTCCGTCATGGCTAAATGCTCTTTATATCCAAAGAAGGATTTGGTTTGGCTTTTCCAAGCGAATCGTGCGTCTGGATCAATGGCAGAAAGAATGCCTTTATGGGATAGCAGTCGTTCGTCTTCTACGATTTGTCTAGCGATTTGAACCTTGTCGCTAATCGCTCCTTCATGATCGGGCAGCAGTTCCTCTACGGTTTCACCCAATTTAGCCAAGTAATGTAGCATGATCTGCGCTCCGTCTTCTTTCTCACTTTTTATACGTGGTAGGGCTGGGAGCTTCTTTTCCAGCTTCGGATGCCGTTTTACAACCGCTCGCAGAAGACGTTTGGCAGCATCCCGTAACACGTCCAAAGGACGCTGCTTTTGACTTCCGGCTTGGGTATGAGTGGCATCTAAAATAATGGTTTTACTCTTAATGAGTCCTTTCTCCACACATTGACTTTGCTACCCAGCTTATCCACGCTTTCGCACCGACTGGACCATGCCGAAAGCCATCTAGGTATTTGCCGATCATCAGTGGACGGGAATATCGATAACTACAGAGATTTTAGACATATGCAAGAGAAATGAAGATTCTCTTGATATTTTCTAAAATAATTTTACTGCGAAAGTCGAGTTTACAGCTTATTTATGTAATGAAAAGTATCAATTATTAGAGGTAAAATAAAATTAGTCGGAGTACACACATCTGCGAGACTCCTACGGAGTTCCGCCTTGGTGTGTAACAAATTGAAGGAGGACGCATATGGCGCGGCAACGAAAGGCAGAAAAGTCCTTGATGCAGGAATTAAAGAAAACCCTTCATTCTCTCACGAAACCAAAACGCCTCTCCAAGAAAACAAAGAGTCGGAAAGCCACCTCTACCAAGGCGACAACTAAAGCCAAGGTCGTAAGTACCCTAGAATTGCAGAAGAAATTGGAGCAGGATTTAACCCGGAAAATGACGCAAGGTATGCAAAAGATAAAAAAGGAAATGGAAAAAGACCTCATGGAAAAATTGGCAAGCAAGAAGGCTAATATGAATAGTGATGAAGAAGTTTCTTCCGAAGGCAAGAAAACGAGAGTGCGAAAAGTCTCCAAAGACGTGACTACAGGAAAGGCATCCTCCAAAACTACAAAGGGGAAATTTAAACCGAAAACGGATTGTACATTACTTAAATTACTTACTTTATCCGACAGTCTAGAACGCAGAGTAGTCGTCGGCTACGAGGTTTTTATATAATAGTAGCCAGGAGATCTGGGGCATTGACATCCATGAAGGTACCAAATTGGGCAGGTCTAAAAAGATCTTGGATACAAAAGTAAAAAGCCGTAAAGTTGGTCCGGAACGACAATACTATTTAGTGCATGTAACGGATGATGCTCTGTATTACTCTGATGAATACGCTAAAGCGGCCATAGATCGAGGAAGACTGACAATCATGAAATATACGCCCGAATTGGCAGACGCAATCAAGAACGCTTACGATTCAGGATACACAAACAATAGTAAATTGCCTAAACTAGGATAACGACTCGATCTTAAAGTTTGTTGTGATTAATAATGTGTGCCCTAAATATTTAATTTCGTAATAGATGATTGAATGTTGTAGCGGTTACGAGAGATCATACAATTGGAATATACGAACCAAAGGGAAGACAAATCCACAAAATCATAATTTTTTGTGAATGATTACATTACATTCTGATTTTATCCTAAAGTAGTCATTACTATTTTAGGAGGGACTTCATGAAAAAATTAGGTTTATTGATTTTAATGATGACACTTGCCATTTCCATCGCTCCGGCTTTTGGCTCGGCAGCGCAACCTGCTCTTGTGATCATCACGGAAGTTTATTACGACACCAATCTTTCCTACGAGCCTGAAGAATATGTGGCCATCACGAACCCTACCGGATCATCAGCAGATCTCTCGAACTGGGCGATTTCAAATGGAAGCTATGAAGTGAAATTCCCTTCCGGAACGTCTATATCGTCCGGATCCACCATGTACATTGCAAAGGATGCGTCGAAATTTAAAGGTGAAATGGTGACAATTGTCCCTTCCTTTGAATACGGAGCCGATAACGCCGCCGCCATACCTCAAATGGTTGTTTCCGGAACAGTGCCTACTTTCTCCAATGCCGGAGATGAAGTTCTCCTCAAGGACGGTACTTCAACAATCGTCGATGCGGTCCTCTATGGTACCTCAACCTATTCCTGTTCATGCTGGTCCGGATCGACGGTTTCCGATGTGAGCGAAGGTATCATACTTGTGCGCGACCGAGTCGAATCAACAGGGGAATGGGAGGATTCCAATACGGTATCAGATTGGGATGGGCTTCGCGTGTATCAGGCTGGCCAATCCCGATTTGATACGCCAACATTTACTTTCACCGGTGATGTAACCGTCTATACTTCACCTGACAGCAGCTACAGCACCTTAACGAACCTGTTAAATAGTGCAACGACTTCAATTGATTTGAATCTCTACGAATTCCACAACACCTACCTGCTTACCTCGTTGGAAAACGCGATTGCCCGAGGGGTTACAGTCCGGGTATTCCTCGAAGGTCAGCCTGTCGGCGGACTGACAGACCAATCCAAATACGTTTCCCAGCAGATCGTGAACGCCGGTGGCCTAGTCAGGTATATCATAAGCGATACCGCCAATGAACGTTTTAAGCGGTACCGGTTCGACCATGCCAAGTACGGGATCATTGATGGACAAAAAGTATTTCTTCAGTCAGAAAACTGGAAAGAAACCGGTGTTCCGACGACTAACACGTATGGGAACCGGGGCTGGGGGATTATCATCAACAACGTCAATTACGCGAATTACGTGAAAAATGTTTTCGATGCGGATTGGAATGAAGGCTTCAAGGATAGCTTCCCGTATACGCCGGGCACTGCCTACGGTAAACCAAGTACGGGATTTATCCCTGATACGGCGAATCCAAGCGGTAGCTACGTGGCACCTTTCACCAGTCAGACGATTACCGGCACGATGAAAGTCACTCCCGTTTTCGCTCCGGATTCCACCTTTCTGAAGGAAAAAGCCATCATCGGGATGATGCGAAATGCGACCAAAACGCTTTATGTGGAGCAATTGTACATCCATAAACATTGGGGAAGCGCTGCTAGCGGAAGTCCGGCTACCGACCCAAACATTTATCTGGAAGGAGTGATCGACGCGGCACGTCGCGGAGTAGAGGTCCGCGTTATTTTGGACAGTGCATTCCTGGATGCAACGGATACACGTGACAATCAATATACAGTCCAATACATCAATGATACTGCAGCTTCCGAAGGGTTAAATATGAGTGCAAAGTTGATCGACTTGCCAACCACTCATTTGGAAAAGGTCCACAACAAAGGGATGATTGCTGACGGGAATAAAGTGCTCGTTTCCTCGATCAATTGGTCCGAGAACAGCCCGATAAACAATCGGGAAGCGGGGGTAATCGTAGAGAATTCGCAAGTAGCGAATTACTATGAGAATGTGTTCTGGTGGGATTGGAATGCCGGCCAAGGTACCTCGAATCCGGCGGGTATCAAAATATCGGAAGTTTATTACGATACCGTTGGCAACGATGATATAGAAGAGTATGTGGAACTGTACAATCCCTCTTCTTCCGCAGTCGATATTTCCGGTTGGACGATTAGCGACAATGCCGGTACTTTTACAATTCCTTCGGGCCATTCGATTTCGGCCAGCGGAACCTTTACGATCGCACGGAATGCAGGAGGCTTTAATGCTCTGTTCGGGAAGCAGCCGAGCCTTTCCGGTATGACACTATCGCTTTCTAACAGTGGGGATAAAATTACATTGAAAGATGGTTCAGCCAGCGAGAAAGATTTTGTTGCCTGGGAGAATTTTGTTTCCGGATGGAGTGTATCGGCCGTCACTGGAAAAACTATCTACCGTACTAATCCAAGTACTGATTCGGATACAAACGCAGATTGGACTTCCGGAACTCCAACTCCTTAATCTCTATAGGTCGCTCCAGTTAAAATATTCCAACGGGCAAAACAATTAGAGTAACTAGATATTTATACAGAGTCCAAATAGCAGAGAAAAAAATCGAATGATAAGAAGCATGAATAAAGCAGACTTGGGTCGATTAATAACGAGTCTGCTTAAATATGTTGCGTCTGCGCCAAATGTAAAATTTACGGCTCTTGTTGAAGAGTTCTGTGGCAACTTATTTTATAGAATTAGCTACTCTATACAAAAGCCGATATATAGATCGTGTATAACCGATGGTAGCTCACAATCGTTAATTACCACATTCTGAAAGTATGTTATAGTAAAAGATAACTAATCTATTGATAACGTGTGTGATAGGATGTGAGATTCGCCGTGTTCACGAAAACCAAGATATTTATAAGCTCGGTCACTCAAGATTCACTCCGGCAGCTGAGGGAAAATATGTGGGAGATATTGCGTGAGCTTGGGCACGAGCCGATGTTATTTGAACGAAACTTCGGGGCATGGGATTCCCACACTAATCCTGTTCTAAAATGCATTGAGTGCGTACGTGAATCAGATGCATTTTTACTATTCATTTCAAACAAGGCTGGCACGTTCTACGAACAATCACAACGAACCGTTACACATTTGGAGCTCATTGAAGCATGTGCCCGGCGCAAAACCGTTCTGGTGTTTGTGGACAGTACAGTAAAGGCAGAATATTTCGTCAAGGCGAAGGGGATAATAGAGACATATGTAGAGGCTTATAAAACGGAAACGTCCTCATTCCCAAAGGCATCGGAAATTGTTGCTGCACTTCGTGCTGCCGAGCTTTCTTCTCACGTCGATCCCTACGTTTGGTTTTTCCTCCATGACATTGTAGGGCGTGGCCTTTATTTTGAGGACTTAAACCTTGCTGTCACCCCTGACTGGAAATTGTATTTCAGTGACCTGTTGCGAAGAGGAATTCAATTGATGCCGTTTAAAGACGCGATTGAAACGAATGAACGCCAATTGGATCAATATGATCAGTTTTATGATGTCTTGACCAATGCCATTCCGAGTATAAATATCGATGGGTTTCGCAATCTCAAAGCCTTTTTGGAATCCTTCCGACGTTCGGTGTCTGGTGATATAGTTGAGCACGACTACGGCTTCGTTAAGGAACCAGTGGGCGCTTTCGATAAATGTTCGGCCGTTACCTTGTATGAGTTTCAAAACGACCGTATGGTGGTAATGGAAAAGACGGGTTCAGCTACTGGTGAAGATTATTACCTTCTGGACAACAAAGACTCTTTTGTTGCACTTACATACAGCAACCCGGAGCCGGATGATCAGGTATTCTTCAAGGAATCGAATTGTACCTTTTATTTTTGCCTCCGTCTCCCAAAACATGTAATGACATTTCACTTGAGGTGTGGCCCCGAATGGAATACAGACAAGTTCATGGCTTCCAAAGACAGTGTTATACGTGTTATAATTGATAAAAATGCATTGGCGTTTGATTTAGCGCGAATGCTGATAGGAGGGATGCAACATGGCGACTAAGGTATATGTATCATTGAACGGAGTAGTTACCGAAGCCGTAGGTACTCAGCCGAAGGATGCGCTACTGTTTGCGTCTTCTAAGAAAAGCGCGGCGCAGGTTATTCGTGAGCAGCGGGCAAATCGACGGAAAAACAGTCAGTTCATTAAAGAACGTCTTGACGAGGCGTTCAAAAGATAAATGATTTGTGTCGTATTGGTTAGAATAAACAGCGGTAGTCAAAGGGCATGATTTTTTAGTCCCAAGGCTGCCGCTGATTTTTTTGTTCATCCTTCCTCATTCAGTAACGGATGATCCCTGCTTTTTAACGGCGGCGCGGAAGGGGCGAGCGTGTTGGCCACGCTCCATTTTTGTATCGATCGGCGACGGCAGCCGAAACAGACCTGAAAACAATAATTATGGCCCTCCAAGTGATTAAAAAGGGCCATCTTTATTTTTATATTTAGAATCTTCTTGCTCCTGAGCCAAGGGATTGTTCTGCCATTTGAATTAAAGCTCTAGTGATGTTTCCACCAATCGTACCTGCATCACGAGTAGTCATATTCCCATTGTAACCATCTGGAGACCATTGAATTCCAAACTGTTGTGCTACCTCATATTTCATTTGGTCAAGAGCTGCTTGTGCTTGTGGAACGACTAAACTTTTTCTGCTCATGTATGTCACTCCTTTACTGGGTGTGAAGTTATTTTGTGGTTAGTTTTGTATATTATACATCCATAGTATTTTTGGGGCTCGTCAGGTGCTCACTTTCTGCATGGAATGAGCAGGCGGAGAACAGGAAAGGGCTCTTTTGCTTGCCTGTAGGGTTAGAAAGCTAAAAGACTCGCGATTGCAAGGAGAATCGGCGTCCAATCCGCTCGAGAGAAATTACATAATGTTCCACTTTCAAAAAGGACAGACGACCATGATCGAACGAATATGCATGGGCGCTTCCGTGAACGCTTCACATATGATTCCCCACGAACCGATACGATAAGCTCGGGATCTTCCAAGCTGTGCGGGTGATGACCAATGTCTCTTCCCGATTTCTACGAGGGTTCCTCTGTGCTCGCAATATCTCTGAACGATAAGAGCGCCGTTCTCGGCATACGGGACATGCTCGTCAGCGTCCCCGGCCACGTCCAGAATAGGAATGCCTGACGCTGCCAGTCGCGGCTGCCGGAGCTCTACCGGGAGTCGTTTTTAAAGATATTGGTGACTGAAACAGCGAGACAAGTACCAACAACCAGCAGCTGCCAACAAATCAACAAATCAAAAAAACCACAAGTGATCAAATCGCTTGTGGTTTTTTGATTCAAGAATAGACGCCCATATTATATTCGAATGCAAATGTAGCAAGGCCACAGGTCGATTTACGATTTACAGACATTTGTACAAAAACGAAAATTGGTTCTCTCAAACATTTCGGTTGTACGCCAGATGAACTGGCCTTAATGATTCTGAAAAAAGTAGCTGTATCCATAAACGTTCGAATCTGTGTAGGTATTGGACCAACTAAGATACTCGCGAAGCAAGCGACGGATAATTACGCGAAGAAGAATGATAGCGGCATATTCACTCTCGGACAAGAAGACGTAGAACGTGTACTTTGGCCGTTAAATGTTGATAAAATGTATAGGGTTGGTTCACGCATGACACGTGTACTTTATTTTTAAAATTGCCTAAAGAACAAATCGTATCTCCGTATTGAACTTGAAATTTTTCATTGCCAAATAGGGATCATGATGTTCAAGAATATATGATTCAGGAAAGGTGAAAACAAAATCAACAAGCACATTGATTATAGTGGAATGAGTACTTCTGTTCCGAAATATCTGATTGTTTAGATAAAGATGCTGAGAAGCTAATTGAAACTTTGAACATTTTCGATCATTTGTGTTAGAATGAGTGAAAAAAACTGGAGGTGCGATCATGCTACCCTTGCAAAGGAAACAAGCACTGTTAAACTACATATCCGAACATGGCGCTGCCACCATGAAAGAGCTGAGCGATCATTTTGGAGTATCGGAAATGACGATCCGCCGTGATTTGAACGTGCTTGAGAAGGAAAAGCACGTGCTACGTTCCCATGGAGGAGTGATCTATCGAGATTCTCTCTCCTCGGAAGAAGAACCGGATTTGGCCGCTAAACAGGCCCGCAATCAGGATGTTAAAGACCGCTTGGCTGCCTATGTGGCTGAACGATTTGTGCGAGATGGGGACGTGCTGATCTTAGAGAACGGAACAACGGTTTCCCGTATGGCAGAGCTTCTAGTGTCGTACGACCAGTTGACCTTGCTTACGAACGGAATGGAAACGTTAAGTCGCTATCGCCCACTTGTATCGGATAGAAATACCATCATTTGCTGTGGCGGCATGCTAAGGGAATTATCAGGAACCTTTGTCGGACCAGTCGCGGAAGAATTTTTCGAACGGTATCATGCAGATACCCTGTTTTTATCCGCCTTGGGGTATTTATCCGAAGGAGGCTTTACTGATCCTAATCTGCTTGACACGCAAGTAAAGAAAGCGATGATCCGTTCTGCCAAAAAGGTCGTTATGCTCCTCGACTCGTCCAAGATCGGAAAAAGATTTTTCTCGACTGTGGCTCAACTTACCGATATTGATGTTTTTGTTACGGATCAAGGCATAGGGGATGAGGACAAGAAGCACATCGAAGAAAGCGGCGTGGAGCTACATATCATCTAGATGATAAATAATGATGTTCATTTGTGTTAATTTATGATATATTATGATAAATTAATGCGAAGGAGCTGTGAAATTACATGAAATCTTCATACAACAAGGAGCCATCCATCACGATTCGAAATTGGGAGCATGAAGCTTGGTCGGGCTATAAGGCGATCGGGGATACGATAGGTGCGTCAATTGCGAATAAGAGGAAGAAGAAGGCGATCGTCATTGTGGAATGTTACCCTGGCGTCAGACAGGAGGAAATTCTCGAAGGATTGGCAGTCTCCCTAAAGCCGAATATGATTGTCAGATCTGAAGAGGCAGCACTCGACCCATTAGAGGTTGATCGCAAAGTCGAGCGTTATATGTCGGACGATCGCGTATTCGGGTACATGGCGCCGTTCAATATAGATGAGTTTTACCAGCCGGATAAAGTCGACAAATTACGTAGTAAGATAGCAGCGATGGATGACGGGATTATCGTGGTCATCGGATTTGGAGCCTCACTTATCGCCAGTGGTGACGTTCTTATCTACGCGGACTTAGCACGTTGGGAAATTCAACTTCGCTTCCGAGCGAAGGAGATGGGCAACTGGCGGACAAGTAAAAGAGAAGATGATACTCTTCGTCTCTACAAGCGCGGCTTCTTCTTTGAATGGCGCATGGCGGACCGGCTCAAGAGATCTCTAATCGATCGTATCGATTACTATCTGGATTCGAATACTAAGAATGAACCTAAGATGTTATCCAAGCAAGCGTTGTTCGCCGGGCTTTCTCAGACCGCAAGCCAGCCGTTCCGGCTCGTACCCTACTTCGACCCGGGAGTATGGGGCGGTACGTGGTTGGAGTCTAACATAGATCTACCCCAAAAAAATCATCCATACGCATGGGGTTTCGATGGTGTCCCGGAAGAAAACAGCCTTTATTTTCAATACGGATCTTTGCGTTTGGAGATACCTGCCATCAATCTAGTCTTCTTCGAATCGATTAAGCTGCTGGGGGAGAAGGTCTATTCGCGCTTCGGTGCTGAATTCCCGATTCGGTTCGACTTCCTCGATACGATAGGAGGACAGAACCTGAGCTTGCAGGTGCATCCGACTACTGACTATATCCGCGAGCAGTTCGGCATGTCTTATACGCAGGACGAAAGTTATTATATTCTTGATGCCGCGCCAGGGGCAGAAGTGTATCTAGGGCTTAAGGAAAACATCGATCCCGCAGCCATGATAACGGATTTGCGCAACGCACAGAATGGGGAATGCTCGTTTCCAGCGGAGGAATATGTCAATGTATATACCGCAGCCAAGCACGATCATTTTCTCATCCCGGCAGGAACGGTCCATTGCTCCGCATCGGGCTGTATGGTGCTGGAGATTAGCGCTACGCCTTATATTTTCACGTTTAAACTATGGGACTGGGATCGGCTCGGTCTCGATGGGCTGCCTAGACCCGTTCATGTGGAGCATGGGGCCAAAGTCATTCAATGGAACCGGACTACCGAATGGACGACGTCAGAATGCGTGGGCCAGATCGAAAAGGTGGCGGAAGGTGAAGGATGGATAGAAGAGCGGACGGGTCTGCACGAGCTCGAATTCATCGAGACGCGTCGGCACTGGTTCTCGCTTCCTGTCATTCACGAGTCGAACGGAAGTGTTCATATGCTGAACCTTATCGAAGGCGAAGAGGCGACCGTTGAAAGTCCTGATGGATCGTTCGAGCCATTTGTGGTCCGATATGCGGAAACTTTCATTGTCCCTGCTTCCGTCTCGACCTACTTGATTCGGCCAAGCGGTAAAAGTGAAGGGAAAACCATCGGTACGATAAAAGCTTATGTCAGAGCTTAGGGGGCAGCTTAAATTGAATTCTTCTATTATTCTGGCCTTCGATGTCGGAGGAACGCAGATCAAGGCCGCGGCGGTATGCGGAGGAACGATTCTCGGGCCGAGCATCGCGCATTACGATTCTCGAGCCGAATTAGCCGCAGATGAGATCATCAATAACTTTGCTAGGATTGTTAAGGACGTTATCTCCAAAGTAGAGCAAGATAACCAGCGGATTAGCGGACTTGGTATGGCGTTTCCCGGTCCTTTCGATTATGAAAACGGGATAAGCCTCATTCGGGACTTGGGCAAATTTGATTCCTTATACGGGCTTCCTATCGGAAAGATGCTAGAGGAAGCGCTTCACTCTGATGCTACCGTGCAGGAGAGGATTGCCCCGGAGTTCCGCATCACTTTCGGGAACGACGCCTCATTGTTCGGCCTCGGCGAAGCCGTCTACGGGGAAGCCCAAGGCGCAGACAGGGTCGTATGCTTAACAATCGGAACGGGGCTCGGCTCCTGTTTTCTGGAGCATGGACGCTTGGTGAAACAACGGAGCGACGTTCCGGAAAACGGTTGGTTGTATGAAGTGCCCTATCGAAACGGGATTGCGGACGACTATATCTCCAAAAGAGGTATTATTCAATTGGCTTTGGAACTGGGGATGGATTTGAGAGGTCGTGACGTACGCGAGTTGGCGAATTCCGCTATATCCGAAGAGCCTGGCGCGAGACAGCTTTTTGAGCTATTCGGTCAGCGAATGGCCCTCATTTTATTACCTGCTCTACGTGTATTTGTCCCTGACAGGATCATTCTAGGCGGCCAAATCTCTAAAAGCGGCTTTTTGTTCGCTCACACTTTTCAAGAGGGATTGGCTTCGCAGGGCCTTAGGACGGATGTTTTAATAAGTCAAGATACACTTACAAGCACTTTTAAGGGGATTTATGATTACGTCAGAGGATGAATTTTTTGCATATATATGGTAGTGGAAAGAGGAATTGGCAGAAAATCGCGGTATGAGCAATCAAATGGTTCTCCAAAACATTGAGAGGGTAGTTCTAATAGAATGAAATTAGAGGCTATCCTCATTTTTTATTGGAGAGGTATTATGGGTACTGTAGGTTTCGTCCGCATGCAGCGCCTCCTGCTTCAGCAGATGACACTTCATCTCTGCCACGATGGGAAGCGGCCATTGCTCCGCGCCGTAGATCATCCAGGTCGCCATCGTTTGCCGCGACAGCGGATAGCCCAAACGGGCCCATTCCTGTTCCTGGTGGTACAACGGCTGGCTGCCCACGTATGTATTTCTGGCACATCACATGCGCCATCGCCGATGAAGATGCCATGCTGCCGGGGTAGACAGGCTTTGGCATCGGTGCCGTGATGATCGGCGTTTGTAGTTCATGGCGCTCGCAGTGGCGGCAAGCAAACACCTGCCGTACATGCTCCATCACCTTGACTTGCGGCGGCACGACGGCGATTTCACGGCGGGTCTCGGTCGTCATTTCATGTAGCGCTCCGCCGCAGCAACCGCAGACTTTCTCCCTTCGGCAAGGGCATACGCCACCGTTTCTACCGGCAGCTTCGGGAGGTCCGCTTTCCGCTTGCCGCTCGTTTTGCTTGATATAATGAAATTCACTTTAGTACAGGATGGGATTTTAGAGAGGAGAAAACGCATATGGGAATACCCTACAAAAATGAACAAGTAAGCATGAAATTTGTGACGCTTGTTTCCATGATATCCGCTCTTGGCGGATTATTATTCGGCTTCGATACAGCAGTCGTATCGGGTGCCGTCGGATTTATGGAGGATCGGTTCGATCTATCTAAGCTGCAGGTTGGATGGGCCGTATCAAGCTTAATCATCGGTTGTATTGTAGGGGCGGCCATGTCAGGCATTTTGGGCGATCGCTTCGGACGAAAAAAAGTATTAATTATTGCAGCAATTTTGTTTATTATTAGCTCGATTGGAACTGCCATACCTGAAACTTTTTCCGGTTTTATTATCGCTAGAATCATTGCAGGAATCGGGATCGGCATTACTTCCACGCTATGTCCGCTCTACAATGCCGAGATTGCTCCCGCGAAATACCGCGGCAGGCTTGTTGCACTCAATCAGCTCGCTATCGTTAGTGGAATTTTTCTTACGTATTTCGTTAATGTGTGGATTTCCGGATCAGGCGATGAAGCTTGGGGCGTAGCCTCCGCTTGGCGCTGGATGTTTGGCATAGGTGTAGTACCCGGCTTGCTGTTCTTAATCCTCCTGTTCTTCGTGCCCGAGAGCCCAAGATGGCTGATCAAACAAGGAAGAGCAGCGGAATCTCTGCCTATTTTATTGAAAATTCATGGCGAGGAACTTGCCAAAAAAGAAGTCATTGACATTAAGCAATCCTTCGAGGAGGAAAGCGGTTCTATTCATCAGCTTTTCAGTCCCGGACTTCGTATTGCTTTGCTCGTTGGTGTAGGATTGGCTGTTCTTCAGCAGGTTACAGGCATTAATGCTGTCATGTATTATGCCCCAGAAATATTCAAAGCAACGGGTGCCGGCACGAATTCTTCACTCATTCAGACCATATTGGTTGGCTTCATTAACTTCGTGTTTACCATTGTGGCCTTGTGGCTCATTGATAAAGTAGGACGTAAAGCGCTGCTCCTCGTCGGTACAGCTTCGATGGCCATATGCCTGCTGATCATCGGCGCAGCTTTCCATACCGGACATGCCGCAGGTCCGCTCGTGCTTGTCTTCATTTTGCTCTATGTCGCTTCTTTTGCGATATCGCTTGGTCCGGTCGTTTGGGTCATCATATCTGAAATATTCCCGAACCGTATCCGCGGAAAAGCGACAGCGATTGCCACTATGATGCTTTGGGCAGCGGATTATCTGGTTTCGCAAACATTTCCGCCACTGCTTAGCTCCGCAGGTCCTGCATCTACGTTTTGGATTTATGGCAGCATGTCCTTGATCACCCTTTTGTTCACCTGGCGCGTTGTTCCGGAAACAAAGGGTAAATCGCTCGAAGAAATTGAGTCTTTATGGTCTTCTACAAATGGGGATTCAGCTTCCGTTATCCCAAAACTTGACCCTAAATAAGCGAATCTGCTCGACTAAAAAAGAAGCGTAAGGTATTTAAAGCTCCATTATTCTTTATCCAGAACGGTAAATACATCCGGTAGGAAGCAGATGGAGCAATTATAATTACAGAAGAAACGAAAAGGTGATAACTCTTAAGCCCCGAAATTGGATTTAAGTCTAGGTTACTTAACGTAGTAAGCTAGATGAAGAATCAGTGGAGGGGATTTTTTATGCAACGGAGACGATTTACGATCGAGTTCAAACAGCAAGTGATTCAAGAAGCGAAGGAAGTCGGGAATTCTGCACAAGTAGCACGTCGCCATAACATAAATTCGAAAATGCTTAACCGTTGGATGGAACAAGCAGAGCACACGGATTGGAAGACAACAGATTCTTCGGCTAAAGTAATCAGCGTCTATTCACCGTCACCACAGGAGTTTCGAGCACTTGAAGGTGAAAACAAACAACTAAAGGAGCTCCTAGGTGAGAAGGATCAGGAGATTGCCGTTCTTCGTGACTTGTAAAAAAAGCAGAACCCAGTTTATCGGACAGAATTGAAATAGCCGACAAATGGATTATGCTGGGGTATGCAGTTAGCCGCATCCTGCGGATCGTCGGTGTAAGCGAACAAATCTATTATTACAGAAAGAAACAGCCAAGCAGCCAGAACTCTGTAAAGCATAGAGGCGGTCGTCTTGTGCCTGGTTTCTCGATGACCCAAACAGGCATACCTATTAGTGACGGCCAGATCCAAGAATGGCTCTGTGAGCTATTAAACGGGAAACGTACGTGTATGGTTACCGCAAATTGACGATTTGCTTGCAGCGTGAGTATGATTTGGTGATTAACAAGAAGAAAGTATACCGGTTACTCGATGAGATGCTCCAGCCGCAGCGGCGAAAACGATTAAAGCATCCGCGCAAATGGACCAATAACCGCGAGATTAAGGCTTCGAACGACCTCTGGGAGATGGAAATCAAGTGTGGCTACATTACAGGAGAACAGCGCTTCTTCTACTTGCTGTGCGTCATTGATGTGTTAGACAGTGAGGTCATCGATTTCCACATGGGACTGTCCTGTGAAGGGAAACATGCAGCAGGATTGATTCAGCGTACCTTGTGGCAGCGACAGCTTTTTGAAACGAATCAGCGCCCTGTGATCCGTACCGATAACGGGCCACAGTTTATTTCTCATATCTTTGAGGAGGCATGTGCAGAGCATGACGTGACACACGAGAGAATTCCTCCAAAGACGCCAAACAAGAATGCGCATATTGAATCCTTCCACAGTCTGTTGGAAGCTGAATGTTTGCAGCGGTATGAGTTCAGCAGCTACCAGGAGGCGTACGAGATCGTGATGAAATATATTCGCTTTTACAACGAGCGGCGCATGCACGGAAGTCTATATGATTTGGCTCCGAAGCAGTTCCGTCAAGCGGTAGCTATGCAACAAGTCAGGCTAAAACAGTTAAAGTGTGAGAAAACGAAGAAAAGCTACGTCAACGTTAGTTTAAGTGACTGAGACTCAAATATTCGGGTGTTTAACCGATAAATAATGAAGATACTTAGAAATGTGATTCGATGTAAGCATTAGCGGCGATTCACCAGGCTACTACCAGTACGCCCTCAAATATTTGCAGTGGGATCAGGAGGTTCGCGGGCAGGTGGCAATCAATTACGGCATCGCCCCGGCCGTACGGTTTCTGATGCCGGGTCTGATGGAGTGGTTGTACGATACGACGACAGATAAGGACTATTTCTTCAATTCCATTTCCGGAGCAGGCTACCCGTATCCGCTGATCGGATACGGTAAGCAAGGCGTCTTGAACGAAGACGGCAGCGTAGCGATGGATCAAGAGGCTATTTTACTCGACTACTTCCAAAAAACGGACGTGTACATGAAAATGCTTGATCTTGACATGCTCGGGTTGTATTCCCATCCGTGGTCACCGTGGAATGACGAAGTTGACAACAATCTAATCAATACGTATATCATCCCGAATGTAGAGATGAAAGCGATGGTCGCCGATATGGGACGCAACGACGGCACGACGTCCGAGAATGCAAATCGGCTGTTGGATGACGGTGTCGCAATTTATCACGGCTTGACCCGCTTGCCTTCCCAAAATTATCCTCAAGCGGACAAAACGAAGGATGCAGCAGCTGTGGCCGCTCTGGTGGAAGAAATCCGTAACCGTATGAGCAATGGCCATTTCATGCAGGCGATGGCATATAGCTGGTACTACGGACCGGACCGCATCAAGCAGGCAGAAGATATTCTGAAGAAGGAAGGATATGAGTTTGTCACGCTGGACGACTACGATGCGTTGTGGAGACAGTCGCAAGTTAACACGGACTAGTTCAAGAAGCAAAAGGGAAGCCGGGCGTTTGTCCGAGGATAAGCAACATGAAGCATTGGTGGTCATTCAGAATCTGGCGTCTTCACAGGAAGAATGGCAGGAGGGCCATAGCCTGAATCCGCGAACGACCTATTCATTGGGCCAATTTCAGGCCGAGTTCGATACGAACGGATCGATTTGCAACCTGACCGACCGTAGGGGAAAAATTTTGGCAGATGAGTCCCATCGTTTGGCCGCTTTGTATACGAGACATTCGGTCTTGAACATTACCACCATTGGTATTGAAGCAAAAGTGGTTGCATTGATTTGGGATACTGTCAATATTAGCGTTTATCCCTCAGGTCTTATTCAAACACAACTCCAGTAGTGGATTAAGGGTTTACCCAAATAAATTAAGGGTTACCTGCTTTTTTTGAGCTTGCAAAAGTTGAGTTGGAAAATAATAAATTTTAATTTTTAAACTTAGATATTGATATAAATCTTTGTTCTTGGTAAACTAATATTAATTAAAAATCAATAAATCTTTTTGAATCGGATCTTTAAATGTTATGACATTAATACATGGATATTTGAAAATGAGGGGATAATTATGGAGCTTAATTTTGATAAGGGTGCTCCTCCGTTATATGCACAAATCAAGAGTATATTGTTAAGTAAAATTGAAGATGAGGAATTTGCCCATGGTCAAATTATTTCACCAGAATTAGATTTTGCAAAGAAATTCAAAGTAAGCAGAATTACCGTAAGACAAGCGATAAATGAGTTGGTTACAGAAGGCTATTTATCAAGACAAAGAGGAAAAGGTACTATAGTTATCAGAAAAAAAATTGAAGAAAATCTATTCAAAGTAAAAAGTTTTACAAATGAAATGGAAGAGAGAGGACTTAAACCTTCTACTCAATCTGTAATAATTGAACTACAAAAATCAAACAAGAAAGTGGCAAAAGCATTAAAGATCAATGAAAGTGATGAAGTATACAGATTATTTAGAGTAAGATGTGTGGACAATGAACCGCTTGTCGTTTTTGTAACATATTTAAAACGAGACATAAATCTTAGCTTGGACCCGGAAAACTATAGCGGCTCTTTATATGACATTTTAAAGTCTAAAAAAATTATTGTCAGTAAGATAAAAGAATACATCGAAGCAACAATAGCTGATAATAATTTAAGTCGCGCTTTAGATGTTGAAGTAGGATCGGCCATATTAAAAAGAATAAGGACTTCGTTTGATGCAAATTTAAATACCATAGAGTATACTGAGTCGTTTTATAGAGCAGATAAATATAGATATTTTGTTGAGACGGAGTAATGTTCTGAATGAATATTATGACAATATGACGTAACAGGTCTGTCGGTGAAGACGCTATTATTTCTGTGGGGGGTGATAAGTACGTTTGTAATCGCTTTATTCATACGAAAGTAGGTGATATCTGAGAGTACAGAGCGAGATTTTCTGAAATGTCTTTTTAAGAGCGTATTTTTTAAACTTAATAAAATGTCATACATTGTTACAATAAATCGTATTTGATTCCAGAGGTATTTTATGCAATGTTAACATGAGTTATGAGGTAAGATGAGTAGCGGGTGCTTCAAAAAATGCAACCCTTTAGTTAGATGGTTGGATAATCAGTCACCTTATTTTTTATTCATAAATGTTATGACATTATGATATTATAATCTAAAAAAGGGGGGCTCTAGAAGGTGAGGAAACAAGCGATTCTCACATATGATGTTGGCACGGGTTCACTTAAGGCTTGCTTGTGGAATTGGGACGGGCACATTATCGCTAGCAGTCAAGGGTCTTATGTCACGACATTCGGACCGATGGGGGAGGCTACGCAAAACCCGGAGGATTGGCTAAGGGCTGTTATCGAAACGACTTTAACCATTTTAGAACATCATTCGATCGAATATAAAATCGAGGCAATCGGTTTTACCGGGCATATGTCGGGCTGTCTGTTGACCGATATGAAAGGTCAGCCGCTTTACCCAGCGATGACGTGGCAGGATCGCCGTTATTCCGATGAGATGAAGCGAATCGAAGAACGGATTGCCCCGAGTGAATTCTATACGATTACGGGCCAGCGGCTTGATGCTGGTCTACCTATCTCCAAATTGCTTTGGATCAAGGAATATCACCCTCAACTGCTTGAAAACAGCCGTATCCTTCAGGCTCAGGATTGGTTGGTTAATCAATTCACAGGCAGCTTGGTTACAGATGTGACCAATGCGTCAGGTACCGGGCTACTGGCTATTGAAAGCTTGCAGTGGTCACAGGAAATTTGCAGACGGCTGGAAATCCCTTCGAGCCTATTGCCTGAAATCGTTCGACCTTCGTCGGTCGTCGGTCGGCTAACTTCCGAAATGGCTGCACGGCTGCATCTCGAAAACGGTATACCGGTCATTGTCGGCGGAGGTGACGGCCCCGTCAGCGCGCTTGGGCTTGGCATTACCCAAAAGGGGCAGGGATATTGCCAATTGGGGACGTCCGCGTGGGTTAGTACTTACCAGACTCAGCCGGTCAAAGAGTTCGCCAGCGGACTGATGACTTATACCTATGTAAGCCAAGAGCCGGGATATGTACCCACAGGTTCCATGCAATCGGCAGGACACTCCCTTCTATGGGCTCAAAGTGTTTTGGGGAAGGGGGCAAGGGGAAGGTATCCGCAGGCTTCACTACCCTACTATTTTCCATACTTGATCGGTGAAAGAAGCCCTTATTGGTTTAATGAATCCAGGGGCGCCTTTATCAATCTGGCTGCATCGCATACGTCTTCAGAAATGCACTTAGCCGTGATGGAAGGAGTCGTCTTCCAGCTTCGTACGATTATCTCCCGGTTCAGAGCACTTGGATTACTCGATATCACGCAGCCGCTGTTATTTTCAGGGGGCATGGTTTCCAGCAGGGAATCTGCCCAGATTGTTGCTACAGCATTGGGGGAGGAGATTCAAGTGCTGGAAAACTCGATTTCTACGACAAGCTTGGGAGCTTTTTATTTGACCAAAGCGGCGCTTGAACAGAAGGATCCTTTGGTGCTGGCCGACCGCCCCGAAAGCTATGTGGTAACCGGACATGATCCTTCGGATATCGTATCCGGGCGGTATCATGAATTTATGAAGTGGGCAAAGCGCATTGCTAATGATGAATAACAGGAGGACAACCACAATGTATTATGAACATCGTACATCAAACTATGATAAGTTTCCGGTTGTGCAGATTTCGGGCTTCGATGATGAGGCATGGCAGGGGTATGACGACTTGGTTGAAGCACTGCTCCGTAAAGTGAGCACTATTCCCGGCAAGAAGATCGTACTATCATTCGATTTCTATCACGGGGTGAGGCATCAGGAAATATATGCCGGCCTTATTCGGCGCTTAGGTGCTGCGCATATTTATTTTGCCGAAGAAGCGAAACTGCCGGAAGAGGTGCTATATCCCAAGTTACAGCAAAACATTACGGATGACCGGGTGTTTGGCGTTCTTTCCTCGCATCAGTTGAATGAGTTCTTCGATATGGACAAAGTGGAAGCGATGCGCCAGTCGATTCTACAGGTCGAGGAAGGACTCGTGGTGGTATACGGGATTGGTGCATCGTTGGTGACGAAAGGCGATATTCTCGTTTATGCAGATATGCCCCGTTGGGAAATTCAACTTCGCTTTAGAAGCAGGGAGCTCGATAATTGGGGTGTAGGTAATTTTGAAGAGGATACGCTGCGAAAGTATAAACGGGCATACTTTATCGAATGGCGTGTGCTGGATAGACACAAGAGGAGCTTGTTCGACCAGATCGATTTTCTGCTTGACAGTTGTGTGAAAGAAAGTCCCAAAATGATTACCGGAGATGCCTTTCGTGGCGCATTGGATCAGGCCTCCAAGCAACCGTTCCGGTTGGTCCCTTATTTTGACGAAGGTGTTTGGGGCGGCCGTTGGATGGAAGAAGTTTGCATGCTGGAGCGTAAAATGAACAATTTCGCCTGGTGCTTTGACGGAGTTCCCGAAGAGAACTCTCTCAATTTGAAGATCGGAGAGGTGACCATCGAGATCCCATCGATGAATTTGATTTTTCGCAGGCCAAACGAGGTGTTGGGAGCGCAGGTCCACTCCCGCTTTGGGTTGGAGTTCCCGATTCGCTTTGACTTCCTTGATACGATGGCTGGAGGGAATTTGAGTCTGCAAGTTCATCCGTTAACGGAGTATATACAAGAGCATTTTGGCATGCACTATACGCAGGATGAGAGCTACTATATGTTGGATGCCGGAGAGGATGCATGTGTATATTTGGGGGTAAAGGAGGGGGTGACCAGCAACGAATTGATTTCGGCGCTAACCCAGGCTCAGAACAAAGGAGAAACCTTTGATGACGCTAAGTATATTAATAAGTTTTCAATAAAAAAACACGATCATGTATTAATTCCGGCGGGAACGATTCATTGTTCGGGTAGCAATGCGATGGTGCTGGAGATTAGCGCCACCCCGTATATTTTTACCTTTAAACTGTGGGATTGGGGTCGGGTCGGTCTGGACGGCGTACCACGGCCGGTTCATATTGAGCATGGAAAGCATGTCATTCAATATGACCGAAATGCGAAGTGGGTAGAAGAGAATTTGATTAATCGGGTCGAGTTGATCGCAGTAGGGGATGGCTGGAGGGAAGAACGGACTGGACTGCATGAACTCGAGTTCATTGAAACCCGCAGACATTGGTTTTCAAATGAGGTTACCCATCATACCGGCGGAAACGTCAACGTATTGAATTTGATTGAGGGCGAAGAAGCCATAGTGGAATCGCCAACGATGGAGTTCAAGCCATTTGTTGTCCATTATTCAGAGACATTCATCGTTCCGGCTTGCATTGGCGAGTATACGATTAAACCGTACGGCCGGTCAGTTGGTCAAACGATCGCCACGATCAAGGCTTATGTGAGAAGTTAAGGAGGGATGCAACTTGTACTATCCTGGATTTGAAATCCAACCCAACATAGAAAACATGACGTTTAAGTATGGAAAGGGTATATTCGGACCTGCGGCAGAAAAAAGAAGACTTGACGATATTCGCAAAAGCTTAAGCCAGCCAGATGCGTACGGGCCTGAGATTGTATATTCCGTAGCAATGGATGTCGGTAAGGAATCGGACATACAGGACTTGAAACAGCGAAATTTATTGTACGGAGCGATGATTTTCGCCAAGGGTCAGATAGGAATGGAGCCGATTCGCAGTCAAGGTCATGTTCATTCAGTTTCTACTTCATGCCAAAGCTCAACACCAGAAGTGTATGAAATTTGGTCCGGCGATGCGATCATTTATATGCAGGAATACGACGGGGATCACCCCGGGAGGTGTTTTGCGGTTAAGGCAGCAGCCGGAGAGGTGGTCATTGTTCCCCCAGGCTGGGCGCACTGCACGATCAATGCGAATATCGATCGGGAGATGTTGTTTGGGGCTTGGTGCATCAGGGATTATGGCTTTGATTATGCAGGCGTTCGCGCTCACGGGGGAGTTGCACATTTTCCTTATGTCGAGGAGAAGGAATTGCAGTGGCGGGCTAATCCGAAATACAAAGAAGCTATGCTGGAAATCCGCAGAGCACGCGAATATCCCGAGTTCGGCATTGAAAAAGGCGTCCCGATCTATACCCAGTACGAGCATAACCGAGATTTGTTTGAGTTTGTATATAATCCAAGGGTGGCGCGGGAAGTATGGGAACATTTTACACCTTAATACTGGAAGGAGCTTGAATGATATGAGTAATCGATTGGTGGTTCATTTTGGCGCGGGGGCTTTAGGCCGAGGTTTAGTGGTCCCATTGTTATATCAGAGCCAATACGATGTTGTATTAGTTGATACCAATGAGGCGCTGAACGAGGAATTGAACCAGACGAAAAGCTATTTGATTGACGTGACGGATGCCCCGCAGGAAATGCGTTATCAGAAAATCAATATTGTAGAGTCTTTATCACCCGTCCGAGACAAAGAGAGAATAGTCGCTTATTTAACCAAAGCCCAAGTGGTGACCACTTCCGTCCGAAGGGAAAATTTAATCCATGTAGCCCGTACCTTAACAGAGGTGTGGGGAAACAGCGACCTAACGGCGGACCGCACAGTGATTTGCTGCGAAAATGTGGAGGACATAGGCGTATACTTCAAGGAATTGCTGCAGAGCGCGGCGGTGACGGCTGAGCAAAAAGAGAGAATGGCCAGTATTCGGGTTCCCGATACTATAGTGGATCGGATATGCGCCGCATCTTGGCCCGAGAGTACGACAATTACCTGTGAAAGCTTCCACGAATGCTCCGTAGATGCCAATGTTGTCGACGATACAGGGATAGCGTTGATTCCGTCGGTTCATCATCTACGTAAGCACTTTTCAAGAAAGCGCTTATTATTAAACACATATGCCGACGCTATGTCTTTTATTGCTATGGGACAGGGAAAAACGTATTTATACGAAGCGGCTGAAAGTCTTGAACTGAATCGGGAAGTGGCCCCGTATATGACACTGCTGCAAAAAATGCTCGTGCTTGAATACGATGCCGATTTAGATGAGTTGGTTCAATGGCAGCAAAAATACAGAAAACGGCTGAACAATCGAGAAATTCCGAGAGAACTCGGGACGGTTGCGCGGAATTTATGGTCCAAGCTTACGACGGATGAACGATTCGTTTGGCCCCTAATCAAGCTGCTGGAGTCGCAGGAAGACATCCGTGAAGGGCTTGCCTTCCTTGCCAAGCTTATTTCCGTAGGCGCAAGATTCGATTCCGAATTGTTGAATGAAGATCAAATCAAGGCTCGGTTAAGAGAGCTTTGGTGCGGAACACCGGAGGGCGAATTCTTTTACCACGAATGGGTGAAGAGATAAAAATTGATTGGTAGGCATGGCAACGCGCAGACCGAACGCTCATCTTTCAACGCTTTAATATTAGCATCATGTTTAATTATGAAATAAGAGACAGTGCCTCAGCGAATATTATGAAAAAACTGAAAGGCAATGCCTCTCATTGATGTACATGACCTGGATTAGTTGAAATTATTGGGGGAATATATATGAAAAAGAATTGGAAAATAGCTGCGGCCAGTTTGGTGGCAATCAGTATGATGTTGACTGGTTGCATGAGTCAAACGTCGAACAAGGAACAGTCGCAAGAAGCGCATGGTGCCAAATCCGATCAACCGTATAAGGGCAAGGAAATCTCGGCATTGCTGGAAGGGCATCCGACAAGTAACGCCATTAAGAAGATGCTACCGGAATTTGAGAAGGCAACGGGAATTAAGGTGAATCTGGAGCTTGTTCCCTTTAACGATTTGACTTCCAAAGCACTAATGGATTTCTCTAGCCATTCGGGCCGCTATGACATTGTGATGGACGACAGTGTTCACGGCATTGGCTTTGTGAAGGCGGGCTACGTAGAACCGCTGAACAAATTTACGCAGGACAAAACTTTGAACGCCAACTACGATGCGGCGGATTTCGTCCCCAAATATTTGAAGGCAATGGAAGTGAGCGGGCAGCAATACGGATTGCCTGTGTATGGGGAAAGCACGTTCCTCATGTACCGTAAAGATTTGTTTGAGAAATACAACATTGGGGTTCCGAAAACGTTCGATGAAATGACGGAAGCCGCAAAGAAAATCCACGATGAATCGAAGGGCGAAATTGCGGGGATCACGCTTCGCGGTGAGCAGGGCATCCAAAATGTGTATGTATGGGCCGCATTCCTCTGGGGGATGGGCGGCCAATGGCTGAATGAAGCAGGCAAATCAAACCTTGCTACACCTGAAGCCATCCAATCGTTGAATCAATACAAAGACCTTCTTAAAAAGTACGGCCCAGTCGGCGTCGCGAACTTCGGCTGGCAGGAAAATCGATTGCTGTTCCAGCAAGGCAAAGCGGCCATGACCATAGACGCTACAGTCAATGGGGCATTCAACGAAGACCCGAAAGAGTCATCAGTCGTCGGTAAAGTAGGCTATGCAGCGGTACCGGTACAAACAAGCAATCCCAAAGGAGGCTCTTCCTCTTTGGCGGTGCACGGTATGTATGTGTCAAAAGACAGTAAAAATAAAGAAGCGGCTTGGCTGTTCATGAGTTGGGCGACAGCGAAGGAGCAGCAAACCAAATCGATGTCGATAGATCCAAACTCAGGCGTCACTTCATTGAGCGCGATGAAAAGTAAAGCGTTCACATCGAAATTCGGAGCCTTTAAGGATGCCATGTTGCAAGCCATCGATAATGGAAATACCAATTACTTGCCACAAATCCCACAGTCAAACGAATTTATCAACAATACGGGAATTGCTATCTCGAAGGCGTTAACAGGCAATATGCCAGCGGATAAAGCTTTAGAGGAAGCGAATAATCTGAACAATAAAGCACTGGAATCGAAATAATACAATGAATGGGGGGCCAAGGATTGCATAACCTGCAAGAGTTAGTCCCCTCTAAGAAAGGAATGTGAATGCTTTGTCTTTTTATTCCAAGCATAAGGCTTTTCTTTGGCTAATTCCCAGTATGTTTATTTTTTGTTTATTTTCAGTTGTCGTCATGGGGTATTCGATTTACTTGAGTACCCATAATATCAATTTAGTTAATCAAGTTTTTTCCTTTGTCGGACTGTCGAACTTCTCCGATCTGCTAGTTGACAAACGTGCTTGGTCGGCGATGGTGAAAACCTTCAAGTTCTCTGCCATCTCAACTTTATTGGAAATAGCGCTTGGATTAGCTCTTGCGTTGTTTTTGAATCGTCCTTTTTGGGGACGTCGGATTGTACGTACGCTACTGCTCATTCCAATGATTATTACTCCCGTCGTTTCTGGGCTCATCTGGCGTATATTTTACGACCCGAATGCAGGTATCATTAACTATTATTTAGGTCTTCTGGGGTTAGGAAATAAACATGATTGGCTCGGCAGTACTGACTTGGCGATGTTCTCGGTGATTTTGGCCGATGTGTGGCAGTGGACGCCGTTCATTTTTCTGATATTGGCGTCAAGTCTCGATTCCCTGCCGCAGGATCCGATAGAGGCTGCCAAGGTGGATGGCTGTTCCAAGCTGCAAACCTTCATTTATGTCATTCTGCCGTTAATGAAGCCTTCGTTGTACATTGCGCTGTTTTTGAGGGTGATCGATAGCATCAAAACTTTTGACCTGATCTATGTCATGACTCGAGGGGGCCCTGCCTTATCGACTGAAACAGTAAATATGTATGCGTATATCCAAGGTTTTAACAATTTCAACTTAAGCTATGCGACAGTAATCAATTTCGTATTTACAATTGTCATCACGATCCTAGTGACTTATTTTTACAAGAGAATGAATAGTTCGAAAGCAATCTAATAGGAGGGAAGTGTGAAAACATGCGTATTTTGAGAACCGGATTTTTCTATTTGATTGTGGGCGTTATTTTACTTTTTTTCGTCAGTCCCTTAATTTGGCTGCTGATGACTTCTTTTAAAAACAGCCGGGAAGCTTTTGCGCTACCGCCTGTGTTCCTATTTACTCCGACTTTTGATAACTATTTAAATGTATTCGGAAGTTCGGACTTTTTTAAAGCGCTTTTTAACAGCTTGTTTATTTCGGTGACTTCGACCGTGCTGTGCTTAATATTCGGGTCTATTTCCGCCTATGCGCTAACCTATTTTAATATTAGAAAAAAATCCAATATTCTTAATTTTATATTGAGTACGCGGGTGGCTCCACCTATTCTTATGCTGCTTCCCGTTTATTTTATCGCCATTAACCTCGGCATCAACGATTCTTATATCCTGCTGATCGTGATTTATATGTTAATGAATCTGCCTTTTGCCATATTGATGCTTCTGACGTACTTCAATGATATTCCGAATGAGATCCGTGAGGCGGCTATGGTAGACGGATGTACGGAGATGGGCACTTTTATTAAGATTATTCTTCCAACCGCTCGAGGCGGGATCGCCGCGACCTTTATCTTGATGATGTTGCTGGTTTGGAATGAATTTTTCACCGCTCTCGTCTTAACAGGGAAAGAAACACAAACCTTACCGGTTCTGATTACCTCTTTCATGACGTTCCAAGGCACTGAGTGGGGGCCGTTAACGGCGGCAGGATCCTTTATTATGATGCCAATGCTCATATTCGGCATTCTCGTCCAGAAACATCTGGTGAAAGGGATGACAATGGGAGCTGTGAAGTAAGTTCAGTTTCCAAAGAGGAAGGAAGTCATCGAAGAGAAAAGGTATAACTTTTAAGAGATTGCAAGCGCTACCGAATGAGTCAGGACAAGAAACAAGGCTGTCCGATTTGTCAATCAGGTTAATTTGCCATCTGCATCTGTCAATTCCTCTTGTTGTTTGGTCGGACTTACAACAAGTAGGATTAGCAGATGTTTTTCCATTTGGGAGTCATGAAGAAATAAGAGCATTTGTAAAGGTACGCTTTGCCTATTTGGCGGAAAGCTAAGCCGCTTCATTTATACTTTATTAATTCGTATCATATTCGGAGGTATCATCATGAACGAGCTTATATTTTTAGAGCCTATTTTTAAGGAACGCATTTGGGGAGGGACAAAGCTGAACAAACTCTTTGGGTACGACCTGCCATCAGCAAAAACAGGGGAGTGCTGGGCGATTTCCGCACACTCGAACGGCCAAAGTATAGTGAAAACTGGAATTTTTGCCAGAAAAAAATTGGGTGAACTATGGAGGGATGAGCCGCAGTTATTCGGTTCCCAGTCGGAAGCATTCCCGCTGCTAATCAAAATTTTAGATGCTTCCGATGATTTGTCCGTACAAGTGCATCCTGATGATGAGTATGCAGGCAAGCATGAAAAAGGTGAGCTTGGTAAGACAGAGTGCTGGTACGTCCTGGATTGCGAACCAGGTGCAGAAATAATATTTGGTCATCATGCCAAAAATAAAGAGCAGTTTTCGGAGATGATTCAGTCTGCAAAGTGGAACGAGCTACTGTGCCGCGTACAAGTGAAGTCGGGCGACTTCTTCTTTGTACCTAGCGGTACTCTGCACGCTTTAGGAAAAGGGATCGTCGTATTAGAAACGCAGCAAAGCTCTGATACAACATATCGGGTTTACGACTATGACCGGCGGGATCATGACGGCCAATTGCGGGAGCTTCACATAAGCAAAGCTATCGACGTTACAATTGCACCCCATCAGCAAGGAAGCACAAATTTCTTCTATAGCCGAATAAACAATGCGGAGATTATCGAGTTCGTTTCTAATCGGTTTTTCACTATTCAGAAGTGGTTGGTTCGCGGCTTATGCCAATTTGAGCCTATGGAAAAGTATGCCTTGGGTAGTGTAATCTCCGGTACAGGAACATTAATATCTGGAGGCAAAACTTATCTTCTGCGCAAAGGAGATCATTTTATTATTCCACTTGGCTTCGGATCGTATAATTTAAATGGCCATATGGAACTAATCATCTCTACAGAGTAGCCGGAGCTTGGATTTATCTAATTAACTAGACTGTCCACGTCAAATTGACCGAAGGGCAGTCTTTTATTTTTATCATAATGACCCTGCTAAGATGGCATAGACAATTTCAGGAATTATTGTAGTATAGGGGTCACCTCGCGAAACGGAAATAATCGTATGCTAAGAGTCGCTGACTGGGCGTAGTGCCTGAACTTGCCGGGTGCCACCTGGTTGCTCTGTTGCCATGTGTAGTCGCCAGTCAGGTTGATGTGTTCCCATCCGAGTGGTGATAGTTGTTCTAATAGGTTGTCATCAATCGACCGTCCGCGCGCTCTTAACGCTTGTATCGCCCGTTCCAAGTAGACTGTATTCCACAGTACAATGGCTGCTACCACCAGATTGAGGCCGGAAGCACGATAGCGCTGATTCTCGAAACTGCGGTCACGCAGTTCGCCCAGTCGGTTAAAGAATACGGCGCGGGCCAGTGCATTCTTGGCTTCACCTTTGTTCAGGCCAACCTGTACCCGGCGGCGTAGCTCAACATTTTGCAACCAATCCAGCGTGAAAAGCGTGCGTTCGATACGTCCTAATTCCCGAAGCGCCATTACGTTGATGCCACCACCGATCAGGCTTGCCAGCGTTGGCTTTTATGTAGCCGTGAACATATAAATTTTTGTCTTTGAGGTCGCGGATACGCGGCGCAAAGCGGAAGCCCAATAGTTGCATCAGGCCAAAAAAATGATCAGTAAAGCCTGCTGTGTCGGTGTAGTGCTCTTCAATGTGCAAGACCGACTGACCGTCCAGCACATGGGTCGCATCGCGTACAGCGGCGTTGATGACTTTGGTGTGAAATGGTGCATATTGATCTGATATATGTGTGTAGAATGTGACGCCCGGCTCCTTGCCATATTTCGCGTTGAAGTGACCGGCGGCTTGGCCTGTGCCGCCAGCCCGGAACCACTGACCGTCTGATGATGAAGTCATGCCGTCTCCCCACCAAGTGCTGAAGGTTTGTTGGGACTGCGCATTGACCACGTCGGCCAGCGCCGCCGAGTAGGTTTCATCGCGGATATGCCATGCCTGTAACCAGGACAGCTTGGCATAGGTCGCGCCGGGGCAGGATTCCGCCATTTTAGTCAGCCCGAGATTGATCCCATCAGCGAGGATTGCAGTCAACAGCAGATTCTTGTCAGCGGCTGAATCGTTGGTCTTCATATGGGTGAAGTGACGCGTGAAGTTAGTCCATCCGTCCACTTCCAGCAACAGATCGGTAATTTTCAAATGTGGTAGGTAGTAGCGCATACGCTTGACGCATCAGGGCATCTGCTTCTTCTGGAACCGCGTTAGAGAGCGGGGTGGTTTTGAGTCCACTGTCTGTAATGGCCGCATCCGGCAGCTCGTTTTGCAAAGCAAGCTGTTCCGTTTTGATCAATTCGCGTTCCAGTACCTTGAGCCTCTCTTCAAGAAAGCGCTCACAATCGGTGTCCACGGATAGTCCAAGTTCTTGGCGTTGACGTTGATCTGTGAAGTGTGGTATCGGTAATAGATACTCTTCGAAGTCCTTGAACTGGCGTGATCCCTGCACCCAAATGTCACCGGAGCGCAGAGCGTTCTTCATCTCTGACAGCACGCAGAGTTCGTAGAAGCGACGGTCAAAGCCATCCTCTGTGCGGACAACGTTTTCCCAGCGCTTGCGAACGAAACTTGTCGGTGCATCCTCTGGCACCTTACGCGCCTGACGTTGATTCATGCTCTTAAGCATTTCCACCCCTTCCAGAATGTCACGTGCGGCTGGCGCAGCTTTGAGTTGAAGCGATTCCAAAAGTGTTGGAGTATAGCGACGAAGCTGGGTGAAACCGTCGCCGATCAGCGGAAGATAGTCGAAGTCTGCAGGCTGAGCCAATTTTTCTACTTCTGTGACGCTCTCGGTAAATACCTGCCATGGCAAGATGGATTCGATGGCCGCAAACGGATCACCCCGCTTTGTTTGGCTTCCAACAGTACTCGACCGATGCGGAAATAAAGACGCAACTTGTCGTTGATCGCCTTTCCTGACTGTTGAAAGCGATCGGCGTGATGTCGTTTGGCTCGGTTGAATAGCATCCCGAGTATACGGTCGTGCATATCTATGATTTCGTCGATAAGTGTGGCTCGGGTATCGTGTACGACAGCGACCAAAGTAGCGTAGCGGCGGGTGGATTCCAGATCTCGCAGATGCTGCGAGGTCATCTGGCTACCCTCTCTGGCGATTTTCAATAGCCGATTCTGATGAACGGTACGTTCAAGACCATCTGATAATCCCAAGTCTCTAATAGTTCGCAGCCGTTCGATATGGGCCTGGACATGTTTGGCATTCGGAACGCCCGGTGGCTTCCGTAGCCAAGTCAATGGACTGGTCATGGTGCCCTCACGAACCGACAACAGATTGTCCAGCATTTGCCGTTGGTATGCGGACAAGCACTCAGTTAATACCTCGTATACATGCCGGATTTCACGGGGGAGTGCATCTGCGCACACCCTTTCGATCACATCTATGGTCGGTACAATGATATGTTGTTGGCTTAACATATCCAGTAATGCCGTTGCCAACACCATGCCTCGGTCAGTCTGCTGCGCGAGTTCGGAGAGATGATGAACGAATTTACGTATATGAGACGTTCCGAATGGAGTCACCACAAGCCAAGCTTGCAGTTCCAGCAAGTGTTCGCGCCGGGTTTCAACCCGCTGAGCGTACTGCGGCCATAGAGCAGGATTTAGGTGCAATTGCCGTGCTACGAAGAATAAAAGCGCCTCTGACGGTTGAGTATTTGTGGGCAACACGCAGCCGGGGTAACGCAGGTAGCACAATTGAACGACAAAGCCGAGGCGGTTGTGCCCACCGCGATGCTGCTGGATGACGGAAATCCGGCTCACTTAAGGTGTAGTGCCGGATGAGCTCATCTTCGGCAGTTGGAAATGCCAAGAGGGAGGCACGTTCGGTTGGAGTGAAGATGCTACGACGCGGCATGTTTAGTCTCCCCTCAGATATTGATATAACGTCTCACGACTGATGCCATACTCGCGGGCCAATTCTGACTTTTTCTCGCCGGCCTGCGCACGTTGGCGCAATTCTGCCACCTGTTCGAAAAGCAATGACTTCTTTCGTCCTCGGTATACGCCACGCTGTTTGGCTAGTGCAATTCCTTCGCGCTGACGATCGCGAATCAAGGCGCGCTCGAACTCTGCAAAAGCCCCCATTACAGACAGCATAAGGTTGGCCACAGGTGAATCTTCACCAGTAAAGGTTAAATTCTCTTTAACAAACTCGATCTGAACGTTCCGTTTGGTTAGATCTTGGACGATTTTCCGAAGGTCATCCAAGTTACGAGCGAGACGATCCATGCTATGTACCACCACTATATCTCTTTCGCGAACAAACGCGAGTAACGCTTCTAATTGCGGTCTTTGCCTATCTTTACCGGATGCTTTGTCCGTAAACAGCCCATCTATCTGAACTTGTTCCAATTGTCTGCTCGAAGCTGCTTACCCGGACATAACCAATGCGTTGACCCTTCATAAAAAAGCTCCTCATCCCAATAGTGTCAGGAATAAGTCTGTAACCCTTTGCGGAATGTGTCAATTAATATTTATTACTATCCTATTCTGACGCTTTTCTAGTGGTCTCCTGACGTCAATTTGAGGTATAGTTCATTATGACAAGCAGACTCAGAGGGGGATTGAGCAAGGAAATTAGAAGACTTTTACTCAGTTAGCGATATGATAAGATTTACTACTCCAAACATTACATAAAGATTCTATAAATAATACAAGATATCCATAGATCTTCTATAGGATGCATGTCCGTATCGTAATTATAATAAAAGTACGGTAAACGCTTTCGAATTTACGTTTAACGCTATATTGAAAGGAGAGGTCTCCTATGAAAAAGTTAGGATCTTTGGTGTTGGCAACTTTGTTGGTGTTGGGGTTGACTGCTTGCGGTGGTGGCAATAACGCAACTTCGGGGACAAAACCGACGGATGCATCAAAAGGTAGTAATGATCAGGCTTCGGCCACAAAAGCAACAGAATCTGTAGAGGCTAAATTATTTTATGACAATGCGGCATGGACGGACTACCTGAAGGAGATCAACCCAATTACGTTGAAAAACGATCAAACGGAGCTTACTGGTGTTCCTTACAACGAACCCACTTCCTTCCAAACGGCAGTTCGAATCGGTTTTACGACGAACGATGCAGCAGATGTATTTAAATGGTGGAACGGCTTTCAAATGAAAGAACTCGTTGATGCCGGTTATCTGGCTGACATGTCACAGCAGTGGAAAGATATGGTTAAGGACGGCGTGGATCCATCTATGGCCAACATGTTGACCTTTAACGGCAAGACGTACGGAATTCCAGCTGGTGTGCATTATTGGGTGATGTACTATAACAAAAAAGTATTTAATGACAATGGACTGAAGCCGCCGCAAACCTGGGATGAATTCCTGACAGTTTCCGATACGTTGAAGGCGAAAGGCATAACGCCAATCGGCACAACGACAACGGACGTGTGGAACGGCTTCATCTGGTTTGAGGAAATGATGATTCACTCCAATCCTGATCTTTATAACAAGTTGGTTGTCGGCCAAGCGAAATATACCGATCCGGGTGTCGTCGAAGCGATGAAGACTTGGAAATCACTGTACGACAAGGGTTATTTTGCGAAACCTATGGATTGGAATAAAGAAATTCCATCAGCGATGGCCAAAGGACAGTTCGCGATGTATTTGATGGGTACATGGTATTCAGACTATTTTGAAAATGCAGGAATGAAACCGGGTGAGGACTTCGGAACCTTCGTACTTCCTGCGATCAAACCGGAGGCGGGCAACACCGTCATCTCTGAGGTGACCCCATTCCTCGTTTCGCAGAACTCAAAGAACAAAGATAATGCCATCAAAGCGCTTGTAGGCCTGACCAAAAAAGAAGCGAACGAGAAAGTGCTCACCTTATACGGAGGCGTTCCAATCCGCAAGGATATCGAGTCCAAAGATCCGATCATTAAAGATTTGGTTGGCACTATCCATGCTGGTGAGTATAAATCGATTACACGTTTTTGGGAAGCGACACCTTCCGAACTTTCGGAATATGCTTCTAGCGAATTTCAACGATTCATGCTGAACCCGGACCAATATATGACGGTTCTTAATAATATTCAGAAGAAAGCTGATAAATATTGGGCTAATCATAAATAATATTTGTGCCAGGGAACCGCTTTTGGAGCGGTCCCTGGTTTATTTCGTAAAGGGGGGTTATTCGTGTATGTTTCATTTCCGAATCGGCTTATACTGATCATCGTTGTTACGATTTTGATACCTACCGTACTCATCAATTATGTGACTTTCTCCTTCATCAAGCAGGAGATGCAAACAGAGGCGGCATCCTGGCTTCAGGGGATGACGGTGAACACCGGGGAAACGATGGATAGTTATACGAAGCTACTGGAAGGCATTACGATAAATCCCGCTTTCGACTACACGCTGATGGGCATTCTGGAAACGCATCGAAATAACAAGAACGGCTTGTTAGGTTACTCGTATGACGATACAGCGCAAATTAACGGAATGCTTTCTATGATATGGGCGTCCGATCGCAAGAGTCTGGTTACCGTAGATTTGTTCGATAGCAACGGAAATCGGTTTCGGATTGGAGAAGAAATCAAGGAAATTGACACGAAATGGGTGGAATTTACTAGGCAGTCACAAGGAGGAAGCATTATAACACCTCCGTTGAAACTTCAGAACGGGCGTACTTTGTTTTCTATGTCAAGACTGCTGTACAATCCCCAAACGTTTAAAGAGGTCGGTATGATCCGCATGTACTTCCTGCTCGATTTCCTGAAACTATCAAGTGATGAGATGTTACAAAAAGAAGGTTTTTTGTTGCTTGTGGACGATAGTGGACACGTTCTGTTCGGTAATCAGCAGTCCTGCGGTAACAAGTTGCTGACTGATTGTATTGGACCCAATCATGTTAAGAGCAGTTATAAATCGGAAGTGACAGGCTGGACGCTGGTCGGAGCCATGCCTATGTCACAATTATTTTACAAAGTCAACCGGATTCAGCAATCTATTCTTCTGGTCAACATTTTCTTTTTCGTAGTTGCCTTGTTAGTCATTGCCGGACTTAGTTACCGGATTTCGCTTCCGATTAAGAAGTTGAGTCGAATGATGCAGACAGCACCAAAGATGCAATTTCATATTCGGGTTACGGAAACGAACCGAAAGGATGAGATTGGTATGATCACATCTAGCTTTCGCCATATGCTTAGCCGCATTCAGGAGCTCATTGCCGAGGTAACGGACACTGAGCAGCGGCGCAAACGATCCGAAGTTTTGGCGTTACAAGCGCAAATCAACCCGCACTTTTTAAACAACACGTTGAGTGCTATCGCCATGCAGGCGGAGATCGATGGTAACTATAACATCTCAGGTATGGCGTCCCAGCTCGGTAAACTGCTCCGTTATGCAATCGGGCAAGAAAAGGAATGGGTGGACGTCAAGAGGGAGAGCGAGCATATTGAGCTATACATGCAGATCATGAGATACCGTTATCCGAAGGTTAAGTTGGAGCTAGAAGTGGATGAACAGGTGATGAAGTGGAGGATGATTAAGCTGCTCTTGCAGCCGATTGTGGAGAACGCAATTCTGCATGGTATTGTTCCAAATCGACAGGAAGGCACAGTCCGCATTTGGATCACAGCGAAAGCCAGGGAAACACTCTGTATAGTCATTGAGGATTCAGGCAAAGGTATGGATGATGTAGAGATAACAGCCTTGAGGAATGCCATGTCCGGCATCGAAATGCAGGAAACTACGACAAGAGAAGGGATAGGAATCCGCAATGTCTACGAAAGAATTCGACTCGCATATGGGGGCGGACCGTTCCGATTCGATGTGGAAAGTGAAATGTATCAAGGGACGCGATTCATACTTGAGCTTCCCAGAATCGAGCAATATGAACATACTGATCGTTGATGACGAGGAAGTGCTGCGCCACGGAATTAAGGCGATGATTGAGCGGATGGATCTTCCTTTCACTGTAGTAGGCATGGCGGAAGACGGGGTGCAAGCGCTGGAGCAGCTTAAGCAACTTGAGCAGCTTGAGCCTGATGTTATTTTGAGCGACATCCGTATGCCCAGACTGGGTGGTCTGGAGCTTATACAGTTAGCAACCGCCCAATATCCGAAGGTAAGATCGATCATTCTGAGCGGATATGACGATTTCGAATATGCGAAGCGAGCGATTCGTCTCGGCTGCAAAGATTATTTGGTCAAGCCCCCCAGTTTCTCCGAACTGCGCGAGCTGCTACTTTCGATTTATAAGGAACGTTCCGAGGAGAAAGAAAAGCTGCTGGATGAAACTAGAAAAAGCAAGATCATTAACCGCAATCAACTGTTGATCCGAACAGACTTCCTGCGTAACCTTACAGCTAAAAGTGGTGTCTTGCGAACGACTGACATTCGTGAGCAGGCCAGGGGAATCGGGCTGAATCTTGATGAGGAGCATTATACGGTAGCCACACTCAAGTTCGAGAAACAAGCTGAGCTTAGAAAGAAATATAATTCAGCGGAATGGGAGTTACTCAAATATGCTGCATGGAACATTACGGAAGAGATGCTAGAGCACCCCCTATGCTTTTATGACGAAGCTTCACATCTCATTATGCTGATGAAGGAGCCTCTCTCGACCGAAGAGTGCATAGAAAAATGTATGGCGCTGCGCTATAACATTAACCATTTTCTGAATTTGAAGGTTTCGATCTCCATCTCACAGCCGGTGCAGCTATCTTCAATTGGTGTTGCTTATAAGGAAGCTAGTCAGCTGTTAAGCATAAGGTGGGTGCGAGAGAAGTCTGTTGTAGTCACCTCTAGTGATACTGCAACACTAACGAATGACAATATCCAATATCACCTGGATCAGCTTCTAGAATTGTTTAAGGCTGACGATACACGGGAGATCTGTTCGAAGCTAAATAGCTGGGTCCTATCAGTCAAAGGTTCAGCCTACTCGCCGACAGCTCTGGAACGACTTGCACAGGAATTGAAAATTGCCTTGATTACGCTGTACAGCAATGTGCTCGTTTCCGATGAAGACTCCAGGACACAAGGGCTCTCCTCAATGCCAGCGTGGCTTGAACGGTTGGAACTAGCTGATTCGCTGATGGAGTTAATTTCGCCGCTCTTGCTAGCGATCGAGCGCTTGGATCTAAAGGAACAGTCAGGCACGCTGCTGCACAACCGCACGATCGAGCAGGCGATCGCATTCATACGGGCACGCTTCAACAGCAATTTGAACTTATCCTCTATCGCCGAGAAAGTCAACATGAATCCCACCTACTTCAGCGTATTTTTCAAGAAGAAGACCGGTAAAGGTGTTATCGAATACTTGACGGGAATCCGAATGGAGGAAGCAAAAAAGCTGCTGCAGGAGACGGACTCGAAAACTTATCAGGTGGCCGAGCAGGTTGGCTACCCAGATGCAGCGTATTTTTCTAACCAATTCAAACGCTACACCGGGATGACGCCGCAGGAGTTCCGCAATAAAGGGCAGCTATAAATTCTACAAGAAATCCATAGATCTTCTATACCTTCTGCTTCGCCTTTTTCTTACAATAGTAGTAGAAACGGCGAGAGCCTAAGCTAGGAGGAAAAAAGAGATGACAGCATACTTGAAGAGGAACGGGGCAGCCCTGCTTTACACGCTTCCTGCCGCTTTGCTCATCACCGCATTTTTTATCACCTCGATCGTATATACGATCTACTTGAGCTTTACCGAATATAGCGGATTGGCGGCACCCAAGTGGGTCGGATTGGCCAATTATGTGGCCATCTTTCAAGACGCTACGTACATCACTTCAGTGAACAATACGCTGATTTGGGTATTTGCCACATTGGTCCTACCTGTAGGGCTAGGGCTAATGTTCAGCGTGCTGCTGCAAAACTTAAAGGGGCAGCGACTATTCAAAAACATTTTTTATTTGCCGTACGCGATGTCTCTTACGGTGGTTGGTGTTATCTGGGTATTTTTGTTTTCCCAAACCGGCATCAACTTCGTGTTGCAACTATTCGGGCTGGGGTCGTTCGCGAGGGATTGGCTGACCTCAACGCCGGACAATACGTTTGCGATGATCGTCGCTTCGGTGTGGCAGGGGACCGGGACGAACATGCTGTTATTTCTGATTGGCCTTGGTGCTTTGCCCAAGGAACCATTTGAAGCCGCGGCGATTGACGGAGCAAACCGGATCCGTACATTCTGGAGCATAACGCTTCCAATGCTTAGCCCAATTACGATTGTTGTGATGGGGATGTCCCTTGTGAACAGTTTTAAGATTTTTGATATTATTTGGGTCATGACAATGGGTGGTCCGTACCGTTCTTCGGAAACGCTTGCAGTGACGATGTATCGAGAATCATTCGTACTATTCCATTTCGGACAAGGCGCCGCGATATCTATTGTTTTGACAGTTGCTTCTATCGCTGTTTCCTGGTTTTATTTGCGAAAAACGATTGTGAAGGAGGGATGAGTGACATGAAACGAATACGAATAGGGCAATGGGTGACATACATTATTATCAGTGTACTAGCCGTTTTCTGGGTGACTCCTGTCATCTTAGTCGTAATGAACGCCTCCAAATCGTTGGCGGATTTCAGTAGTGGAAACATTTGGGTTTTCCCGAAGACGTTCCAGTTAGGCTTAAATATGATGGATGCGCTGCGAATGGGCAATTTGGGTCATGGTCTCATGAGCAGCTTATGCTATGGAGTGCTTGGTTCAGGAATCGCGATATTCCTTGCAGCTATGGCCGCATTCGGGATTGTGATACTAAGATTAAAGGGCGGCTTTTACTGGTTCTTGCTCATCTATAGTGGTACTATTTTTCCCTTTCAAATGTACTTGGTTCCGTTGTTCAAGGGTTATCAAAAGTTAGGTCTCTACGATACCTTTGGCGGCATGCTATTATTTTATATTGCAATTGCCATTCCATTCTGCGTCTTTCTCTTGCGCAATTACATGACGACATTGCCTTACGAAATCGTGGAAGCGGCACAGCTTGACGGTAGTCACAGCTTTGGTATCTTTACCAGGGTCATCTGCCCACTGCTACTGCCACCGATCTCCGTCCTGTTTTTATTCCAGTTCACGTGGATTTGGAACGACCTGGTTTTCGGTATGACGCTGTCCCGATCGGAAACGGTTCGTCCAGTTATGGCTGGTCTGGCGACGATGCAGGGGATTTACTTCCGTTCAGGGATCACCACGCTGTTGGCCGGGATCGTGTTGACTTCAATGCCGACGATTTTGCTGTTCTTCGCTTTGCAACGCAATTTTATCAAGGGTATGCTGCTTTCTGTTAAATCGTAACGGAAATAGTGGTAATGATAAAGCACCTAAGATAGCGATTCAAGGATGGAACGATCAAGTGTGGCGTGGTTACTTAGACATCGCCAAGTAGCTTCTCAATGCAGCGAAAGATCGCGATGACAAGTTCGTCTTAACCGTTGAATGCTACCCAGGCGTCCGAATTGATGAAATCGTGAACGGTTTACGGGACGAGCTTCCAATTGTTGAAGTTGTGATGGCAGAGCAGGCAACAAAGCCGAAAGAGTACATCGATGCAATGCTGGAGCGCTTCTTAACCGACGACCGAGTGTTCGGTTACATGGCTCCATTCGAGATAGCCGATTATTACGATGGGGACAGGATAGAGAATCTTCGCCAAGAGTTAGATTTGATTACCGAAGGAGTCGTTCTAATCATTGGGACGGGTGCTTCGGTGATTGCCAAAGGGGATTTATCCGTTTACGCCGACCTGGCGCGATGGGAGACCAGCTTCGTTATCGCAGTCAGGAAATAGGGAATTGGCTGGCTGAAAACCATAGTGAAGATATTTTACGTAAATACAAACGCGGGTATTTCATCGAATGGCGGGCAGCGGATAGTTTAAAGCGGTCACTATTACCTCACACAGATTATTATTTGGACACGAACGTTAAGGACGATCCGAAGTTGTTAGGTCGGGAAGAGATTTTTGACGGGATTAAACAGGCTGTCAGACAGCCATTGCGGCTAGTACCGTATTTAGATCCCGGGGTATGGGGAGGAACATGGTTGGAAGCAACGATTGGCCTCGAACCGCGAGAGCATCCTATGCATGGGGCTTTGACGGTGTACCGGAGGAAAACAGTTTGTATTTTAACTATGGCGTGATACGCATAGAAATTCTCGATTAACCTGGTCTTCTTCGAGTCCGAGGCGTTGCTCGGCAAGCATGTATTTTCACGCTTCGGCGCGGAATTTCCGATCCGTTTCGATTTCCTCGACACCAACGGTGGGCAAAATCTGAGCTTGCAGGTACATCCATTCACCGAATACATGAAGGAAACGTTCGGTATGTCCTACACAAAGGATGAGAGTTACTATATGCTCGATGCTTCCCCTGGAGCGACCGTTTATTTGGGTTTAAAAGAAGGAATTGATCCTGATGCCATGTTTCAGACTTGGAGCGTGCTCAAGAGGGGGAATTCTCTTTCCCTGTGGAGAACTACGTGAACGTATTTCCAGCTCAGAAGCACGATCACTTTCTGATACCGGCGGGAACCATTCATTGTTCCGGGACGAACGGTATGATACTTGAAATCAGCGCGACATCGTAAATATTTACTTTTAAGTTGTGGGATTGGGATCGGCTCGGTCTGGACGGCAAGCCGAGACCCGTTCATCTCGAACACGGCCGCCAAAATATCGCGTTGAATCGTACGACCGAATGGGTAGAACGGGAATTAGTCAATCGGAAGGTTCGAGTCGCTACCGGCGACGGATGGATCGAGGAGAAAACAGGATTGCATGAGCTGGAATTTATCGAAACCCGCCGCCATTGGTTTACCGAGAAAGTAACGCATCATACCTTAGGTGGAGTAAATATGCTCAATCTGATCGAGGGTGAGGAAGCTGTGGTGGAAAGTCCTACAGGCGAGTTTGCGCCGTTTGTTGTCCGTTATGCGGAGACGTTTATTGTTCCTGCTTGCGTAGGCACGTATACAATTCGAACGAGTGCACGCAGTGAGGGAACGATGCTTGGGACGATTAAAGCGTACGTAAGGGATTGAGGTTACAACTGCAACTGGAGGAGGATAATTTAACCTATGAACATCGCCGTTGATTTTGGTGGGACAAATATTAAGATTGGTTTAGTTGATGATGGAAAGGTCGTGGCAAGAACGAGCATTCCTGCCCAATCAGAGAAAGGTTTGGTATCTCGTCTTCCTGCTGTTAAGATTGCTATTCAGCAATTAATCTCCCAATACGGAAGTCCTCTAAATAAAGTGTAACGGGATTGGCATTGCAACTCCCGGCTTAGTGGATTCCAGAAATCATACCATCCTGTCGATTAACGACAAATACGCCGATGCCGTCGGCTTTCCGTTTCGGGATTGGGTTGAAAAGGAGTTTAGCCTTCCTTTCGTTTTGGAGAATGACGCCCGCGCTGCGTTAGTCGGAGAAGTGACCTTCGGTGCAGCCAAGGGGGAAATCGATGCCGTGTTAATGACGTTTGGAACTGGAATTGGAACAGCGGTCTTAATTGGTGGACAGATTTTACGTGGCTGTCATGGCCAAGCCGGTATTTTGGGAGGACACTTCACAACTGATATTCACGGGCATGCATGCAACTGCGGTAATGTCGGATGCCTAGAGGCACAGGCGAGTCATTGGGCCCTTGTACAGGCGGTTAGCTCCAATTCGAATCTTTCTTCCAGTAGGCTTCGTGAAGCTCAGCACATTGGTTATGTGGATGTGCTACTGGCTGCGGAAGAAGGGGATCGCATGGCACAAGAACTGCTCGAAAACTTAATAGCTCATTGGAGTGCGGGCATTGTTAATCTGATACATGCCTATGATCCCGAAAGTGTCATACTAAGTGGTGGTTTGATGAAGTCACGGCATCTGATAGTGCCATTGCTTAAGGCACGCGTGAATCGGACCGCATGGACTCATTGGGGGAATGTCAGGTTCTTAGTAGCTGAGGACCCCGAAACTTCGGTTTTGCTCGGGGTATCGCATCTACTTAAAGGGTTGTAACAGAGAAGGAGCGATTTGAATGTAGCATCCGGAACCGACAACATTGCTGGATACTTTTTTGGTATGAGAAAACCAGAGGCAACGGTAACGGAGGAGGAATACGGCTAAGGAATCAAGTCCTTTAACGATACATGTTCTTGTCCTCCGACATTTTTTTATCCGGGGACACGCAGTTGATCGTCGGGGCTTGCTGGCCGGCCGATGCCGGGCACGACTACAAGACATTAGCGGAAACCGCCTCGTCCGGATCATTCGCCTTCTTACCCGCGTTATCCGCTCCAGGCTGCTCTTCCGTTATCGGAGCCGATTCCACATTCCCCGCCTTCCCCGTATCTCCCGTATTCCCGAAACAACCGCTCAGAACGATCATCAACATGACGGACGAAACGATCCATACGATGTTCTTCACTTTCATTCACCCCAAACCATAAATTGCGTTCCCTTTCAATGTTGAGAACGGATTTGAATGGGGAAAAGATTAATTTGCCAACTGTTTGCCATCGGCGCATGATTTGACTCGTTTTCTTTGTTGCATGGAAAGCGATTGGACCGCCCGTCAATCTTTTCGTGAAGAGGTGGGAAGATCGCTTTTTTCCATTCCTTCTTTTAGGGAAATCCCAAACACCAGATCCCTTCAACTAGGATCTGGGTAGAGGTTTGTGTGCATCTTCATTTGGACAGAATGTTGAAGAAGGGGAGTGGAGACTCATGGTCACGTTTTGCTTTTTCTTGATATTCGTCCTTTTGTTAACGATTACCACTATTTATGATATGGTGATCTATAAAAAAACCATTCTGCAAACTTTACATATGCTATTGTTCGCCTATGTTGGAGCGGGAAGATATATTGCCTATATAGAGGCAGGAATTGGTTTGATCTACAGTATCATCATCGATTATCGGCTACACCAAAATAAAAAAATGAGGTAAACCCATGAGATTACAAGAAAATGTCTCGGTTGGCCAATTGTTTGCACTCGTTTTTAATTTTGAAATTGGCACCTCTATTGTTGTAGGTTTAGGGACAGAGGCCAAGCAAGATGCATGGATCGCTGTGTTAATCGGTACCGTGTTAGGGGTAGGAGTGACTTTTTTTTATTACAAATTGCTTACTTTTTGTCCGGGTAAAAATTTGTTTGAAATCATGGAGTTTTCTTTCGGTAGAACCATAGCTGTGGGATTATCCCTCCTCTACATCGGCTTTTTCTTTTATATTTCTGCACGTATCTTACGTGATTTCGGAGAACTCATGGCAACAGCGATTTTGCCCAATACTCCTATTGAAGTGATTAGCATGCTATTGATGCTCCTTATTGCCTACGTTCTTTATCTTGGGTTAGAGCCATTGGCACGAACAGCCGAAATCTTTTCTCCTTATATCATCATCTTCATTGGTCTATTGAATTTGTTCCTTTGGGTGAGTGGAAAATTAAAAATGTTTCGCATCGAACCGGTTCTGGCTAACGGGTGGAAACCGATCGCCGAGGTGGTATTTCCGGATATCATGGCGTTTCCGTTTGGACTCATGGTCACATTTACAACTATCATGTGCTACACAACCAAATTTAGGTATGCAGGAAAAGTGGCGATGTTAGGAGTGGGAGTGGCTGGATTGCTTTTAAGTTATGTGATAGCTATGCAATTCATGACTTTGGGGGTAGATTCGCTTGCTCGTTCGAATTTCCCGTTATTGAGCACAGCGCGTGAAGTATCGGTGGCTCAATTTATCGAACGGATCGATGCTGTTGTTGTTTTCATTATGATGTTAGGAATCTTTGTCCAATGCTCGGTTTATATGTTTGCAGGCTTTAAAGGGATCGAATATGTGTTCAACGTACCCTATCGTCCAATCGTTTTCCCTATTTCAATGCTAGTTTCCCTTTTCAGCGTGATGATTGCATTCAATTTCGCTGAACACATCGAGGAAGGCTTAAAATATAATTTGCTATTTTTTATTACACCGATGGCATACGCAATCCCGCCGGTCCTCTTTGCGGCCACTTATATTAAGTATCGGAAACAAAGAAAGAAGAAGGAGGGTCTGGTGTAAATGTTCAAGTGGATCAAGAAGATCTTCTTTCCGTTGAAAATCCAAAAAAAACAGTCTACACCGGATGAATTGATCCCTGAAGGCGGAAGTAAGAAAATCCTGAACCAGGATATTCAACATATCCGTACAGAGATGAAAAAGGTATTAGGAAAGAGTGCGGACTATAAGGAAGGGGAATGGCAGATTGGCGGAAAAAAAGGGTTCTTCCATTACTTAGATAGCATGACGGATAGTAAAGAGATTAAAGATGTGATTACGAAAACATTAAGTGATTCATCCGCCAAGCAATTTCAAGTAAGGGATAAGGAGGATTTAAAGAACTTTTGCCGAGAGTTCTTCACAGCGTCTACTTATCAAATGGTTTCCTACGAACATGAACTGGTGTGGCAAATTTTAAATGGATCCGTCGTTTTAGTCTTGGAAGGAATCGAAGAAGCGATTGCCATTGATCTGAAGACCAGTGAATCCCGAAGCATTGCCGAACCGACTACACAAACCGTAGTCAGGGGACCCAAGGATGGCTTTGTGGAGTCCATCATGGTGAATGTGAGTTTAATCCGCAGAAGAATCAAAAATCCTCATTTGAAATTTGAATCTTTTCATATCGGGAAAGACACGAGAACGACGGTATACGTGGCTTACATCGATAATATTGTCAATCTGGAGATCCGAGATGAAGTCATCAAAAGGATCAACAACATCAAAGCAAGCGCGATTTTTGAATCAGGCAACATTGAAGAATTTATTGCGGATAAGACATTTACCCCTTTTCCACTTGCTTACAACACCGAGCGCCCGGATTCGGTAGCTTGGCAATTATTGGAGGGCAAAGTAGCCATTATATTGGATGGATCTCCTTTTGTACTTACCGTCCCGGTGACCTTCGTAGACTTCTTTGGGAGTTCGGAGGATTACTATGAATCTTTCATGATGGGGTCTTTTGTGCGAATGATTCGTTACCTATCCTTTCTGGTCGCGTTGATTATGCCTTCATTCTATGTGGCCGTTATTACCTACCATCATGAATTGATTCCTACAAAACTCCTTCTGGGAATTATCGCACAGAGGGAAGGGGTTCCCTTTCCTGCTATAGTCGAGGTATTGCTCATGGAAATTACCTTTGAAATTTTAAGGGAGGCCGGAGTGAGGATGCCTCGTGCGGTAGGGCAGACAGTTTCCATTGTAGGTGCTTTGGTTATCGGTCAATCTGCTGTGGAAGCGGGGATTGTCTCTTCCATCATGGTTATTATCGTGGCCGTCACCGCCATAGCCAACTTCGTGTCCCCTGTATATAGCTTTGCTTCAGCATCTCGAATATTGCGTTTTATCATGATTCTTCTGTCGGCTAGCTTTGGGTTATACGGTGTTTTGATTGGCTTAATTGCTCTGGTTGCGCACTTAAGCAGTTTGCGCTCTTTTGGAGTTCCTTATCTTGCTCCTGTGGCCCCTTTTGTATGGGAAGATCAGAACGATGTGTTTATTCGTTATCCCATCTGGGGGATGAAAAAACGCCCCCAATATTTAGATACCCAAGCACCGATTAAACAATCGGATACCAAATCGCCTACACCTCCACCAGAAGGGGACCCATCCTAATGAAGACCGTCAAAATGGTCGGTTTCGTTCTTTTTCTTTCGTTTTTAACCGGATGCTGGGATCTGCGGGAACTGGGGGAAATTACCGTAGTGACAGGGATGGCGATCGACAAAGGGGAACATAAAAGATATAAGTTAACCATTGAAGGGTTGAATGCTGCTGAACTCAATACAAAGACCGCCAGAGGAGATGCTCCCTCTGTAGTTTATAGTTTAGAAGGGGAAACGGTAGCTGAATTGAGTCAAAAGATGAATACGGGAATCTCACGTGAACTCATTTATTCCCATGTCAGAACCGTGGTGATCAGTGAGGAATTGGCTCGTACAGGGATGCTGGACTTCCTGGATTTTTTAGAACGAAGCCGGGAAATACGGGATGATTTTATGTTTCTTTTATCGAAAGGCAGAGCAGATGAAACCTTAAGGGTCACTTATCCTATTGAAAAAGCATCCACCATGAAATTGGCCATTCAAATGCGAACCATGACTGACAATTGGGGCGGGGATCCCGATATACGCTTGAAAGATATGATCGATGCTTTGGTATCTCCTGGACGGGAACCTGTTTTGGCCGCGATCCGTGTGCAAGGAAAAAAGGAAAAAGGGAACGCTGTGGATAATATGAAAAGTGTGACTCCAGATGCCATGGTAGTTTTAGACAGTCTTGCTGTATTTAAGAAAGATAAATACTTAGGGGATCTAAATATAGTGGATTCCCGGAATTATCTGTTGATCCATGGCAACGTTAAATTAACATCCTTCACGATTCCTTGCAGAAAAGGAAAGGATATGGCTATTCGGGTTTATAATGCATCATCCGAACGAAAAGCGAAATACATCCACGGAAAGCCTCATATCAATATTCATCTTTATTTGGAGAGTCGGTTAGATGTAACACAATGTACGGATGATCTCACCAAACCCGAAACATATCTAAAATACGAAAAATTAATTAGTGATTCTGTATCCCGTGAGGTGGAAAGTACGATCAAGCGAGTCCAAGAGAAGTTCAAGGTCGATATTTTTGGTTTTGGGGAAGATATGTACCGCCAAGACTTTAAGCAATTCGAAAAGGTGAAAGATCACTGGAATGAGGAATTCGTATGGGCCGATGTTCAAGTACATACTTCGGTGATGTTAAGACGTGCAGGGATTCGCACCAAGAGTTTTATGACAGAAACCAAATGACCAAAGGGCGCTTATGCGTCCTTTTCTTGTGCAAAATATTTTTCAACGCCATCATCTATAAAAAAAAATATGTGGCAAGGGATTGTGCTGTTCTACAGACATTTGTACAAAATTCGGATTTTGTACAGATGTACACGAATAGACTTAATCCTTTATGTACCAAGGTTTCCATCCTTAATAATCAATTCACAAGCACGAAGTCGTATTTTTTCCACCTCAGCTCACATCCGTTCTCTTCTTGTTACCTTTATGGGATATTGTACCATTTCTCGTTGCTAATAGAAGTGATTAATTACGTTAATAATTACTTCAATAAAACAAAAGAGGAGCTGCTTCATAGCAAGCTCCTCCACTATCGTTCCCAGTTAGCTCAATGATCATTATATTTTAAACCACGGTTTTGCTTTCAAAATTCCAAGTGAGATTGCTATTTGCTACTCGGGTTCTATTAGAAAGGTTGGTATATTCTTTCCCATTAACCACTATACACATAACTATCTACCAGATTGCCCTTCCAAACCTTATCTACACTAAAGATATTTCCGCCTTCTTTATCTTTACTGACCAAAGTGCCTGTGAACACTACGCTAGATAGCTCGAAACTTTGTTTGACGCTAGTTTCGCCGCAACTACATGCGAAAGCTTTTTTAGGGCTTAGTATACAAAAACTAAACATCATACATATAGACAAAACAATTGATAACATTTTTTTCATTTAGCTGACACCTTCCAATCCGCGCCAATCTCGTGGTGTAATTAATGAGCTATCGGTCGTTACCCGTTAGCTCAACCTCTTTCTCGGCTTTATTAATGATGATCTTCTGCATGTCTACGAGTGACATTTATTATACTACTGATATCCCAATCTATGCCGAATACCTCAATTACAAAGTGGTCGTGAATTACCTCATCATCGTCATACTTCCAAGAGCAAATCCAATGTTCCTTATTCCCTGATTCATCGCAAATAAGTTTTCGAAATTCCCATTGTTATGTTCCAGTTGGAACTCTCCTCACTTTAATTCTTTTTGCGTGGGATGTTGTAACAATGATTATCATTTCCCCTTTCCCTTTTGGAAGGTACGTCCAATTTTCTTCGGAAACTGGAATCGTTACTACTTTCATATATGGAGAAGCTTGTGCATTCGAAGATAATAAAAAAATCAATACAAGTAAGCAAAATATTTTTCTTAGCATGTTAATTAATTCTCCCTTAAAGTAACATGCCCATTTTTGCTTGAAAATTAAACATACAGGTTCCAAACTAACCTGTGTTAGCATAGAAAAGCAGCCGATCGTTTTGTCCGGCTGCCCTCGTATTTATTCAACTCGTTATCCGTTAGCAATGAACGTTCTTCTCCCAAATTTCTTTATCCAAAATCATCTTCCCTTTCTTAAATCCAACTCGTTCATAGCAACGAATAGCGGCATTATTTATGTCATAAACATTTAATCTAATTTTTTTAGGTCGAACTGCATAAATCCGATTTGTATTACTTTTTTCAAAGCGATTGTTCCAATTCCGTACCTCTATGGTTTGAATCGCCAATAATAAATCGACCAATTACCGCTTCATTCTTAATTGAATAAACAGCACAATTGCAATGAACCAATCATTTCATTACTAGTTGTTTCAGTAATCTTGTAAATAAAAACATCCGAGTCAAGCGATTTATACCTCTATGATAATGGCTTTGCAGTTGTTCAACTGACAGAGGAAATGTATAAGTCAATCCCGCCCATTTAACCATAAAATCATTATCATAATGATTTATCCAATTTACGATTGTGTCAAAATCAGATTCTTTTGAAAGCTCCAAATTAATATCCATGTTAACCCCCATCGTCAATAATATTTGTTTTTCATTTTCTAGAAAACCCACCTTTATCCTTTTCGGATTTCATTGAGGAATGCAACGGCGTTTTCAGTAAAAAACTTATCTTATGTACAAAAAAAACCAGTCCCCTTAAATGGACTGGTTTACGCTGTTTTCATTCAACTATCGTACCCGTTAGCGTAATAGCAAAGTCAATACAAGCACACATTATGAAACTTTGATTTCGAAAGGTGTTGATTCGATTTCAAAGTCATAGTTTTTACCGCCATGTTTAACTCTGAATTTTGCCTTTGAAACGATTTCATAGCTTCCTGCTTGTAACGTGAGTTCATTATATTTTGGGAAAACATGCCCCTCCCCATCGTGACTATAAGAGTCATTCGGATTTAATGTAATCTCTCTTCCAATGCCAGTAACAAATCGCTCCTTTACATCTTGCAGGACAAGTTCACCCTTCATATCATAAACATCATAAGTAAACATATCTGCACCATGCTCTACTTTCCAAGAACTATTGGAATTATTGACCAAAGCACCATTAACAACAAAAAGCTTATCGGCTTGTAAATCTTTAGGCGTATCTACTTTAATACTGAACATCTTAGCTTTTGGTATCGTCTCAGCGTCACTTTGACATCCAACAAGTGTAATAATTATGACTAATAAACTAACTAAAACAGTATGTTTCATAAATGTAACCTCCTTCGTATGTGTATAAATTAGAACGAATGAATGTTAATAAGTTGCTAATGTACCATTTCCTTTTTCCGCATTACTGCCAGTTAGCGTAACGAAGGGCTCCACGCGGCAGCCCTTTCGGTGTTCCAACTATCGTTATCCGTTAGTTGAATCTCGTAGTTTTTTACAAATTAACCCTTTTACCACCAGTCTGTTTATTACTACAATATTTCATTAGCTCCTGGGGCGGCTAAGGAACACCTTCTTAATAAATTAATAGTTAGAAATCTCTATTAAATTACCATCTGGATCTCTTAAATAAACTGATGTTATCGACGCTATTGCACCTGTTCTTTTAACAGGTCCCTCTTCAACAGGGACTCCACAAACTCCTAAGTGCTGAATAACATCCGGTATTGGAGCGTCGGTTATAAAACATAGGTCGGCGGATCCAGACGTCGGCGTTTTGGCTTTTGGTTCAAATTCTTTACCTACTTCATGTAGATTTATTTTCTGCTGTCCAAAATGTAATGCCCTTCTCCCTTCATTGAAAGTAATAACCTTCATTCCCAATACTCGATTGTAAAAGTCACACGTATTATCAATATTTTTCACAGTTAAAACCAGGTGATCCAATCGATTGATATTCACTATTTTCATCACCTCTCTAGTATTACACCAACTTTTACTAATTCGATCTTCCGTTCAGCTATCCTTCCCGTTCAATAAACCAAAAGAGGAGCTGCCACGAAGCAGCTACTACACTATCGTTCTCCGTTAGTTTAAGCGTTAACTTTCTTCAGTATCAAGCAAATACCCCACAAATTCTTCATGTAAAGCAATGCCTTCCTTCAGGGATTCTCCCGTCTCCTCAACAACAAGGTCAACAGTAAATTTCTCGGCTAGTGCGGTGCCCCCATCTATCATTACTAAAACAGAATGTATGACTCCATTAACCGTGTCTTGCATCACTTGTTTGAATGCTTCAATACCTTCTTCACTACCGATGAGGTCATTTAAGGTCTGATACTCTTCCTTTATATCGGACCATTCTGGAATAATGGCATTATGGCCTAGGTAGTCCACCTTTGCCCATGTGTCCCTTATCTGCTTTAAATCTTTGAACAAATCATTTGGTTTGCTCATACCAGTACACCCCCTATTTTCTGAGTATAGCACTCCTCCACTATCGTATCCCGTTAGCTTAATGCTTATCGGCAATCTAATTTGATTGCTAAAGCCTTAATGATTAGCATTAATCACAAAGAAAGTATAGTGTGTCACGACATCGTTGTTAAAAAAGATTCTCATAAATGGATAGCCATCACTGTTCTCTGTAGTTAATGTTACTTCTTTAACTCCATTATCGTACGTATGCACATATCCAGTCAGTCCAATAGGATAGCCTTTATACTTATCGAATTTCCCATAAAATATCCCTTCATTATTGTTGCGCCAGTCTTTATGTTGAGGAAATAACGATATTACATCCTCAAAAGTATCACCTACACTAATACCTCTTGGTCCAGGATGTTCTCCATGCACATCTATTACTCCTGGAGTTGTATCGTTGTTAAAGTCAAAAAAAGTATAAGTAATAATATTATCAGAATACTTCGTCTCGCCACCAAGATCATTTACCTTCTTTTCAAGTCCAAGCTCTTCCATCTGCTTTTTTGACCAATCCATTCGCAGTAAATCAAAATCTAATATCTCCTGTTTGGTCAAACCCTTAAGCCGCGAAGCCGAATTAATCGTTGCTACTTTGTTATTATTATTCCAGCTAACAGAGGCATCAGATGCTTCGCTGATAAATCGTAAATTCACATAAAAGGTACCAGTAGCACTCAGAAATGGACTTTGTGTCAGAGGATACTGTTTACCATTAATTGTCCCATACATTTTAGTTCCCAGCTCTATTACAAGACCTTGTTTCTTTCCAGTGACTATTTTTGACTTGTTATCCCAACTTACTTCCATACCCAATGCTTCAAAAATAGCTCGAAAAGGAACCATTGTATTACCATTGATCACAATAGGTTTTTCCTCAAATTCCATTTCGATGCCATCAATAACAACTGAGCCATAAACAGCCTTCTGGGCGGCACCTGCCGAAGAAAAAGGGGGCATTACTAAGATAAGTATCAGAGACAGAAGAAGACGAGAAGTGTAAGATTTGATCTTCACGATTAGACCTCCAAGTGATATTATTTTAAGCCTTCCAAATTAGACGAATAATGTTGGGTTTAGTTGCACAATCCTGCCAGTTACTTCAATTAAATAGGGAGCAGTTGCCGTAACGGTCTGCTCCCTGATCTGATTGAATTATCGTTCCCCGTTAGCGTAAGACTCTTCGCTATTCTGACAGAATTATAGGTCTAATCTATTATGTATAAGCCAATGTCTTGCATGATCTACAGCCACTTTCATATTGAACAATCTACATTCAGCTTTTCCTACTTTTCCTTTTTGAACGTCACAATACATCTCCAAATGCTCCCCTATTTTGGGGAAATCCTCAGAATCATATTCAAAGTCTTTGAACCATTTCCAAATCCGCTCACCATTCTCAATCATAGCCGTTCCCATCATTTTCGTCGGCATATTCACTTTCATTGCCTCTGCAAGATGAAAACTTGTACATGAATCATACCCCACTCCCAGCAAAAGCACTTTTGCATTGAGAATGTACAACTTTCCCAGTGGTGAATCCATTCCGAATTGCAGTGTTAATTCATGATTGGAAACAATTTGCTCAGCATGCCTTCCATTGGCACAAAAAGATACTTGAGGATGTTGAGACCTTATGGTTTTTGGAAATGTTCTGAACAACTCAGCTATACGTCCCATACCTCGAGTCGGTGTTGTAGCCGGATCAAATGCTGGTAACTCACTGTAAATGGTTTCGATCCAATCCTGTGGAACTGGCGGATTCATCCATTCAGCAGGATCGCTCCAGTCACCACTATGAGCAGGCATAATAAGTGTTCCCATGTCTCCAATTAATCTTAATAACGATTGAATAACTGCTTGTGGGCCTCCACAAACCCAACCCAGACTAGATAATGAGGAATGGACGAGGACAATATCACCTTCTTGAATCCCAAGGCTTGTTAAATCCTGAACCATTCTCTTCACTGTGACAGGTGAATTTGTAAGTTCAATAATAGCTTTTTCTCCCATTTAATTACTCTCCTGACGAAATATTTCCCAATACACCGGACCATGAAGCATTGATTGCACTGGATATAACGCTGGGATTTAGATTGCCTAAGCGGTCTACTCTATTCGAAAGACTTCATCATTCTCTTCCAGATACTCGACTCGTCAGCGCTAATTCATTATTCAACTATCGTACCCGTTAGCTTAATAAAGATACTACAATATGTTGGTGTTTCTAAATTCATTAATAAAACCTTCTAGCCAATCTTCTGAAAAATCAAGAGCACCAAAATCACTATGGATAAAAGACACATCGAGACTCATTACCCAAAAGCGACGCGCTACAAAAAACAATTCTATCGAAGATTCATCATGAGCAGAAAAGTCTCTGACAGATCGATAACCCGAGATTAACGCATCCCATAGCAGCTCTTTTCGATCCTCTAATTGGCGTTTTCTGAACCGAACTTGTGCCAGATCATATGCACGCCAACCTTTCGCAGACCATTCAAAATCGTAATGAGTAAAATGATCGCCTTCTTGGAATGCATTATTATTTCCATGCATATCTCCGTGACATAAACCCCAATCCAATCCTTGTTTAATAACAATGGCGATACGCTCTTTTAACGTATTCGCAAATTCACGTAGAAATGGCGTTGCATCATTTTTCTCACCAATGTAGTTTACGATACGATCCAATGGTTGATCGATGAGAAGGTTTGTGTCCAGATTGTATCTGGGTTGGTTCAGAGTAACTTGATCCAATGCTGCATGTAACTCGGCAGCAGATCTACCAAAAGCAAAGCAAGATTTCTCGTCATGAAGCACGTTCTCGATGCCATTGAGATAGCGAAAAATTACAGCAATCCTTTTCCCTTCTGGCGCATTCACAACGGTGTATAAGGTGTTGTTTTTTTTGGAAATTGGTTCTGACACCTTTGTGTCCATTGAGCTCAGGACATTTTTTAATTGAGTTAATAAGGATAACTCATAAGCAACATCGCTCTCGTTAATTGAAAAACGGTAAACACGAAGTATGTAATATCCATTGGATGTTCGAACCCTGTATGTATCATTTAATCCACGCAGCCAGTACAAACATTCATCCCATTCTCCGATATCATAGTGTTCGCTTAAGCAGTATTCCAAGTATTTTGGATCTAGGACTGAACGTAAGGCAGTCGGTTGAGTATACATCATGTTACCCCTTATTTTTTATCTTAATCATATAACAGTTCTCATCCCATAAATAGGAAAATTTTCAGGTTATTTTCTACGTTAAACTGCCCGTTAGCTCAACGAGGCTGCCGTTCCATGCCGGCAGCCTCGTCCTCGTGAGTATTATGCTATAGTTCCACGTTAGTAATTTCTTTTTTTCAAATTGAGTTAAGTGAAAAAAATATATATCACATAAGTTCACTCAATATTGTTGAGTAACCAGAAAATAAATCGATTTCTTTATCTAATGCACTTTTCATTTTGGTTCCGCACTTCTCACTACAAATTGCAAAAATCCCATCGGTACCTTGTTGTTTAGCTTCTGATCCACTTGCCACAACAATAAATGGTACACTTGTATTTCTACTCTTTAAGTGTAATGAGATTATCTTCCCTTCCCGCTCATTAATATCTATACCTTCTTTAAATTTAACATTCAGGCCAAAACAAGGTTTATCTTCTTTAATGTTCTTCATACACCAAGAGCATCTTAACATGATTGCTTGTTCTCCTTTTCCATTTTTTTTATTCCTAAAGTAAGGCAATGTAGAGACATGATTTCCTATATTTCAATTCATAATAGTGTTTCCTGTAATGCTACGTCAACAGCTCAATGACAGCTGTTTCAACTATCGTTGCCCGTTAGCGGAATGAACTAACCCATACGTCTTCTTCTCCATACAATTATCATTGTTAAAAGGACCAAGAAACAAATAAATGATAGTGTAACTATCCATGCTTGTTTATTGGACTGGTCTGTTGTAACTTGAATCGGTCCAAATTTAGATGCCTTGAAGAACTTATCGTTTACCTTAACTGCTATTACATCTTGAGTGTCTGCCCCTTTAATTTCAAACAACAGGCTTCCTACTGGTATACTATCATTTGACTCGCCGTTCTTCTTTGGCATCGGAGTTCTTTGGCGTTCAATCTTTCCAATCTCATTGCCAATGTCTTTGTTATCGACTTCCTCGGTGGAAAGTCCATATAGGAGATTATTCCAAGCAACGGAACTTGGGTAGGTACTGGCTAACGCTCCTTCTATTTTTGATGAAAACACCGAAACAATGACAAAGAACAAAAGGAAGAATTTCAGATGCTTCATATGCCATACCTCCTATTTTGTTGAACAAATCTGCCCGTTAGCTCAACGAGGCTACCGTTCTATGCTGACAGCCTCGTCCTGGTGTATATGGAACTAACGTACCCGGTTAGTTGAATGAATTTCTGAATTAATCACTGAAATTTTTAAACAGAGACTCCAACTCTTTAGCATCATAAAAGTCTCCATTGCTGATAAATTTTTCAACCTCTACTGTACCATCTTCCAAAAATTCTATCTCCCACCGTTGACCAGGAACAGCTACCTCAACCATAATAGCTTCATTTCGGATTTTGCTAAGTCTATAAAATATATTATTATCCTCTAATTTGTTAAGAAAAGTAATTAACTCTCTTAGACCAGCCACATCTTCACCCCACAGTAATTATTGTTACAAATTATGTTATAGATCCTTATGGTATTATCTTGCCCGTTACTTTAACGATCATGAGCAGGTCGCTGCGGCGCCTGCTCATGTCAAAAACTCTTCACTATCGTACCCGTTGTTGAATACTGCTGCTTCTTCAAAAGCCAATTTATAAACCTCATTGCTTTTCTTTTATTTCGATACTTTTCATGGCTGTTATATACTTGATAACTTTTTGCTCATCAATATATGAGAATGTATCAAGTAAATCTTCATGGTGAATCAGCCAACGTAAAGTAATCACGATTGCATAAAAGATATTTGGAAACTCCCGCTCAATTTCACTCTGGCGTTGTAATAATGCATCCATATATTTCTCAAAATCATGGCATTCGTAAAGTTCTTTTCTGGTCCTATAAAAAGGAAATCCACTGCCATCTCGCCACTCAGTTAATAGTCCAAAAAATGCAATAAGAGAGGCTGATCGATACCTAATTTTATTATCGTCGAAATGCAAATGGTAAGGGTAGAGTAGCCCTGTACACCAATCCAAATCAACGATGCCTCCTTCCTCACGAATGCATTCATATAACAAGTTTATTTTGTCTTCCAGCTTAGAATAATCCTTTATTTTACTCACCTCTATTGTTAACAACCGAGTTTTAGCTACGCGTATTTCGTTAGTTGAATTCTCTACTGTTGTTCATAAATAGAACTCATTATTTTTTCAATTTTATTTGTTACCTTATCATATCTGAAAAAATAAACTTGCTTCTCATCTTCTTTGTACAACCAAAACCCATCAGCTGTACTTCCCGAAGAATTTGAAACTTGACTTAGATGCAATCCACCTGTCATACTCACATTTCTATTTGGACCTGAATTACTATTTATTTCATTTTTAAGATCAATAACTTGATAAACTAGAAATAATATCACCGCAATTAATCCAACAATTAGGTTTGTAGGGTTTTTCATATTTCTCCTCCTTATAGTTAAGTACAGTATCTTAGTACCTTACCTCAACTAATATTACCATAATTAGGAAACCAGTGTTCTGGTCTTTAAAAATGTCCATAGAGTTTGTCATCGCAGCATAACGAAGGGCTACCACGCGGTAGCCCTTTCGGTGTTCAACTATCGTACCCGTCCCTCAGTTTTAAGGGTTTATCTCACGTAAACTCAGTCATTCGCAGGATTTCATCCCTTTGGAATGCAGTGGTCGGTAGGAAATAAGTTATGGCACCCGTGAAGCCCCTGTTTTGGGCATGCGCAAATAAAAGAAACGAACACTTTGGAACATTTACCCAATTCACTTTCTACTGCACGCATGCTCCACTAGATCCCTGGAAGTTTACCATCCCACGACTCGACGGGTCTATGCCCTTACATTCCTTCGTTACACTTATCCAAGGTGTGAAGACCGATACCGTCTAGCTGATGGGTCTGTGCCCTTATCGGGTACGAACTCGGTCCTCCGTGCTTTCTTTATTTGAAATCCTGCGAATGAGTCAATTTATGTTTTATATGTCTTATGCTGCTTGAGTGTAAGTTTGGAAAGTTTTTTCCGGAGTGAACGACTCACCGTGACGAACCATACCAACTAGGATTCGCGCCAGTTTTCCAAGCAGTTTAAACACCGACTGTTGCTTACTCATATGCTTATTATGGACATTATTTTCATGTAACTGCCGAAATATAGAATTAGTTCCTACTAGTGTGAGCGTAGCAAGATACAAATATTTTCGCAGTTTAGCATCCCCACGTTTTGAGAGTACAATCTCCCCTTTGCGTTTTCCTGACATACTTTCGGCCAAGTTTAACCCAGCTCTCCGCAATAACTGACGCCCATGGGTATACTGTTTCAGGTCACCTGCACCAGACAGAATGGCTGCAGTATAGATAGGGCCTAGGCCTTTAAGGGATCTCAGTTGGCTTGCTATAGGAATCTCACCGAGTACGGTTATGATGTCCTTTTCAATCTGTTCAAATATACCCACGATTCGCTTGAACTCTTCTATTAAGCGTTGTAGATCCTGTTTTGCCTCCTCAAGTGCCGTCGTATCCCCCACACTCTGGCTCGCTTGAGAGATGAGTTCGGCGGCTTTCTGAATGCCAGTTGATCCGCCAGCTCGCTTCATGTATTTCCGCCAGCTTGTAATTACCTCAGCCGTCGATTGACCTTTAAGATCAAGCGGAGACGGGAACTCTTTGAGGGTCGCTATCGAGCGCGGACAAGTCCAATCTTTAAACACCGAGGCATATTCAGGGAAACGAATATCCAGCCAACGAATGATGCGATTCTGTAGTCGAACACTATTCGTGACCCAAAATTCCCGATCACTCATAATTGTGCGCAATCTTTGAAAATTCATTGCTTGACGAGTGTATTCATAGTAGTAGCCACGGCTAACGACATCAGCAATAACAAGTGCATCCTTCGGATCACTCTTTGAAGGGCTATTATCGCGATTTTCTTTGTTTCGTTTCGTTGTTGCGGGATTTACCAAAACAACATGTACCCCTTCATCAACAAGCCAATTGGCCAAGTTATACCAATAGTGTCCTGTCGGCTCCATACCAATAATGATACTATTTAATCGATGTTTCTGTAGTAATCCTTTAATCCACCGTTGTAGTTTTTCAAATCCTTCGATTTTGTTTTTAAAAGAAGGCTGTGTTAAATGTTAATGTTGATATTTAGATAAAATTAAGAGAAACCCTGTTATAAAGGTTTCCCAAACGTTGCCCAACTAACACACCTGATAGCTTAGTCATTAACCCTTTATAATAGTGTATCAACTTTATAACCATTCCTTATATTCTTCAAAAATAAACTCTCCCAAAACCTCAATCTTAGTATCTGGCTTACTTCCATCATAATGACATACATCAATGGTTGTACCTGTCCAATGGATATGAAATATTCCATTACCTTTGTACTTCATTTCCAAAATATTATTATTAATATCCTCATGCTCAAAATAATATAATCTTGCAACCCAGTCTTCTCTTTCTTCATCATATCCTTTTGGAATATTGAATTTTTGTGTACCAAAGTTTTCAAGATTTAAGTTATTCATATAAACTGTTATTTCTCCACTTGGATTCATTTTAAAGTCTGCTGTGTCGGGTAGTGATTGGATTGGCTTTTGTTCTGTTTCTACTTCAAGCCATACCATTATTTCATTGTTGTTTTCATTTTTTTTTACCGCATATATTTTAGCTTCAGAAATTTCATATTTCTCAATACCATTAAAACGGTTAAGAGTAAAAATCCCCATTAAAATCACCTTCTACTCATAAGTTATTGAAATTAAATTAATAAATCTTTGCTCCATAAAATTTTAGCTTATTATTAATTACACTATTATTCCTTTTTATTGACTATTCTTCTTCAACCAATCCGCTTTGTTAGTTGAATAAGAACTCACATTGAATTTTGACATTCGCAAACTGTCATATGTGTCTGTCATTTCAAATACAAATGATGTTAATAGAAATTCTTTAATATGCTGTTTAGTGCATTCGTTACTACGACTATCGACAAATAAGAACCAAGCAAGGTAATTATCAAGATATTTTGTAGCCACACCTTTAAAGTGGTCTATCCATTGTTTCAAACGAGAATGGAGACCGTTGACGTTTTGGATGTGATACAAGCCTTAATAACGTGTTTGCCACCGTCTGATTTAATTCGATAATGCTCTAAACCTTTTTCTTTTGCATAGGTTTTATAGGCTCTCCAAGCATCTGTGACAAGCACGTTTTCGTTAGAAAGTTTAGAACCAATTAAAGTTTGGTCAGATCCGCGAGCGTCTTCTCGATGTCGTCACACAACAAATAGAATTCGTGTTGAGACGGACCCTCTGTAGGGTGCACCGCAATTTCGGCAGGAGGTAGCTTAAAGATAAGCCAGCCTCCGCCAGCATTAACACCAGCAAATCCAAGGACGTCCCGAATGAATACCCGGTCTGGGTCTGCATTAGTACTTTGAATGCCGCAGATTATTTTTTCGGATCACGGTAATTCCAGAACTTGCACAGGTGATAATCGACTCTCCGTTGTTTTATCGCCAAGTCGACCGTCGCCATTATATCCCCAAGCCCACACGGTTCCGTCTTTTTTTACCGCAAGGCTATGGTAATCGCCTCCGGCGATGGCGACCACCGAATCGAGATCGGATACCTTGACTGGCACGGTGCGATCTATAGTGCTTCCGTCTCCGACTTGACCATACCAATTGGCCCCCCAGGCCCACACGGTTCCGTCGCTTTTTAGAGCCAGACCATTATTAGCCCCCGCACCGATGGCGACCACCGAATCGAGATCGGGTATCTGAATAGGAGTGAAATGATTCGTTGTGCTGCCGTCTCCAAGTTGACCATCCAAATTACTCCCCCACGCCCATACCGTTCCATCGCTTTTTAACGCAAGGCTATGGTCGCTTCCTGCTGCTACAGCGATTACCGAATCGAGACCCTGCACCTTCACGGGAACGGAACGGTTGTCAGTGCTTCCATCGCCAAGCTCGCCAGAGTAGTTCTCTCCCCACGTCCACACCGTTCCGTCGCTTTTTAACGCCAAAGTATGATCATCTCCGGCAGCTATAGCGGTCACGGAATCGAGACCCTGCACCTGAACGGGAACGGAACGGTTTATGTTGGTTCCATCCCCGATCGAGCCGAAGTAGTTATTTCCCCAGGCCCAAACGCTGCCGTCTCTTTTTAACGCGAGACTAAAATAATCGCCCGCAGCGACTGAGATTACCGAGCCGAGATCAGAGACCTGAACGGCAGCGGAGCGGTCCGTTGTTGTTCCATCCCCAAGCTGACCCGTTTGATTCCTTCCCCAAGCCCACACCCTTCCGTTTTTAGCGAGAGCTAGCGAATGCTCTCCATTCTTTGCGGAAGCGAGTGCTCTTACAGACTTTGAAAATGTACTCGATACCGGTACGGAACGATATAGAGGAATTCCATCGCCAAGTTCGCCAGAGTGGTTCTCTCCCCAAGCCCACACCGTTCCGTCATTTTTAAGCGCCAGACTATGACTTCTCCCGCCGGCTATGGCGATCACGGAGCCGAGATTGAATACCTGTACAGGAGTGTAATGAGCCGTTGTGCTTTCGTCCCCGAGTTGGCCCAATTCGTTGCTTCCCCAGGCCCAAACGCTGCCGTCGCTTTTAACCGCCAGGTTATGCTTAAACCCGGCACTAATCTTTACAATAGAATCGAGACCGGATACCTTAACCGGAACGGCGCTGAGGTTCGTGCTTCCATCCCCAAGCTGACCCGAGCCATTATCCCCCCACGCCCAAACGCTGCCGTCTTTTTTTAATGCAAGACTATGGTTATTGCGCGCCGCGATGGCGGCCACCGAATTAAGGTTGGATACTTGAACAGGATTGATCTCGTAGTAATTATTCCCGCCATTGCCAAGTTGACCCAAATCGTTGCTTCCCCATGCCCACACTGTCCCGTCGCTTTTTAACGCAAGGCTGTGACCGGTTCCATCGGCTATGGCGATCACCGAATCCAGTCCGGGCACCTGAACGGGAGCGGAAGGAGAGGGTGTTCCGTTCCCGGCATCCTTATATCCCCACGCCCACACCGTCCCGTCCCTTTTTAATGCCATACTCGTGTAACCCGCAGCGATAGAGACCACCGAATCAAGATTAGGCACTTGAACGGGAGTTTCACGACGTTGATATGTCCCGTCGCCCAGTTCACTGTTCCAATTCGCGCCCCACGCCCATACCGTGCCATCGCTTTTTACCGCCAAATTATGATAATTCCCTGCAGCTATGGTAACCACGGAGCTGAGATTGGATACCTTGGTGGGTGTGGAACGGTCTGTTCTGCTTCCGTCGCCAAGCTGGCCTTCCGAGTTGCGTCCCCATGCCCAAACGCTGCCGTCCTTTTTAAGAGCAAGACCAAAAGCGAGTCCTCCGCTTATCGCGGAAACCGAATTCAAATCGACGGTTTGTCCGGGGATCGTGCGGATCAGAGTTCTGCCGCTTCCGAGCTGCCCGAACCTATTATCCCCCCACGCCCATATATCGTTACCCTTACCGGCCAGACTATGGGCGCCGGCTTCTATGATGAACTTTTTGTACTCTTTTTGACCGGTCTGTGCAACCGCTGTGTTGGTGAGAACAAAGATGAGAAGAAAAAAAATTCCGAATATTTTACATGTTCTATTCATGGATATATCCCTCCTGGATTTGATCAAACAACCGAATATACGACGTATGTAAAATCCCCGGCGAGAGTAAACGTTTCAAACATTGAAAAACATGCCGTATAGCTTGAGGATGTCCTCACCTCCCTTGTTTCTGATTGGCGACCGAGCGAAACGTCTAGAATCTTCCTATAGGAGGCGACTCAACTCATCGGTTTCAACAGCTCGTCTTCACATCCATACCATACCAGAAAATGGGAAATGTGAGATGCGTCTTCTTCCCTAAAATTTATTAATTCTATAATGCAAAAAAAGAACTATCCATTAGTCATCTGATTTGCTATTAACCAAACCCTCGTGAAAAGGTTCAGGTCCCTTCGGATGACTTTCAATAACAATCACGACAGTGTAATCCTTATGTCTTTTTTGGCAAAGGATATTTCTTAGCCCTAACAGGAATGTTTAGCGTAATCGATTAATCCCGTTATTCAGCTCGCGGGCAGAATAGCGCAATATCATAGTCAGTTAACCAGAGAGCTTTCCACTCGATTGGAATTTATAGTATGCTAAACCATAAGGGAGGAGAGGAATTTATGTTCAAACAACTGATCGTCGGCGACGCAACGCATGAACTGGCCACTACGCGCCGCATTCTGGAACGCTTGCCCGAGGAGCATATGTCGTGGAAGCCGCACGAGAAATCGATGACGCTCGGCGGGCTGGCCACGCACCTGATCAACCTGCTGAACTGGCAAATCGCGATTTTTCAGTACCCGGAGTTCGATCTTTCGACCGTGCCGCTACGGCGGGAGCCTTTGGAAAAACGCGCTGACGTTCTGGAGGAGTTCGACGTGAACGTCGGCAAGTTTGAAAAGTTGCTCGCCGAATGCGACGAGAAAACGCTCGGCGAGGAATGGACGCTGCGCCACGGCGACCATATCATCCTCCGCGAGCCGCGGGCGATCGCGCTCCGCACCTTCGGATTAAGCCACATGGTCCACCACCGGGCGCAGCTCGGGGTATACTTGCGGCTTCTCGATATTCCGGTGCCGGGTATCTACGGTCCCTCGGCCGACGAGGAAGCCCAATGAACTAAGTTTCTCGATCCGATACGCGCCAAACAGTCGCAGTGCACCGGCATGACTGCCGGTACTCTGCGACTGTTTTTATTGTAGCCGAATATCTGTGTAGTCCCGCAAGCAGCTGGCGGTGATAAATGGAATTAATCCTGCCCGTTAGCCATCCATGCCGCTCACGCGACACCACAGATTATGAAAGTAATCGCGTTCTTCCATGGGAGTTTAACGAAGAGTTACCACGCCGAGACCCTTAATACGGCGGCGGCCTCTAGATTGTTAAGAGTGATGCTGATTTGGAGACTTAAAGGAAATCGATCTTCGCTAAGTATACATTATCTCTGTCGGCAATCGGATATGTACTTGTATCGTCAATTGAAAAGAACTTAATCCTATAACTAAAAAAGCCCGCGATTTAAGCGGACTTCAATCGGACAATGTTCTTATCCTTTGACAATTGTTACGTTAATTGCTTTGCTCTATGGAATATTTGGAGTAACGTTTCGAAGTCTTCTTTTAATGTCTCTTCAGTAATGTTGTTTTGTTTATCATTCATTTTAAAATGTTCAAGTTCATTGTTTTTCTGCTGTAATTGCTCTTTTAAGTTACTGATTTGATTAGCCATATTTATAATAAGTTGCTTCTGCTTGTCAGCTAATAGAATAATCTGTTCCATGTAATCAGGCATGTATTCCTGTTCTATTTCTTCTTCAATTGTGGAAACTTTTATCTGTTGCGTTACCTGTTTAGAGTAGGAGTTTTGCTTTCGTTCTTGTTTGGCTGCTTCAACTTCCGATACGTATTGTTTACGTACTTGGGAGTTCCATCTAAAGCCACATGCACTTTCTGTCCTTCCTAATTGTTGTGCAGCTTCATTAAATGCTACTAGCTGTGAACTTTTTTCTCGAATATGTCTTAGGACGATCTCTGCTAGTAAATGATCTTCATCAGACTTCCACCCATCTTTTCGAGCTTCTTGCATGCTATCACCCCTTTGTGGTTTTTAATAGCCATTCTTTCCTGTTCTCCTATATTTATGCGGTTTTTCACTTACATACTTAAATATGTAATAAAAAACTCCCCAATTCTAAAAAATATATAGATTACAGCTACCATTGATTTTATTCCACTCTAAATGCGTACTCGAAATATGTTTCCGAACCGTTTAGAAATTTGTTTGGTACTGACGAAAGAAAAAAAAGGAGCTGCAGTAAAGCAAGCTCCTCCACTATCGTACCCGTTAGCTTAATGTAAACTTCCTCCAAGAACTAATTTTTCCTTTCAATTTAAGAAAAGAGATGCCTAAATATCAGACCATTCCTTTTAACTTTTACTTCATTGTTTACACAAAAACAAACATGATTTCTCAAATCTTTCAGGATCATCTGATACGAAATACCAATGATTATCAATTTTCTTGTAATCCATATAATAATCAAACTCTTTAGCAGTCGGAAATTTACCTGTGGATGAATAAATAAATCCTTCCTGTAAACCACGCATATCCATAAAGGGTTTTTCAGCTGATTGAAAATAGACAAAAAATTTATCTTTCGAATGCATACCTGCTCTTATCATCTCGGATTTAACTGCATCTATATATTGTGGAGGAGTGTAATACCAGTAAAAACCTTCATTTCCGTATCTATCTGCTTCTTTTTTTATTTCTCCATTTGCTAACATTCTAATGATTTCTTCTCTATCATCTTTATAAAGAGAAAAATTCACTTCTGTTCTGAGCAATGGTGGCAATACAATCACTACGAATAGTGTTATTAGTTGAATAATGATTGGAACCCAATTTTTTTGAAATAAATAACGGATTGAATAAATAAAGACGACCGTTAATAACCCATATGATACTAATGCCAACTTAAAAGATTCATTCCCGACAAGCCTAAACACTGTATAAAACAATAATAAAATACTACTACCTATTACCAAGAAGGTTATATTTTTTTTCATAATTGTTACCCTTCCTAAAATGCTTCTATAATTACTTTCTAATTTCAACATACCTTTCTCCACTTTTTGTTAATACCTTCGATAAAAAAATCATAATAAAGTGGACCTAACTTTAAATCAAGAATTAATTTCACTAAACTCCCGTTAGCGACACATGCAGCGCTAGCGCCGCACCACAGATGATGAAAATGGAGTTAATTTTCATGGGATCTTAATTAAATGAGCAGACTCCCGCAGCACCTGCTCATCGATGTGTACTATTCAACTAACTCGTACCCGTTAGCTTAACAAGGTTGTTACTTCATTTTTATTTCTGATTTTTTGAAGAACAAAACCCACCAAACAAGTAAGTACAAGCACCCTATAATTGTATATATAGACCATATAGAACCTTGTTGTGACTGATTAACTAAATGTTCAAATTCATTCAGCCCTTCCGCTCTGCCAATGCTGCTTATTAAACCAATTAATGGGACAGTCATAGTAAAAACAATAGCGATAACGGACAGAATTTCTAATTTTTTCCGAATAAAACTGAAAAATGAAGTTCCCAAAGTTGTCAACAAAAATAAGTAATAAATTACTCAAAACCAATTAGGCAAAGTCTCAAAAAACATTTTTCCACCTCTACGACGCAATTTTTTTGAAATACTATTCTGGACCTTAAACTTATAACCGAAATATACTTGAATTTTGATTAATCGAGTAGTCCTATCTTTTTCTAGTACCTGGTGATAGTTGATCATGTATTTTGAAGAGACTGAGTTACTGCCCGTTAACTGAACAAAGGGCCGCCTACGGCAGCCCTTTTAGTATTTAACTATCGTACCCGTTACTTCGATCGGTTTAACCGAAAATAACTTCAAATAAGAATTGAAATAGACGAAGTACAAACGCCATAAAAGGAATTGCAAAGGGAGCTAAGATGATGAGGAAGAGTGCAATAAAAAGCCATTTTAAGAATCGGTTCATTAATACAGACCTGCTTTCAAGAAACATCTAAAACCTAATGAATAGTTTAGCATGGAGAACAGCACCTATTACATTGATAATTATTTCCACTAAACTGCCCGTTACGGCGGCGGCCTCTAGATTGTTAAGGGTGATGCTGATTTGGAGACTTAAAGGAAATCAATCTTCGTTAAGTATACATTATCTCTGTCGGCAATCGGATAATGTACTTGTCATCGTCAATTGAAAAGAACTCAATCCTATAACTAAAAAAGCCCGCGATTTAAGCGGACTTCAATCGGACAATGTTCATATCCTTTGACAATTGTTAAGTCAATTGCTTTGCTCTATGGAATATTTGGAGTAACGTTTCGAAGTCTTCTTTTAATGTTTCTTCAGTAATGTTGTTTTGTTGATCATTCTTTTTAAAATCAAGTTCATTGTTTTTCTGCTGTAATTGCTCTTTTAAGTTACTGATTTGATTAGCCATATTTATAATAAGTTGCTTCTGCTTGTCAGCTAATAGAATAATCTGTTCCATGTAATCAGGCATGTATTCCTGTTCTATTTCTTCTTCAATAGTGGAAACTTTTATCTGTTGCGTTACCTGTTAAGCGTAGGGGCTTTGCTTTCGTTCTTGTTTCACCAAGTCGTACTGGGCAGCCGCCTTCTTGTCTCGATTGAGCTCCCTCGGTCCCCGTTAGCTCAATAAACTTGTTAGTCTAGTATCACCAATCCTCTTCTCTGTCGATGTACCACTTACCTTCAATCTTGACAACTGGAACCGTCTCTTTTAATTCTGTTATATTTGTTGGCTCTCCTATTCTCAAGGTTGCGTGATAGGTCACATTCCCCCTACTCCCATCATGCTTCACGTTGAGAATCGTAACATTAAATTGCGAGTTCTTGTACTCTCCTCCTGTAAACTGCTGTAACATTGGTTTTGAGCGTTTCTGAGGAACAATACACTCGATTACAAGCTCTGTTCCACCGTGCAATTTAGCCCTCGAATAGCTTTCCACAATACTGCTTGGATCTTCGTAATTCGGACTTAAGCTTATCTGCTCCTTGTTATTTCGAAAAAGAAAGTAACAAGTTGTTGCTATAAGAGTAAGCACAACTACAATTCCTATTACGTTTCGCAACGATAAAAACCTCTCCATCCGCGTCCCCCTCTCTATACCAATACCTATCTACAAAAGCATTATCTCGCATATCTGTATAAATCGTAAAGTGATTCCGTTTCACATCCTTTATCAAAACATTTTATAGCTAAAGCAGTAATCGCTCCACTCTTAACTGACCTGTAGCTTACAAAAAAAAGGGAGCAACTGCCGTAGCAAACTTCTCCTTGTTTGTTCAACTATCGTACCCGTTAGTTTAATGAATAAGTGTTGTTTCCCCTACCAAATAATCATTCAATATCGCCATAATTTATTGGAATTGTGTAACTTTCATTCGAAGTTGTAACTTTAATGCCAATAGCATCCGTCAACATTTCTTGTTTCAATGTCTTAACTGTCTTAAAATCACGTTTAAAAACCGTTTCATGAGAAGGTACTAATAGAAAAGGAGTTTTGCCGTTTCTGTCGTCGGTTTCTAATTGCTTTGTCTCAAAGCCAACCGCTTCTTTAACTTCTGAATTTAATATTACGACAGATGCTTCAAATGAAACATCATTTTTCGTCATATTTGCAACTACAGCATACACTTCTAAAATATTATCTTTTTCGTGCCATCTAACGAAGCTTTGTTTTTCAACCACTATTCCATTTTTCGTAGTAGAGCATGCAGTACATAAAAGAATTACTAATATTAAAATATAGGGTACGCGTTTTAGCATTACTCTCCTCCATTAGAACGATATTGGGACCTATCACATATTATCACATATTTCAAGTATCCTGCCCGTTAGCCATCCATGCATCTCTTATGTGCACCACAGAGCATGAAAGTTAATCCGTTCTTTCATGGTAGTTGAGTGAAAAAATGGAGCATCTACACCGCGGCAGCTTGCTCCACTATCGTACCCGTTAGTTGAGCCCATCATTTACCAAATGGTGATTTTCGACTGAAGCGCGACGTAACACACTTTCAATAAGCCGCTCATTCTATGTCCCTTCCCTATGTTTATGAGGTAAGCAGACGAATTTCTTTTGCTTTATGAATCAACCGTGAATCTAATATTTTATTTATACTTTCGGCTTTCTCGAGCGTTATTTTCACTTTCGGGCTTCCCATGAGATCATGTACGCTCAACACTTTTTCGTCGCTGTCATTTACAATCCGCGTCTTATCTGTGAGAGTGATTGTGCATATATAGCCGACATCAATGATAGCTCCGTGTTTGCCCTTGTTGACGGCATCGGAGCAATTGACTGTCATTGAGTCACCCTTCACTTTATCGACGGTGGCCTCAAATGAACGAACCGTGCCGCATCCGACTAACATAACACTTACTAGCAAGAAGACGATAACCACTCGGTACATCGACATTCCCCCTTTAAAAACATAAGACGCATCTGGATTTTTTTTGTTGCAAACCGAGACCACAAGATATCAGTATTAGTCTAGGACACATCAATTAATTTTTAAGCTATCGTTTCCCGTTAGCGGAGTGGTCTTACATTCCTAACCCCTTTGCTCAAAAAAATGAAAGCTGCCAAACTGAATATGGTCAGTGGCTGCTTTCGATGTGGAATTGCTATTGTTGCCTTAACTCATCAACCGAAAAAGAAATCAAGAACGTTCGATCCAGCCGACGCTTGTTTATTGTAAAATTCGGAATACCCGCAATTTGCGCAGTACACGACTACAAATTGATTGTCCTTTTCACTCATATATCTATCACTCCCTGCATGTTATGTTTCCTTGTACGTTTACAATACTTGGAAGGTTGCGTAAAAAACAGAATCTGTTTGTTCTCAATGGATTTTAAGTGCGGAAGATCAATTTTTTCCGGCAATTTGATCGGTAGCTTCGCTCTGCAGTATATTAAACTCTTCTGCCTTTTAGCTCAATGAAAACAGGGAGTAGCTGCCTCGGCAATCTGCTCCCTGTTTATTCCACTATCGTACCCGTTAGCTAAAGTTTTCCGCTATTTGGTCTTTGAGAGAAACTCAACAAATTCGTCTCTCGTTTGACCAAACAAGATGGAATCAAAATATCGTCCATTAGTATAAATAACTTGGCGACGAACCCCTTCTTGCACACATCCGACTTTTCTCAGCATTGCAGCCGAGGCTTCGTTTCCTTCAAGTACGTAATCGTTGAATTTATTTAGTCTACGCTCGAAGAAAGCATATTTTAAAAGTATGGTTACTGCCCTTGTACCGTACCTTTTCCCTCGATGGTCTCTGTCTACTTGAATACCGATGCTAAATGTGCCGTTTCTTTCGTCGATACTGTTTAGATTAATCCCTCCAACATTTTCACCGTCCAAGTTTTCAATAGTGAACATAAGACGATTCGATGAGAAGTCAGAAAATGTTTCTGCAAAAGATTGTGCTTCTGCAACTGTGGGCGGCAATTCAACTGCACACTCTAAAAGGCGCCGTGCAGGAGTATCAAAACGGTTGATATAGTGATTTTCCTATCTTCTGCTTGTATTGCGCGCAATCTTATCGCTTCATCCTGCCAAAAATAATTGCTGTAATCTATATCTCGCATGGTGTACCTCCAATAGTCTTATGTGTATTCATATCAATTTTAACCATTTATTCAGTACGTAGTTAGTATTTTTTGGTTAAAAGTAAACTGCCCGTTACTTTAATGAGCAAGGAGCAGCCTGCCGCTGGCAAACTGCTCCTTGTTTAGTTGAACTATCGTTCCCCGTTAGTTTAATCAATTTTGCCAAAATACCAATTAAGGTACGTTTCTGGGGCGCAGATCACTGCTTCCCATTTCTTTTTATTGATGATCTCTACAATGTTCTTTTCTCTAGAGAGGAATAAGGTAATAAATGAGTCGTAAACACTTAAAAATGCATAATCCATTCCTTCGTCTGTTATTACTATCTCGGCAGGTGATAACTCACACATTTCCAGGTCTGTGACATTTTTTATTTTCAATTCACCAGACTGATCTAAAATCGGTTCAGAATACACTAAAGAGTCAGCTCCATTAGAACTTAGAATGTCGAGGATATCGGGTATAAAAAATTCCGAAATTCTGTCTTCACTAGGATAGTAAAGGTCTTTGGATAGGTTGTTATTTAATAAAACTGCTAAATCTGGATGAGCAAACTCTGTTTTTAATGCTGAGATAGATGTCTTGAGAGCAACAGCAAGCTCTTCATAAGATTGTATCCCTGTATCATGCATGACTTCTTTCCAAGGTTTAGGTCTGCCAAGTTGTAATGACTCTTTTAATTCTGGATAAACATGCTCATATTCGCTCTTTCGCTTCATGTCTGTCCAGCCTATTGGCATTTGAATAAACGGATTGAGTAATATCGCCGCGTCTGTAAACGGATGAGGTAGCTGCTCTAAGATAGGCGTTTGTAAATTAAACCATATGTAGTTCATATAATCCTCCTTCAAATCAATAAACTACCGTAACCACTAATCACACTATATCATTGAACTAATCTGCCCGTTAGCCATCCATGCCGCTCACGCGACACCACAGATTATGGAAGTAATTGTGTTCTTCCATGGGAGCTTAACGAAGGCTGCCCGTATGGAGGCCTATTTATACAATATTATTAACTCATTTTTCATAACCGTAAGGGGTCCCATCAACCAAAATACGTTAAACCCACGCTTAAGACATTAATTACGTATTACGTATGCTCCTGTTACCATACGGAGGACAAAGGCAAAAAACAAAGGAGTGTTTTTAGAGGGGTCTTTCATCCTTGCCGAGTCCCGTTAAAAATTCCGATGTACCCGGTGGTTTTCGGGGTGAAAAAAGGCCGCGGGGCGATCCCGCGGCCGATCATTAAGTTTCCGAATACATAGCAATATTTTCAGTGATTGTCGTATTTGATGCTCACATAGACGAAAACTTTCTTATCCGGACTAAAATCATTGCCCGTATGTCCCTTAACTCTCCACTCCGCTTTGTAACCACTGGGCA
>NZ_JBWDNW010000018.1:0-129631 GCF_056269405.1 Paenibacillus sp. J2L1-98 | reverse complement strand
TTCCCTCCTGGACCCGGACCGTTCCCTCCTGGACCCGGACCGTTCCCTCCTGGACCCGGACCGTTCCCTCCTGGACCCGGACCGTTCCCTCCTGGACCCGGACCGTTCCCTGGACCCGGACCGTTCCCTGGACCCGGACCGTTCCCTGGACCCGGACCGTTCCCTGGACCTGGACCATTCCCTGGACCCGGACCGTTCCCTGGACCTGGACCGTTCCCTGGACCCGGACCGTTCCCTGGACCCGGACCGTTCCCTGGACCCGGACCGTTCCCTGGACCCGGACCGTTCCCTGGACCTGGACCGTTCCCTGGACCCGGACCGTTCCCTGGACCTGGACCGTTCCCTGGACCCGGACCGTTCCCTGGACCCGGACCGTTCCCTGTTCCATTTCCGGTTCCGTTTCCGTTCCCACAACCGTTCCCACCTGGACCGCTAGCAACGGTAACGGTTGTCATTAACGGGGGAGGAACGTTCCCTAACGTAACGCAAGCCTATCGCGTGCGATTCTTTCCGGGTATGGCGATCTATCAAGCGCTTGCAGCAACCGGCGCCGTCCGTTTCAATTTTAGAGGACAAATCATATCTGTAAGCGGCGTTCCGATTGGCCGCAACATCAGCTATCGTCTTCAGTTGAACGGACGCAGTATTCCAGCGTCGCTGCTTAACTTCCCCGTTCAACGCTTTGACACTGTAGCTCTTGAGCTCATTTACAATCCTTTCTTCCGCGAGGATGAAGCCGAATCCGAAGCTGAGGAGACAAACGAGTATGACTGATGCCGTCTTTCGGCAAAAAATGTAATAAAGCATGAGCTCCAACAGCAGCCCCTTTAATATAAAAAAAGGAGCTGGAAAGAGACGTCTCCCCTGGACGTCATTTTCCAGTTCCTTTTCTTTCGCCTGCCCCTTCGGGAAACCTTTTACTTAATTGCCTTTCCTTTTCCGCTTATGAGCTTTAATTGATCGTTTTCGTAGCCTACCTCATAGGTGACCTGATACTTGCTGAGCACATATTTGCCGTCAACCCGCTCATCCGCTGAAATGACCGCGATAACCGTTGCGTTATCATCCCTGCTGTCCGTTACTTGCATATTATCGATGACTACATTTAACGTTCCTAAGTAGCCCTCCCTGAACTTCTCGTAGCTTGTGCCTTCCTTCCAGTTGCCGCCAAGCAGCGAGTACGCATAGACATAATCGGCGTTGTTCAGGCTGTCGTAAAAATGAGTTACGAGATAACCCGCGTACTCTTCTACCGAAGCATCCTCCTCCAAAATAGCCGATTCAGCCGAAAGCTCCAGCTCGGGAAGCTCGGTCATCGGCTCGCTCGACCAGCCCTCGGCAATCTCGATAACGTTCGCAATCGGAATGCTGAAGCCGATCGAGCCTTGCTCGTAGCCAGCTGAGTTAATGCCGAGCACCTCGCCCGTCTTCTGATCGACGAGCGGCCCTCCGCTGTTGCCGGGAGCGATTGGCGCCGAGATTTGATACAGATCCGAATACAAGTAAGGCTCGATTTCAAAGCTTCTGCCTATGCCGCTAATAATGCCGGTCGTAACCGTATTTTGAAATCCTAGCGGACTGCCTACAGCCAGCACCTCGTCGCCTACCTCCGCTTTCTCGCCTTGTACAACCTCCAGAGGCTCGGTTCCGGCCAAAGCGTTTACGCGAACGACGGCGACATCCGTCTCCGTGCTGATGCCGATAACCTCTCCGTCCAGCTCGCGCGCATCCGCCGTTTTAATTTTCACCTTACGGGAGCCTGCAACGACATGCGCGTTCGTAATCAGATCGCCTTCCCAATTGTAGAGAAATCCGGAGCCTTGCGAGCCGTTTTCCGCTTCAATCATAACGACGAGCTTCTGCGTCTCAAAAATAATATCTTTAAGCGTCTTCGCCTTGCCCCCATCAGCAGCAGCAAGCAGCGGCTTCCCTGTAAGCCGGTTTGGCACATCTGAATGGATGAACAAAGCAGCAGCTATTCCTCCGCACACAATAAGGGCCGATGCGATGACGCTGATCCATGCCTTTTTACTCATCTCATCGCCCCCTTAATCCAAATACCAAGTCGCATGATCAATGACGACGGTCGTATTTTCTACATCGACGCCATACACGGTGCCCGTAAAGCTCATCTTCTCGCCAGGCTCGACATAATCCGGCGCCGCTTCGGCCGTGCCCGAGCCCACCTCTTTGCCTTCAGCATCGTAGACGATAAACTTAACGGTGATCGAATAAATAGGCCGTGTAGCCGCGTTTTTCAGCTCTGCTGTTATGTTAAGGTCGCCAAACTCATCAAGCGAAGACTCCATATGTACAACCTCGACGGCTGCCGTCTGGTTTTTCAAATCCTCTGCCGCCGCTTGCTGCATCGCTTGTTCCAACCGCTGCTGCTCGGTCTTCTCATATTCTGCCTGTGCTTCGTTAATGCGTTTCACAAGCGAGAGCAGGCGTTCATTATCTTTGGCAAAAGCAAGCGCCCTGTCCGTCGCCGTCAGCGCGTCCGTATAATTTTTTTTCATAAGCAGCGCTTCAGCTTCCTTGCAGCTAATATCCACGATTTTCGCAATAATCTGCTCCTGTAAGACAGCTGCTTCTTCACCCTCTAAATGATTCGCTACGTTAAGCTTCGATTCAAGCTCATCGACTGTACGCAGATCGGCCAGCTCATCTGTCAGCTTCATAACGCCAAGCTGCTCCGTATAAACGCCCAGCTGCTCCTTCACCATCGCGTAGACCGGCTCCGTGTGGCCCTTAAGCCCATTCCTTGCCTGCTTTAGCGTCTGCTCCGCTTCCGTAAGCTTCCGCTCCTCGAGCAGCTTCCCGGCAGCCTTAACCGAACGCGACAGCTCATCAACCAGAGCTGCGATTTCGGCATCCTTCTGCAGAGCGGCAAAGCCCGGACGGGCATCCGCCGCTTCCTTAAGCAGCGCCTGCGCCTCAGCATACTTCCCAGCCAGCGCCAAAGCCTTCGCCTCGGCTTGAAGCTTGATCACTCTATCATTAATTCCTGATTGATATATATAGTAACTAGAAACTGAACCAGCCGTAACAAGCGCAAGCACAACGGGCACCAGCCATGCCCATAAGGAGCTCCCGGCGCTCCGCCTCAAGTCAGCGTTTGGCCTATTCGACTGTTCGCCTGCTAATTCTGTCTCTATGGATGCAGCAGTCTCGCTTAAGACCTCAGCTCTCTCAGCATCTAATGCCGCTGCAGGTTCCTCTTCCGCAGCGAGCAGTCTTCCGCATTGACTGCAATAGATCGCATCGTCTGTCCGCTTCTTTCCGCAATGATGGCAATACACTTCCGTTCATCCCCCAGCAACTCATACTCTCCTCACACATCTATCTATTTTATATGAAATAGTAAAAAATCACCATTTCAAAATAGCAGGAAATTTTTCACTTTATTCATGCAGTGAACGACAAAAAAACCTTCCGCAGTCTCCTGGAAGGTTTTATGCCGCTCGTTTATTCAATTAAACAGATTCTATCTTATTAGCCAACCTGCCCGCTCTCTTCCTGCCGGCTTTTTCGAGGTAATAGGTGAGAATGATGAATACGCCTATGATGCCGAAGTATGTCGCGATGACGCCCCAGGCGCTGGGACTTTGAAAGCCCCCTTCCCTTCCTCCCGGTCCTTGAGCAGGTCTTTCGCCCAAATCAGGCTGCTCGGATTGACCCGTCGCTGCCCCTGGCGGCGCAAAGGCTTCGTCCATAGACGGTCTTTGGCCTTCGAACCGTCCTCCTCTTTCCCCTCCGCCAGGCATTTCCGAAGATGTGATGCCAACTACGCCGCCTATGCTGCTTATCCTCTGTGCGAAGTCGGTGACATACATCTGATAACAGCCGAACATAAGAATGAGAACCGTCGCAGTCCATGCGAGTATGCGGGGAATTCTCGAAGCGCCGGCCGTTTTTCTTTTCAGAAACGATCTGCAAACTTGAATGACCCACTGCCAATGAAGCCCAACGTGAATGCCAATCAAAATGAGGGCCAGGAAGGAAATGCTTATATGGGCAGTTTGGAACCACCGCTGATCGCCGATGTTGATACTTGGGAAAACGATTCTCGATATCAGAATCCCGCTGACGATAATAAAAGTCATTGTGGTCAGCAGGGACAGATTCAGTAAATATCCGAAGCGTGTCTTGCCGGGTAATTTCCGGTCCAGTATCCGGGCAGATACTTTAACGACCCATTTCCAATTCAGCAGGACGTGGGTAATAAAGGCAACGCCGATGCTAAGTCCCGCTATTTCATGAAACGTCAATCCGCCGAGCACCCGGTCATTAAACAACAGAACGAAGGTAACCGCCATTGCAAGGTCCAGTATAAATTTCACATAATTAATTTTCTTCAAGTTTGTCCGTCTCCAATCCATTCATCCTGATAATGTAATGGAGTCATTATCCGCTTCGTTGCTTAATCCAAAGTGAATACAAGTTGAAAGTTTGCTGAAAGTTTTACAAAAACGAGCTGAATACAAAAAAAAAACGACCCCTCCGCATGTTATGCGCGCAAGAATCGTTTTCTTCCTAGACTAAGCCTGCTCTTTTTTAATCGCTTTAAGCCGTTTCATCACATCGTTTGAACCAATGACAGATACTTATGAGTTCGTCTCCTTTAGCCTCTCCAATAAGTATCTTCTGACATCCCCGGAAAGATCTGCGCGCTCCAATGCGAAATCGATTGTTGCCTGCACGAAGCCCAGCTTGTCGCCCACATCATGTCTGCGGCCGTCGAAGCGGTAAGCCGTTAACGAGGCTATACGATTCAATTCCTGCAAGCTGTCCGTCAGCTGGATTTCTCCCGCCTTTCCAGGCGCCGCTCTCTCAAGCAGATCGAATATGGCATTATCAAGCACGTATCGTCCGACAACCGCGTAATTAGAAGGCGCATACCCCGGAGCCGGCTTCTCGATAATGTCGCGGACGCGCGCAACCTGCTGGCCCCGCTCAATATCAACAATGCCATACTTATGCGTCTGATCCCACGGCACTTCCATAACGGCTACGACAGACGAATGCTGCTGCTCATACACGTCGATCATTTGGCGCAAACACGGCGGCTCCGATTTCAGAATATCATCCCCGAGCAGTACGGCAAAGGGTTCGTCTGCAATGAAACGGCGGGCGCACAGAACGGCATGGCCGAGGCCTAGCGGCTCCTTCTGACGAACGTAGTAAATGTCCGCCAGCTGCGATATTTTACGGACCACTTCCAACATTTCCTCGTTATGACGCGCCTCAAGCTCCATTTCGAGTTCGGCCGATTTATCAAAATGATCCTCGATCGCCCGCTTGTTGCGGCCGCTGACGATCACGATGCTCTCGATGCCGGACTGAACCGCCTCTTCTACTATATACTGAATGGCTGGCTTATCGATGATTGGGAGCATTTCCTTCGGCTGCGCTTTCGTGGCCGGCAAAAATCTGGTTCCTAATCCCCCAGCGGGAATAATCGCTTTCCGTATCCGCTTTTCCATTCAAGCCCCTCCCCCAAATCATTACCTGACTCGCATATATTCCCTCCATCATAACCATTCTATAATTAATTATCAAAAAAAATGACCTTTACTGGCTAAGCGGAATAAGCGGAAGCCGGACGACGAAGCTTGCGCCGGAAAGCTGGTCGGCATTTGGATCCAGCGTGATGCTCCCGCCGTGAATGGCGGCAATGGTTTGCGCGATCGATAACCCGAGTCCGCTTCCCCCTTGGCTTCGGTCTCTGGAAGCATCCCCCTTATAAAATCGTTCAAACACACGCTCCCGGTCCTCTTCGCTAATTCCGACCCCCGTATCGGAAATTCGAACGATTGCGAAGCCGTCCTGCTCGGATAACGAGAAGAAGATTTTCCCGCCCTCCGGCGTAAATTTCATACTGTTCGCAAACAGGTTCATCCACACCTGGTTAAGCTGATCCCGGTCTGCGGTAATGACCGTTTCTTCCATCAGCAGCTCCACCGTCTGCCGCTTGGCGATCCAATGCGGCTCGCAGGCCAGCACGATATCGCGCAGCTGACGGTCCAATCTATAGGGCTGAGGATGAAAAGGATGGTGCTGCGAATCAAGCGACGCCAAATTGAGCAAATTTTCGCTTAGACGGGACAGCCGCATGCTCTCCTGCTTTATGATGCTAATATAGCGGTCCCGCTCGGCTTCAGTTACGTCCTTGCTGCGCAGCGCTTCCGCAAAGCCGCCTATCGAGGTGAGGGGTGACTGTATTTCATGCGATACGTTCGAAACGAAGTCCTGACGCATCATTTCGAGCTGCGATAAGCTTAGCGCCATCCTGTTCATACCCTCGGCCAGCTCGCCAAGCTCATCGCCGCGCCTGACGGGCAAGCGTACGGTGAAATCTCCTTCCGACATCCGCGTCGCAGCGTTTGTCATCATTTTTAGCGGCCTCACCAAATAACGCGCTGCCACCAGAATAAGCACGCTTCCGACCACGAGCAGCGTGACGAGCAGCGTAACGGCGGTCCATATAAAGTTGCTGTTTTGCGGAAAACGATCCGGTTGGACGAATAAGGCCCATTTCTCATTGCCGAACTGCACCAGCTTGCCGAAGGCAGGCGGCGAAGGGGGCTCGCCTTCCTCCCGGTTGAATATGTCCAGCCTCACCGTACTGCCGCCGAATACTTTTGCCAGCTGCGCATAAGTGAGTCTTTCCACGATGAGATCGCTGCGCTCGCCGACCGTCACAAGCCGGTTGGAGCTGCTGACTGCGATGATGGATTGCCCCTGCAGCGCCGACATTTCCTCCAAAAACGCCTTCATCGACGCCGGCTTGGAAACGGCATAAAGCTGCTCGATGCGGTCAATCGCCTTCTCCATCTGGTTCGGCAGCTGCCCCCTTGCATCCCGCTTAAACAATTGATTCGTAAATAGAAAGGCAATTCCGATGCTGAGGAGCACGATTACGAGAAAAGTAGCTGTTATCCGGACATACAAGCTGCGTATCATGCCCACTCCTCCAGCCTGTAGCCGAGCCCGCGGATCGTGACGATACGGAAGCGGTACTGCTCCTCGGGGAAACGGTCGCGCAGCCTTTTGATATGTACATCGACTGTCCGCTCGTCACCCTCGTAATCCATTCCCCATATTTGCTCAATGAGTTGATCCCTCGCAAAGGTTTTGCCCGGATAACTTGCCAGCTTGAACAGCAGCTCGAACTCCTTCGGCGGCAAGGTAAACTTCTCTCCGCCCGCTGCTATATGAAAGTCGGTTTGATTCATGATGACGTCGCCGAATTCGACCGTCCGGGACGCGGTAATCCGGTATCTTTTGAGCAGCGCCTTGACCCGGACGACCAGCTCCGGCGGGTCGAACGGCTTGACCATATAATCATCCGCTCCAAGCTCGAAGCCCTTCACCTTCTGCGAGGTCTCCCCTTTGGCCGTCAGCATGAGCAGCGGAATATCATAGCTTGCGCGCATAGCTGCGCACAGCGCCCAGCCGTCCATACGCGGCATCATCACATCGATGACCGCAAGATCAGCGCGAACCGCCTCCAGCTTCTCTAATGCGTCAACACCATCTATTGCCTCAATAACCTGGTAGCCCTCTCTTCTCAAAAAGAGGCTGACCAGCTCGCGAATGTTCGAATCATCGTCTGCAACTATGATTTTCGGCATCGTACCTATCCTCCCGCGCTGCTTATGTAATCGTTACAATAAGCATACAATACGAACATGAACGTTACATGAACGATATTGACTTTGATGCTAGATTGTAATAATTTTAATGTAGTACTTATTATATTAATTAAGTCCCGAATGGAGGATATAGATGATGCATAAAACAATCATTATTGGTACAGGTCCCGCCGGATTAACGGCTGCTATTTACCTCGCTCGCGCGAATATGGAGCCGCTCGTTATCGAAGGGTGGCAGCCAGGCGGCCAGCTTACGACGACTACGGAGGTTGAGAACTTCCCGGGCTTCCCTGACGGGATTTTGGGCAGCGAGCTCATGTCCAACATGCGCAAGCAAGCGCAGCGCTTCGGTGCCAAATTCAAAACCGGCTCCGTGAAAAGCGTGGACTTCAGCAAGCGTCCATACACACTCGACGTTGAAGGGATCGGCGAGCTGCAAGCGGAGTCGATCATTATCTCGACAGGCGCTTCCGCCAAATACCTTGGCATCCCGGGCGAGCAAGAAAATATCGGACGCGGCGTGAGCACTTGCGCTACCTGCGACGGCTTCTTCTTCCGCGGCAAAAAGATTATCGTAGTAGGCGGCGGCGACTCCGCAATGGAGGAAGCGGTGTTCCTCACGCGCTTCGCTTCCGAGGTGAGACTCGTTCACCGCCGCGAAGATTTGCGCGCTTCGAAAATTATGCAGGACCGCGCCCGCGCCAACGACAAAATCGTATGGAGCTTAAACCGCACCCCGCTTGAGGTCGCTGCAACAGGAATGGGTCTGCAGGGACTGAAAGTGCGCAATAATGAAACCGGCGAAGAAGAACTGCTCGAGACAGACGGCTTATTTGTTACGATTGGGCATACGCCTAATACCGGCTTCCTTGGCGGCCAAATCGATACCGATGAGCAGGGCTACATTATCGTGAAGCCTGGCACCTCGGAGACGAACATCCCAGGCGTATACGCCTGCGGCGACGTGCAGGACCGCCAATACCGCCAAGCGATTACGGCAGCGGGAAGCGGCTGCATGGCCGCTCTCGATTGCGAGCGTTTCTTGGAATCGCAAGCGCATGAAGCGGCTCACGCGTAAACTTTTTTCCCGAATTGACTAGATCAATACATGCAAATTATGTATAATAAATTTGTTGAGAGATACAATAGAAAGGCAATGCTACCGCAACCATTTGTTCGGAATATGCTTCGCGTGAGCGGCGCCTGAACGTATTATGGGAGAAGGTACAACCTCGGCTTTTATGAGCAGAGGTTGTGCCTTTTTTCGCGTTTTAAGCCATTTTTCCATACCAATCATAAGGAGCGAAAAAAATGTTATTAGAAGCTGTTTATCACAGACCGAAGCAAAACTGGGCTTACGCCTACGACGGAAAAACGCTGCACCTTCGATTGCGCACCAAAAAAGACGATGTTGCCGAAGCCGTGGCAATCGTTGGCGACAAATATGCATGGAAACAAACCATCACTACAGTTGCGATGCGTATTTTCTCCTCAGATGAGAGGTTCGACTATTGGGAAACGGCCGTTATCCCCCCGTTCCGCCGGCTGCGTTACGCGTTTCGCTTGACTAGCGGGGATGAGACGGTGTTTTTTACTGAAAAAGGCTTCGAGCAAACGATGCCGGGACATTCAAATTATTTTTTCGATTTTCCATATATTAATCCAATCGACGTTTTCAAGCCGCCGGCTTGGCTTAAGGACGCTGTCTTCTATCAAATATTCCCTGAGCGTTTCGCGAAAGGCGATCCGTCGCTTGATCCCGGGGACGTGCTGCCTTGGGGCGGCACGCCGACTCCGCAAAACTTTTTTGGCGGCGATCTGCAGGGTGTCATCGACCACTTGGATCATTTGTCCGCGCTCGGCATCAATGCTGTCTATTTCACTCCCTTGTTCGAGGCGACAACGAATCATAAGTATGACACGCAGGACTATATGAAGGTTGACCCGCATTTCGGCACGAACGAGAAGCTGAAGGAATTGGTTGACGCCTGCCACGCCCGCGGCATTCGCGTCCTGCTTGATGCGGTATTCAATCATTCCGGCAAGACTTTCCCTCCGTTTGTCGATGCGCAAAAGAATGGCCGGCAATCGAAATATGCGGACTGGTTCTACGTTCGGGAATGGCCGCTGCAGGTTGTTGACGGCGTGCCTTCTTACGAAACGTTCGGGTTTGAGCCGCTGATGCCGAAGCTGAACACCGAGCATCCTGAAGTGAAACAGTATTTGCTCGAGGTCGCGCGTTACTGGGTCGAAGAAATCGGAATCGATGGCTGGCGTCTCGACGTTGCCAATGAGGTTGACCATCAATTTTGGCGCGAGTTCAGGAAGACGGTGAAATCCGTTAATCCGGAGGCGTACATTTTGGGCGAAATTTGGCATGATGCGATGTCGTGGCTGCAGGGCGATCAATTCGATGCGGTCATGAACTACCCATTTACGAATGCGGTGCTTGATTTCTTCGCCTATCAGACAATTGACGCAGCTGCCTTTGCCCATGCGATCGGCACGCAGCTTGCCGCATACCCGCAGCAGGTGACGGAAACGGCCTTCAATTTGCTCGATAGCCACGACACGCCAAGGCTGCTGACGATTTGCGAAGATAACATCGGTTCGATGAAGCTTTCGTCGTTGTTCCAGCTGACTTTCCCGGGAACGCCATGTATTTATTACGGCGACGAGGTAGGAATAAATGGAGAAGGCGATCCCGGATGCCGCAAATGCATGGTTTGGGATCCAGCGGAACAAAACACTGAGCTTCTGCAATTTTATAAAACAGCAATCGGACTTCGCCACAGCCACAGCGCGCTTCGCAGCGCGGACATTCGCTTCGTGCACGTCGGCGAATCGGACGGCACCTTGGTGTATGAGCGCCGCGATGGCGGTCAGCGCTTGCTTGTCGCGCTGAATGCGCGCGGCAAAGCGGCTGATCTGCGCTTCACCGTTGAATCTGCGCCGGCAGATAACGGGGCTGTTCCGTTCGCAGTTGCGTTTACAGGCTTTGCTAGTGCGGAGGCGCTTGAGGAAGCAGCAGCCGTTGCTGCCGCGCCTGCTGAGGCTGCCGGAGAGGCGAGCGCAGCCGCAATGTTGAACGAGGAGACAGTAACAGCGGCAAAGGCAGCAGCAGTTGCTTGCGGAGGCGAATCCGCTTGGACGACACTCTTCTCGAGCACAAGCACTCCGGCTGCCGGCTCTACGCTGGCAAGCAATGCCAATGGTCAGTTAAAACTCTCATTGCCTGCTTATGGCTACATCATTTTGCAGCAAGTAACGGTATAACGGCAAACGAAAGAGGCAGCCTTCATTCGGCCTGCCTTTTTCCGTTGTTAATCCCTTGAATTTCCACTAGAATATTCTGCCTTTCTTTGATATTCTCATAAAGGAATTTTTTTCAACCAGGAGAGGAACATCAAAAATGAAAAATGTTTATTTTCGCAGTACGATCTTCTTGCTTTTATCCATGCTTCTGATTTATCCGCTTCAGTCTGTACAAGTGAATGCGGCTGAGCTCGATCCTTTGGAGATGTATTTTCCAGGGGATATAGAAGAGCACTGGGCATATTACGAGCTGGACAACTTTGTAAACGCAGATTTGCTGCGGGGTTATGTGGACCAGGAAGGATATGTTACGGTAAAGCCAAACAATCCAATAAGCCGCGCGGAATTTGTCTCGATTTTGGTTCGCGCATTAGGCTTGACAAGCGATGCGGCCGGAACGGCTTTTACTGACGTTGAGCAAAGTAAGTGGTACTTCGATTCGATTCGCGTTGCCAGCTCCCTTGGTATCGTTAGCGGGATTAGCGAAACAAAATTCGGGCCTAATCAACTGATCAAACGCGGCGAGATCGCTACAATGGTCGTTAGAGCCTTTTCTTCCTCTGTACAATTTGAAGGAGAAACGAAGCAATTTTCGGATGTACCCGACTACTTCGCTAAAGAATCCATTTTAAAAGCAAGCCAAGCCGGTATTGTACGGGGAGCAAGTGAAACGGAATTCAAGCCTTTCGCCAATGCGACAAGAGCTGAAGCCGTTGTCATGCTGCAGCGTGCGTTAGACTTGCAAAAAAGCGCACTGCCTGAAGACAGTCTGCTCACAACTGCCGTGCTAGATTTAGAGGAGCAGGAAAATCAAAAAATCAAAGATAAAGCCTATGATCAATTAGATGCTGTATATGCGCAATTTTATACGGGTTATTATTTAGCGTATAACCATGCTTTTTCTGAAGAAATGATTGCGCATATCAACCAAGGATATGAGCTTGAATTTGAGAAAATCAGCGATCAAAATCTGACGATCGTCGACAAAACGGATCGTTTCGCCGTAATTCAGTCGGAAGGCGGCAGCTACAAAGTAACGACCACGAAAGATAATGAAGCAAACACAGATACAGTGGCAACCGACGGCACTTACTTATTGAAGAAAATGAATGACAACAGTTGGAAAATCTACATGTACTATCAGGATGAGCAGCAATAAACGAATTCGGTCTTTTGATAGATTTCTTAAAAAAAGGAGTGTGAACGACTAACGTTCACGCTCCTATTTTCTTTCAGCTGCTTACGCAGATTACATCACGGTGAACAGGAATTTTGGAATAGAATACGGGGAGATCCAAAAACTGCTGACGACATTCAGTTTTCGGCTTCCCTTCTTCCCCGATCTGTAATATTTCCGATACGTTCCCAAAACTATACTGCCTCTTTGATCATTCGTTGTTCGGCTTTGACTTCCGGCACTTTCAAGTAATCCGTGATGGCTGCGCCTGCAAAATATAGTATCGCAAAGATCCACATCACGCCTCCCGTACCTATACTTCCAATGAATACTCCAACGATTGCAGGCCCCAAGAATGCGCTTAAACCGGCCCCCAGGTTCACGACAGATAAAGCGGCGCCTTTATTGTGCGGCTCAAGAGAAGCCACTAAAGCGTGTATAGGGACATAACCGGCCAATCCTATGCCGAATGCGCAGCCTACCAGCATCATTCCCCAATAGTTGTGGCCCGCAAATTGCGGTAAGTAATAAATGGCAAGCGTCGAGATTCCGCAGAGCACTCCTCCGAACCACTTGCAGGTTTGTCTCCAGCCTATTTTGTCTCCCACCACTCCGAAAATTAAATTGAAAATAATGTTCACAATAAAAAGAGTAGCATAAATCTGCAGCCATTCGCTCAGAGAGAAACCAAATTCCGACAGATAAGTAGGCATGAAGACGACAAACCCGAATGAGGCGGTTGTACAAATAGTTCTTACGAGTCCCCCTAAAGCTACCTTCGGGTTATGAAACATAATCGTAAATCCTTTGAGCAGCTCTTTCGTTTTGTTGCCCGCTGTGTGCTGTCCTTCAAATCTGTCTTTATTCACATAGATCGCACAGATTCCACCAATGGTTACAAATATCAAAGCCGTCCATAATGTGTTTATTTCTCCTATCTTTGGAATCATGTAGCTAGAATAGAATGCACCAGATACATTCAATCCGCCTGTGAAAGCAACCCAAAACCATCCGATTGCGGTTGCCAGTTTTTGTTTTGGACTGCGGTAAGTCACCCAAACCAAGAAAGAGTAAGAGAATAGCGGATATCCGAGGCCCCTTAGCGCATAGAAAGGAAGCATGGCGACATAATCATTATGAGGAATCGCCCATCCGACAAAACCAATTGTACCGGTGATAAAAAACAACAATCCGATGGACATTGCTTTCCTTGGTCCCCAGGCTTGTACAAACACTCCTGAAATCCATGAAGAGATTGCCAGCATGATACCGTATAACGTGAGGAGAAAAGCGGATTGTTCCATGGTTAATCCCTTTTCCAACAAATAGGGGGACAACCAACCATGTTCTAAACCATCGCCTATCATAAAAAAAAGAACCCCAAGATAACCCCATGTCAAATTTGACGGTATCCCTAACCGATCGGCTAAAACACTGTTTCCTGTAATCATTTTCATTCCCTCATCACCACCTAAAGAAGATAAAAGATCCATTTTGCACTCCAACGACAATATTGAAAGGCTCTATATTCCTATCATGCCGAAGGGCAAGGCTTCCGGTCGGAAGCTTTGCCCTTCAATCATTTGGATCATTCTCCGGTTATAGTTTAATTTGAACTTTTAACAGATTTGGATCCTTCGGCATTGCAAAGAAATCTGCCGTTTCTTCCAAGGATATCACTTTAGAAATGAGCGGTGTGAGCTCAAATCTCCCTTCCTTCACCCATTTCAACGCAGGTAAAAACGTATAGTTGATGGCCATGGAGCCAAGGAGCGTCCAATCCTTATTGAATAATTTGAAAGGATCTAGCTGTACCCTTGCATTTTCAGCAGTAACGCCGAATTGAAGATACTTCGCAACAGGCCCCATGAATTCGAACGCTTTTTCAATGACGGCAGGGATGCCGGTGACATCTACCACGACATCGAAACCGTATGGAACGATATCTTTACTTAAAGCGGTGTCCAGATCCTTGCTCAGTACACCTTTAGTAGCCCCGAAGGTAAGCGCCAGATCCAATTTTTCTTGGGATACGTCGACGACCACCAGCTCAGAGGCGCCGGACTTGGCAATCGATTGAACCAGCTGCTGTCCCATGGCCCCGGCCCCAAACAGGATGACCCGATTACCTACCTGAAGCTGCAAACGATTCATACCGTGCACCACACAGGCCATCGGTTCAATGAAAGCCCCTTCTTCAAAAGACATGGTATCCGGCAATTTGACTGCATTTCGTGCCGGTACAGCGACGAATTCGGCCATGCTTCCGTTAACCGTAACGCCGACCGCCGCCCAATTCACGCAATGATTGCCCCGATGGGTAAGACAAAACTCGCAAGCTCCGCATAATATGTTCGGGTCCGCACTGACACGGTCACCGACTTCCCACCCTATTACCCCTTCCCCGATTTCGAAGATGATGCCGGAAAACTCATGGCCTGGAATGATAGGAAAAGGAGAAATGTACTCCCCTTCATAGATGTGAAAATCCGTGCCGCAAATACCTACATTTTCAACCTTAATCGTCATCTCTCCCGGACCCGGCTTCGGATAAGGAACATCCTTTACAACGGCTTTACGCGGTGCTTCGATTACTAATGCTTTCATTGGTAGTCACCTCTACTAGGAATGATGTCAACATTTAATACATTGTTTAAATTTTATTTCTTCCTTCCACATACCTTTATTCATAATTTCTTTACTTATTGTAAGAGGAAACTCTGCTTTATGGTTATATAACTTAAATAGATTTGGCAATGACTTCATGCCATTTTTTAATTATGAATTTTCATCATTAGCGGCGAAGCATCATTTCATAATGAAGAGGTCTTGTCCTGAATGTTTACCATAATTGCGACTGAAGACGTGAATTGAAATTAATTTTTGATAAAAAGAATGATCGATAAACGAAGGGATCGAAAGAAGAGGCCGGGCGAAGTTGAGGCCTCTGTCACAGGCAGGCGATATAATCCGCTGTGCGGATCATCATAAAGTATTAGACTGTTGGGTGCTTCAGTATTACTCCGAAAAATGGAATAATAATTTCACTCCGGATGGAATCTAACGGAAGGGTATCCATAAAAAACTTTCCGAATGGAGCGTTACTACTTATGAGCAGCAGATACTGGTTTCGTTTGGCAATGATTTTGGTCCTGTCCCTAGGATTGACGGTCTGCGGCACTAATGCCAATGCTAAAGGCGGGAATCCGCAAGCAAATCTCCAAAAATCTAAAACTAATCAAAAGGAGATAAAACAGCTACCTACAGACAAGAACGCCATTCGTCCGTTTCATGTGAATGTTCCGGAAGCAGAACTTACTGAATTGCGCAGGCGCATAAACACGACAATATGGCCTGATAAGGAAACGGTCTCGGATCAATCGCAAGGCGTGCAGCTCGCGACGATTCAGGAACTCGCGCGCTATTGGGCGACAGATTACGACTGGCGCAAGATCGAGACGAAGCTGAACGCCCTGCCGCAGTTCATCACCGAGATCGACGGTCTGGACATTCACTTCATTCACGTTCGTTCGAAGCATAAAGGTGCTTTGCCGCTCATCGTCACGCACGGATGGCCCGGCTCGATCATCGAGTTGCTGAAGATTATCGAGCCGCTTACCAATCCCACGGCATATGGCGGGAAGGCATCGGACGCTTTCGATCTGGTGATTCCATCGATGCCTGGCTATGGATTTTCGGGCAAGCCAACCACGACCGGCTGGGATCCCGACCACATAGCACGTGCCTGGGCAGAGCTGATGAAGCGCCTTGGATACACAAAGTATGTGGCACAGGGAGGCGACTGGGGTGCGGTTGTCACGGATTTGCTGGCTGTACAGGCGCCTCCGGGACTGGTTGGCATTCACTCCAACATGCCTGGCACGGTTCCGGCCTACATTGATAAGGCGCTCAAGTGCGACAGCCCGCCGCCCGCCGGTCTCTCAGATGACGAGAAGATCGCGTACAAGCAGCTGGAATTCTTCTACAAGCACACCGGCTACGCCCAAATAATGGGGACGCGCCCGCAGACGCTGACCGGACTGGCGGATTCGCCCGTCGGTTTGGCAGCCTTTATGATTGACCATGACGCGCGTAGTCTGGAGCTGATCTCGAAGGCCTTTGCCGGACACCCCGGAGGCCTTACGCGAGACGATGTCCTCGACAACATCACGCTCTATTGGCTGACTAACACGGCGATTTCTTCGGCTCGTCTCTACTGGGAGAACAAGTACCCCTTTTTCACCGTTAAGGGCGTCTCCATCCCGGTTGCCGTGAGCGTCTTTCCTGACGAGCTCTATCAAGCACCGAAGAGTTGGGCAGAGCGGGCATATCCCAAACTCATGTATTACAATAAGCTCGGCAAGGGCGGACACTTCGCGGCGTGGGAGCAGCCAGAACTTTTCACAGCAGAACTCCGCGCCGCATTCAAGTCGCTGCGCTAATCGGAGTTAGGTGGAATACGCTCATGCCGTTATAATTGGTGTTTTCTGAAAGCACCATTCATTCAATCGGTTATTGAATTGGCAAAGAAACGTTGAACTAACGAAGAACGTTTGTACAATCACAGGCCGAAACAGCAGCGGCCGAATAAGACTTTATTTTTCACGTCTTATTCGGCCGCTGTTTCTTTACTCAGACACCTATCCTCGGCATTCCCTTTGACACGCTTATGTAGAGGATCCCTCTAAGAGACCCGATTTTGTTTTTATAAGTATTAAACGGACTTATTTTTAAGCTGCTTTTGTAATTGAGCGATTTGTTTCTGCATCTGCTCTATCTGCAATTGCATTTGCTGCTGTCCACGTTGTTGTTCTTGTTGATCCTTTTGAGACTGAATTTGAGCCATCTGGTTCTGCTCTAGTGCAAGAGCTTGCCCGGCAGTACTGATGATATCCCCGGCCGTACTGAGCAGCTGCCCAAAGAATTGTATGAGATCCGGAAGATTATCGGCATTAACAGCCGGCTCAGCCGTATTATTGACTTTACCTTTTCCACTTTTTGCGCCTCTTCCAAGGTAATCACTGTTGTGTCTTATATAAATCCCTCATTTCTCGAAAAGCGAAGCTATAACAAATTATTCGCTATGGTTTAATTAGGTGCCAGTCTAGTTGGCTTGCCGTTGGCATCGGAGGCCTCGGTCTATGTGCAAAATAACAAAAAAGCTGAGCTGCATGGCGCCTAGTTGAATAGCTGCTCCATTATTTATTATAGCTGCCTCTAGACAGCGGCTTATGGTTCATGCCATAATGACTTAAACGATTAAGCTTTTGTTTTCTAGGCATAATCAACTATAAATTTCCCCTTAGCGAGCATTAAGCTCATACATTCACAGCCTGAGCAGATGTTGCGAAATATATTTGCTCCGGCAACCATTTAAGGAGTTGTATTCCTATAAAAAAAGCTACACTGAAGGATATCGCGAAGGCTTCCGGTGTGTCTGTCGCTACGGTTAGCTACGTGCTCAACAACGTCGCAAACCAGACAATCCCGGATGAAACGAAGTGCCGGGTGCTGGATGCGGCAAAACAATTAAACTACGTTCCGAACCTGGCTGCCCGGTCGCTGGTGAAGCAAAAATCGGGCTTGATCGGCATCCTCATTAATAGAAGTGAACACGAAGGCTTCTGGAAACAGCTCCGCTACGCTTCATTTATTAATCGGCTTGAGCGGCTTCTGACGGATCGAGGCTACCATGTCGTCCTGTTCAGCCTTGATGCCGCTAATCCGAAGCTCGACATTATATCGGAACGAAAGCTGGACGGCGTATTTGTAGTAGACGTGAAGCGCGAAAATTTCCATCTGATCTCAAGCCATTTTTCAGTTGGTGTGCCGCTTATCGTCATTGACAGTATTATTGAGGATTTACTGTTTTATAAGGTGAATTATGATTATGAAGAAGCTTTTGCAATGGCCGGAGCCTCCTCCCAGCTTAATCAGAGCTACGTCGTTATTGACAGCTTCAACAATGCAGAGCTTATCCAGTCTATTCGCAGCAGCATCGGCATTGATCCCAGCCTGTTTCACATGATGGAGGATGAAGAGCGGCTCGAGCGCTTTCTTGAACGACATGCGGAGAAAACCGGCATTGTGATCAACGAGTTTATCGGCGCGATCGCAGCCAAATATGTTGACGCAACGAAGCTTACCGTTATTTGCACTGCAGATTGCCCCGACATCCTGCCGGCGGCAGTGACTCGGATACAATACGATAACCGCAAGTCCGAAGAAGCCTTTCAGCTGATGATGAAGCTTATTGACAATCCCATGAATGGTCCTGAACATAAATATATTGAAGTAAAAGCCAGCCATAGCAAATGATCGTGCTTTGTATAGCAGCAAAAGAGCTGCGGACGGAGGAACGTGGAGCATGCGGCTTTAATGATGCAGAGTCAACTCTGCCTTTTATTTTATAAACTTAAACGTTTAAGTCTCACAATATGAGGAGGAATCACCATGCTTCAACTGAAAAAAAATTCAGAGCCCTCTGCATCCGCCGTCCGGCAGCAAAATTCCGGCGCACTGTCCATTTGGCGCAACCGCTCGTTTATGTTCGTCTTCACCAGCTACAGCTTATCCTTGCTTGGCAATACCTTTCACAGCATCGCCCTTAACCTCTGGGTGCTGCAAACGACCGGAAGCGCTAAGCTTATGTCCGTCGTACTCATCACCCACCTTGTTATCAGCATGCTGTTCGGGTCATTCGCCGGCACCATCGCGGACCGTACAGACCGCCGCACATTAATGTGGGCAACCGATCTTATCCGTTTTGTACTCGTTGCTGCGATCGCTGTTCTGATCTATTTGCCAAGCGTGCCGTTTATTTTTATCGTCATTTTAACCGGTCTTGTCGCTTTCGCTGGTGTGCTTCGTACGCCAGCCTTTCAAGCTTCGCTTGTCGATATTGTCGGTAAGGAACAGCTGACCGGGGCTGTAGGAGCCATTAGTATTGCGGATAATTTGACTCGTATCTCGGGATTCGCGCTTGGGGGCATTGCGGTCGCCGCCTTCGGAGGCGTATTTGCAATAGCCATTGATGCTTTTACTTTTCTGATGTCCGCGATCCTTCTTCTGTTTGCAGGCAAATTCCCTTATTCGGCAGAAAAGGACGCCGCGAAGCCGCAAGCCTCATTTAAACAAGATTTATTAACCGGCTTCCGCTACGTTTGGAACGACCCTTTTGCCAGAGCCGCCGTCATCCTGCTTCCGCTCGTCATGTTCTTCTTTCTGTCTACGTTTATGCTTATTCAAGTGATGGCGGTTCAGGTGTGGAAGGCGGAGCCTTTCGTATTCGGGATGCTGGAAGCCTGTATCCCGTTAGGCTACGTGGCCGGCTCCATCCTCATTATGCGGCTCGACCGGCGGTTAAAAAACAGAGGAAAATGGATCATCGTGAGCATGATCCTGATGGGTCCGTTATTCATTGCGATTGCTCAGCTGCCGACCGCTGCGGCAGCCCTGCCGCTAATCTTTTTCGTCGGCTTTCTGTTCTCATTCAGTACGACCATTATTTTTATCGTTCTACGGGTAGTCATCGAGCCTGCTCTGCAAGGCAGAGTGTTCGGACTGCTCGGTGCGCTAACGAGCGTGGCGCCCCCTATCGGGTTAACCATCTTCTCAACCCTGTCCGACATCTATGGGCCGGCTATTATAATAACAGTAAGCGGCACCGCCATGCTCCTTATCGGCAGCATAGCGTACAGCCGCATGAAGCAGATCCGAAATATCAATTAGCCGGTGCGTTTCCAGTCATCCCTTCAATGAGCCCGCAAGCGCGCCGGATATGAAATAACGTTGGAGAAAAACATACAAGGCAATCATCGGCAGCGCCGTTACTACGACTCCAGCGAGAAGCACCGGATAGTCCGTAATATATTCGCCGCGGAATTGCAGCATGGCCAGCGGCAGTGTCAGCTTGTCTTTGCCGTTCAGCAGCAGCATCGGGAACAACAGATCATTCCATACGATGACGAACAAAAAAGCAGCCGTTGCCGCGAGGTATGGCGCGCTAAGCGGAAACGCGATCCGCAGCAGCAGCGTCCTTTCGCCTGCGCCGTCGATTTCACCCGCCTCCAAAATCTCCTTCGGCAGCGTCTTCATAAAACCCGATAGCATAAATACGGACAGCGGCAGCAGCACAGAAGCGGACACGATGATCAGTCCCGTCAAAGAATTGCTCCAGCCAAGCTTATGGACGAACGCATAGATCGGGATCATATTCACCTGCGACGGCACCATCAGCCCAATGGCGAACAAGCCGAACACAGATGCGCCTACTCTCCGGCCCGAACGCATAATGCCGTAGGCGATGAAGCCCGCGAGCAGCAGCTCAAGCGCGACCGTCGCCAAAGTAACGATTATACTATTGCGAAAATAAGCCCACATTGGCTGCCCGTCAAACAATGCTTTAAAGTTGTGGAACGACAGCGACTCCGGCAGCCCCAGCGGATTCGCGTAAAACTGCGGCGCTGTCTTTAATGACGTGAATAACACAATAAGCAGCGGAACGAGAATAACAGCCGCGAAGAGCAGCAGCAGCATTTTGCCTAACCATTTTAGAGCCAATCGAATTCACCTGCCTGCATACTAATAGGATACGCGATCCGTCCGCAGCGCGCGGAACTGAAGAAACGTAATAAACGAAATGAGCGCGAGGAAATATACGGATGCCGTCGAAGCTTTGCCAAACGTATAGTTCATGAATGCCGAGTTATAAATGTAAGTCGATAAAATTTCGGTGGAATACGCCGGACCGCCTCCGGTCATCGTAAACACGAGATCGAATGCCTTAAACGATTGAATCGTCGTATACGACACGACAATCGCCGCAGCCGGCGCAAGGAGCGGCCATATGACGCGGAAGAACAGCTGCAGCCTTGTAGCCCCATCCAGCTTGGCCGATTCGACAAGCTCCTCCGGTATGGCTTGCAGACCCGCAACGAACAAAATGATCATCTGACCGATGTGCGCCCACGCCTGTACAGCTGCGACCGAGAAAATCGCGATGCCCGTGTCGCCAAGCCAGTTTTGTGTCCAGGCAGACAGCCCTGCGGCCTCCAACAGCCCATTCAGCAGCCCCAGTGACGGATCATAAACGAATGTCCAAATAAATCCAACCGAGACCGACGATAAAATCGTTGGCACAAAATAAAGCGAGCGGAGCGCCACGTTTACTTTCGACTGCTTCGATAGCTGAAGCGCCAGCAGCAGCGAGACTGCCGTCTGCAAAATGACGACAGCTACCATAAACTTCAGATTGTTCACAAGCGATTTGTGAAAAATAATATCTTTGGCCACGTTCGCATAGTTATCCGCACCGATAAACCGGTAGGACGGCGATAAGCCGTCCCAGTCCGTTAAGGAGTAATAAAAACCCGTTACCGTCGGATAAATGAATAGCGCGAGGTAAAGCGCGATGCCGGGCACAAAAAACGGTAAAAGCTTCGCATACTTTTTCATCGGTTTATTTTCCTATCTGCTGGTCCACGATCGCTTGCGCGTCTGCCGCAGCCTTCGCCGGCTCCGTTCCGCCTAATACGGCTTGAATCGAGCTGGTGACCGCTTTTTGAACCTCAGCATTTTTGATGGTGTAACGCGGCTGGAATCGTGTCTTCTTCGTTGTCCATTCGGCTACGGCCTTCAGCTCATCGCTTGTATAAGACACATCTTTAACCGTCACGTTCTGCCCCGTGCCATTCGCATATTCCCCTGCAATATCGGTACGGCTTAAAAATTCGATAAATTTCTTCGCTTCTTCCGGGTGCTTCGATTTGCTGTTCACAGCCAGCATAAATGTCGTCGTATGAATGCCTTCGAATACGGCTTGATCAGCGGGTACTGTAATAGGCGCAAGGAGAGCTTGCTGAAGCTCAGGATTGTTTTTCTTGTTGCCTACAAGCTGGTAAGAGCCTGTCGCCAATATCGCCGCTTTCTCCTGGACGAACAGCACGCCTGCCGCATCGCCCTTCGTTCCAAGCGCATCCTTCTGGAAGTAGCCCTTGTCATTCAGCTCCTTGAACTGGGTGAGCGTCTTAACCCACCACTCGTCCGTCAGCTTGGCTTTGCCTTCTTCAAGCTTCACGAAAATGTCCTCATCCGGCGCGTTATTCATCACCATCGGGTTCATGAATTGGCCTGGTCCGATATCCGCACCCGGGAATGCGATCGGCACGATGCCCTCCTGCTTCAGCTTCTCAGCCGCCGCAAGGAATCCGTCCCAGTCCTTCGGCACTTCAATGCCGTATTTCTCAAACAGCTTCACGTTATAAACCGGAATGTTGTAGACGAGCTGATAAGGAAGCGCAAGCTGCTTGCCGTCCTTTTGCCCCGATTCGATCAGCGAAGGGGTGAAGTTCGCTAAGAAAGGCGCATCGCTCAAATCCGTGAACAAGCCCGCTTTCGCGATCGCTTCAAACTGGGCGCCCGGGAATGAAGCGAACACATCCCCTACGGAGCCGTCAAGCAGCTTCGCTTGCACGGTAGACTGATATTGATCGGAAGGAAACACCTGCGTTTCTACCTTGATGTTTTTATTTTCTTCTTCAAACTTCTTAATGATGCCGTCAAGCACAGCAGCATCCTCGCCGCGCCAGTGAATGAAGCTGATGGTGACCGCTTTATTGCCGGCAGCTCCTTCAGCAGACTTATTCCCGTTTGCGTTTGTATCCGTATCGGCATTGCCGGACCCGCAGGCCGAAAGCACAACACTTAATAGAACAATTAGTGCCAGCAGCGCCAACTGCGGTTTGCGTATTCGTTTCATTTTCATTCCTCCAAATGTTTAAATCGTTACTGCTTTAGCGGCCAGCTTCTGCTTCACGAGAGGCAGCAGCAGCCCGCCCGAGATTTTCGCCTCTTCCAGATGCGGGTAACCGGATAAAATAAACGAGGTTACGCCTGCATCGATAAATTCGATCAACCGGTCGGATACCTGCTCAGGCGTACCGACGAAGGTTACAGCCCCTCCGCCGCGGATAGCCGACAATCCCGACCACAGATTTGGCCCGATGACATAATTCTGATCCTTCGATCCGCTGAACAAGTCCATCTGACGCTTCTGGTTTGTCGCATCGGTCTTCGTATGCTGCTTTTCCTTCACCTGCAGCAGCTCGGGATCAACCTTGCTCAAAATGTTCCACGCAGCGGCCCAAGCCTCCTCCTCCGATTCCCGAACGACAACCTGAGCCCTGATTCCGTAGCGAAGCTCTCTTTCTATACCCTTCTTTTCCTTCAATTCGGCCAAGTACGTTTCCATCTCGGCGATTTGGCCTTTTATCCAATCAAGCGGCTCCGTCCACATTAAGTAAACATCAGCCGTCTCAGCCGCTACGCGTTTGCCTGCGATCGAGCTTCCGCCAAAATACAGCTGCGGATGCGGCTCTTGAAGCGGGGCTGGCTTGCTTACGCCGCCTTCCACCTCGTAGTGTTTGCCGGCAAAGTTAAAGCCTTGTCCCTCATCCGCCGGCTGCTGCCACACACCCTTCACGACCTCAAGAAATTCCTTCGTCCGTTCATAACGTTCATCGTGGCTGCCGTGCAGCGGATCTCCCGTAGCCTTCAGATCGGCCGGATAGTGCCCGGTAACGACATTGATAAGCGCCCGCCCTCCTGACATGCGGTCCAGCGTAGACGCCATTCGCGCTGCCAATACCGGAGAAATAAGCCCCGGCCTCATCGCAATAAGCGGCTTCAGCTTCTTCGTTGCGGACGCGACCCAAGAGCCTACGATCCAGCCGTCCCAGCAATCCCCTCCAGCCGGAATGAGCGCGAATTCATAGCCCGCTTCCTCCGCCGCCTGCGCAACTTCAACAAAATACTGCTGCGACGGCTCCCGTTCTGCCTTTACACCGATGTAGCGGCCATCTCCATTTGTCGGGATAAACCATCCAAATTCTACTTTTGCCCGTTTGCTCATTTCCGCTGTCTCCTTTACGCTTCGTTATCGTGAAGTAAAGATTTCTATTTTCAAAAAAATACAACAACAAACGCATACGATGCGATTACTGTCGTATCTCCAGTTGACCGGTAGATAGCCGACAAAATTTATCGGATTAATTTGTTATTTGAATAATAGCAAGCATTTACCCTTAGCGTCAATGTCAATTCGTAGCTTGAGTTATTTGTCATTTTGTGGTGTTATTATATAGATTACAACTATACTTCTTGATCTAATCCCCTAGCGCATAGGCAAAAAGAGGTGAACAGCATGTTTGAAAATATGAAAGAGGATCACCACGAGCAGCTGGAGATTCATTATTTCACACCGTCTGCCTTCGAGAAAGCAGGAGCAGCATGGCCGATCAGACTCGGCGCCAATATCGCGAAGCCGGGCTATCATATCGGGCCAAGAATTACGCCGTACTACTATTTGATAATGATCGTAGACGGAGAAGGCACCTTCATCCAAGGCGGTCAAACGTATTCGCTTCGTAAAAACGACCTTTTCTGCCTCTTCCCGCAGGTGACGCATGAATATTACACGGCAGAGCACGCATTGCTGCGAAAAACATTTTTCGCCTTTGACGGCAAGCTTGCGCTGCAGCTTCTGGAACGCATCGGGCTTGGACCCTACCGTCCGCATCTGGAGGGCGGACTGACTGACGAGGCTATGGCTTTGATGGAGAGCTTCTTCACATTGGCAACGGATAAGCATAAATCCGATTCCGATTTGTCGCGACTGGCGATTTTCCATCAGTTGTTCGATGTCCTTTCCAAGAATGAGATCACGCGCGGAACCCCTTCCCGGGCGGGGAGCTGGCTCCAGAGAGCAAAGGATTACATCGAAATTCATTATGCGGACGGCATCACCATCGAAAGCGTAGCAGACTACGTTGGCATTGACCGCACCCATTTCTCCAAGCAATTCAACAAAACCTACGGCTTATCGCCGATGAAATATGTGCAGCAGCTGCGAATGGATGAAGCGGTTCTGCTCATGAAGCAAACGGATTACAAGCTTGCGGAAATTGCACAATCGGTAGGCTATCCCGACCTGTTCTCGTTCTCCAAAGCATTTAAGAAGCAGGCCGGCGTATCGCCTACCGCTTACCGGAAGGAATAGGCCTGCTCCTTCCGCACGGTATAAGCACCGTCTTATCCATATGTGATTGGATAGCTCCGCCCGCGCATAACAAAAAGAGGGAACCGCACCCGCTGTGCAATTCCCTCTGCCGATTCTATTTAATAATAACCGTGCTGTACGCCGGCAGTGTCAGCTTGCTTCCGTCCAGCTTCGCACCGCCGTTATTCCGATGCCGCAATAGCCGTTCCAGTTCCGGGTTGAGCCATTACCACGCAGACGCTGCTCCTTCGCTTAAACCGGAGTAACTGTTGTATTGTCCCCAATCCCGCGTTGCCTTGCCAGGCTCCCGAGAATCGACATAATCCCAAGTGTTGTAAAACGGCGTCAGAGCGATGGAATAGCTATTGCCGTAATAGGTACCATTGGTTGATAAAATGTCTAAATGAACCGAAACAGTTTGTTTTGCTCCTAAATATTCATCGCTGATCTCATTGTAATCCCCGGATCCCGTATCCCAACTGGTTATATGATCAATATATTGAAAGACTTCTAAATTAGTGCCCTCTGAATTTTGATAAGCCCGCACTGAAGTGCTTGTTGATGGATCAGATCCGGACCAATAGGTGTAACCGTCCCTTGTATCCTCATAAGACAAAATCACGTTTGCTGTCTTTTGCTTGCCCGTTTCGCTGGTCAGTGTCAGTTTTACTTCTTCCGGGTTGATTTGATCAGGAGTAAAGGTATAAACGCCGAACGTTTCCGAAGAGCCTTTTTGATGAAATTCATCGTATTGGTTTTTCCAGTTGTATTCATAATCCGATGTGTATTCGTAATGTGAACGGTACTCCATGGGTTTGATGTTTTCAACAGCTTCAATAGTAAATGTCGTATCATTGTTGGAGACGGCATAATCCCCCGGTTCCACACCGGTAATGTTCACTTTAAGCGCGTATGTTCCGGCTTTGGCAAGAGTGAGCGTAAAAGCGGCTTGTGCTTGTCCCCCTGCATTCACCACTAACCCTTCTGCGGTATCAAGCACATTGGAACCATCAAGGATCTGCACGTTTGCTTTAGCGCCGACATCTCCGTTCAATTCTTTAATATTCGCGGTTACGGAGAATGGTTCATTTACTTTGACCTTATCTGTCGCTTGCACCTCATCGACAACAAGGTCCGGTTTGAGCATGACGTTTGTTTTTCCGCTTAACACTTCCTCGTCCGCTTTCTGATCATTTTGCACATGAATCCTTGTTTCTAACGATTGGTATCTTTCAACATCATTGAGTTTTATAGCGGTTAGTTCAGGGGAAGCGGCAACGTTGAAGAGATTCTTGGTATAGATGAGTTTTCCTTCCAAATCGTAGGACTTAAGATGGACTTTCTTGAGTATGTCCGGGGGGATCTTATCATTTGATTTAGGAGTAATCTTGACATACAAATCGGTTACGCTGTCTTTTCCTTTTAATGCTTGCAATGCAAGGCCATATGAGTTTGTCGTACCTTCATTCGCAGGCACTGCAGATACGGTCCCTACGAAGAACAGCACCAAGAAAAGCACCATCAGCACTGACAAAATACGCTTCATATCAACATCCCTCTCTTACATTTACAATAAATGTCTTTTATTATCTTAATATTTATTAAAGATAAACGCATCCCTCCCGAGAACCATTAACCTGCGAATAATAGTTGACAAAAAAGAGGGAACCGCACCCGCTGTGCGATTCCCTCTGCCGATTCTATTTAATAATAACCGTGCTGTACGCCGGCAGTGTCAGCTTGCTTCCGTTCAGCTTCGCACCGCCGCTTGTCGCATGGATAAGCTCCTGGAACACACCGTAGGTTTTGGACGGCTGCAAATCGGATACTTGCTGTTCACCCGATAAATTGTGCACGACGAGCACCCGTTCACTTGCAATGACGCGAATATATGCGCTCAGCTTCTTGTTAGCAGGCTCCAGCTTAAATTCCGCTATTCCCCCGTCACGCAAAGCAGGCTCCTCGTTCCGCCACTTGATAAGCTCGCGGTAATGACTGAGCATCGACTGTTTATCCGCCGTCTGGACCTCTACAGATACAGCACCCGCCTCCGCATTATAGCGGGAGCTCTCCCAAACCGTCTGGCCTTCACCGCCGCTTGGATCGCTATACCAAAGCATCGGCTCGCGGATATACTCATCCGGCTTTGCGCCCTTCATGCCTATCTCCTCGCCGTAATAGAGGTAAGGCGTTCCCGGCAGCGTAAGCAGCATAGCTGCAGCCATCTTGGCATGATCGATATTGCCGTTTAATACGGTCATGACGCGGTTTTGGTCGTGGTTACTAAGGAACGGCGCATCGACAAATGTCCCGCCGGAAGACTTCTCGTAAACGCCGTAAGCGCGGCCGAGCGAATAAGCGAGGTCTGCATCTTGCTCTCCGCCCGCTGCGCTGAGCAATCGGCCTGCAAGATCAAAGTGAAACGCAGAGTCGAACGCATGATCGAAGTAAGGCGCAATGACGGTCAGCGAATCCCATACCTCTCCAATCAAATAGGCATCCGGCTTCACTTCGTTCATGCCCGCGCGGAACTCCTGCCACCACGCCTTGTTCTTCGCTTGAATCTCCGGCGTACTGGCCGTCGACGCGAAATCGCCGTAAATATGCTTGGCTGCATCAAGACGAAAGCCGTCGAGACCTTGCCCGAGCCAAAATTGCCCGATCTTAATCATTTCCACGCGAACCTTCGGCTCGTCAAAATTCAGATCCGGCATGCCTTCCCAGAAAACGCCCAAATATTTGTAACTGCCGTAGTTGTGCCAAGGATCGCCGCCTAATGCGCCGTCCGCTCTCACCTGCTCATCGGACTTCGCAAAGGTATACCAATTGCGGTATGGACTCTTCTCATCAGCTAACGCTTCCTTAAACCAAGGATGCTCTTTGCTCGTATGATTGACGACGAGATCCATAATGACTTTGATATCTCGCTTATGCGCTTCTTCCATCAGCTTCTTCAAATCATCCAGCGTGCCGTACTCCGGATTAACCGCATAATAATCGGTCGTATCGTAGCCATGGTAGCTGGGCGAAGCGTTGATCGGCATGAGCCAAATGCCGCCAATGCCAAGCTCCTTCAAATAATCGAGCTTAGCGGTAACGCCGTTCAAATCGCCGATTCCGTCGCCATTCGTATCATAGAAGGAACGGACGAATATTTCATAATATACCTTGCCCGGCTGCTCATCTACCGTATAGGAAGCAGCGGCAGGCTCCCTGCCTGACACTTCCTCCGCCGCCGCACCGGTCGATTCTGAAGCAGGTGAAACAGCCGCCTTCTCTCCCTTATTTCCTTTGTCTGAGAAGTAAGACGCCAGCATAGCCAGCAACAGCAAGCAGAGCAGAACGGCTCCGGCAAAACGAAGCATTTTGTCGTTCATTTCCTTATCCTTTCGATGCTCCGGACATCAGCCCTTGCACAAGGAAGCGCTGCAGGAAGACGAACAGAAGCGTAATCGGAATCGCAATCAGCACCGCACCTGCAGCGAACAGTGTAAAGTTGCTGTTTTGGTAAGAGTTGACAAGATCCCACATACCGACTGCGAGCGTCCAGTTTTCTTTACTGCGAAGCACCAATCTGGCAAAAATAAAGTCGACCCATGAGCCAGTAAATGTCGTCAGCGCCACATAGGTAAGCATCGGACGCGACAGCGGCAGCATGATCCTGACGAACACTTGTAAATGAGAAGCGCCGTCGATGCGGGCCGCTTCATCCAGGCTGCGCGGGATCGTATCGTAAAAGCCTTTGACGACAAACCCGCCAAGCACAGCGCCAGCGGAATAAACGAGAATAAGAGCGGCATGCGTATCCAGCAAGTTAAGCTGCAGCAAGAAAATGAAAATTGCGATCATGCTCATAAAGCCGGGAAACATGCCGAGGACAAGCATAAACGTTAACGTCATTTTGCGGCCCCGAAAGCGGAAGCGTGATAACGCGTACATACTGAGCGTGACCAGAATGGTTGAGAAAATCATCGTCATCGTCGCTATTTTCAACGTATTCAAGTACCAGACGCCGTAGCGGAAGCTTGGATTCGTAAACAATTCCTTGTAATGAACCAGCGTAAACGTATCCGGGATTAGACTCTCGCTAAATAGAGCCGTGCCCGGACGGAGCGATGACAGCAGAACCCAAAGAGCAGGATAGACGGCGCAGACGGCTATCGCGATCAGAACGAGATAGCTAAGCGTCAGACGCACAACGTTAGCGGTTTTTCGGCCCATTTTCATTGAATCATATCCTCCTCTTTGAATGACCGCGAGCGGCGGTAGTTGTAAATGGAGAACGACGCCACGATCAAGAATATGATGATGCCGATCGCAGATGCCATATTGAATTGGCTGTTGTTCAGCGTCAGCTTATACAGCCAGGTTACGAGCAAGTCCGTGCTCCCCGCAAATTGATAATCGCCTTTAACCGGATCGCCGTTCGTAAGCAGGAAAATAACGTTAAAGTTATTCATATTGCCGGCGAACTGCGTAATCAGAATCGGCGCGGTCGAGAACAAGACGAATGGCAGCGTAATGATCTTGAACTTCTGGATGCCTGTCGCTCCGTCTACGTCTGCCGCCTCGTACAGGTCTTTCGGAATAGCAGTTAATACGCCAAGAATGAGGACCATCGATACCGGGATACCGATCCACATATTAACCAAAATAACCGTAACCTTCGCCCAAAACGGATCTGTCAGCCAAGGCAGCTTGCCGAGGCCAAAGTGTCCTAAGTATTGGTTTATCGGCCCAAACTGCCCGTTAAACAAATTTTTCATAACAAGTAAGGAAATAAGCTGCGGAATCGCATACGGTATAATGAACAGTGTCCGCCACAGCTTTTTGAAGCGAATGCCATTCTGTTCAATTAACAGCGCAACAAGCAGGCCGCCGAAATAAGTCGTTACGGTTGCGATAACCGCCCATATAATCGTCCAAGTAAATACGCCTGCGAATGTATGGCTCCATGTTTTGAGCGTCAGCAGGTTAGCGAACGTTTGAAATCCTACCCAGTCAACCAGCTTAGCCGGCGGAATATGATCAGGCGACGCATAGTTCGTGAAAGCAAGCATGATCATGAAGATGATCGGCATGATCGTTAGAAACAATACGCCTAGCGCCGGAAGCGTCAGCATCAGGTACGGAAAATTGCGGTCCGTCACATAAGCCAGCGTTTGCCGGAAGCTTGCAGGCGCTACCCCCTCGTCTCTCTGCTTGCCGCTGCGGTATGCATCGCGGATATTCATTACATAGATAATGACAAAAATCAAAAATAGGATTAACGTAATTAATCCGCTAATTAAGAGAAAGATCGAGTGATCCCCTTTTACGGCCACACTGATTCTCCCGATTTTCTCAAGCCCCTGCGTTTTCTCCCCTAGTGTTACAACTCCCCAAACGGCTCTTCCTATATTCGGAACAAAATACATAAGCGCTGCCGCTTCGACAGCGAGCATAATTAAGCCTTTAATAAATTGGCGGTTATACAATTGGCCTAGACCCATTACGAGTAACGACAATATAGCCGCGGTGCTGCGATGACGATTCATCCCGCCTGGCTCCCTTCCTTTCATCTAAAAAAACATTTTGACACTTCCAGTATGGATAGTTACGGCTTATAAACATCGGTTCACCCGCCGAACCGGTCCGGCGGGTGAACCCTCATGAAACGATATTATTTGGCTGCCGCTGCGCCGTTGTTAGCGTCTTTAATTTGTTGAACGGCATTGTCAAGCGCCTCTTTCGCATCCTTGCCGGAGTTCCAGACGTCAGCGAACGCTGCGCCGATCGGGCTCCAAACGTTGCCCATTTCAGGAATGGACGGCATTGGCGTCGATTGGTTGAATTGCTCCAGGAAGCCTTTAACGATTTCGTTTCCTTGCACGGAAGGATCGTTTGCCGCTTCAATGTTCGCAGGAATAGCGCCTGTCAGTTCAAAGTCTTTCAGCTGCGCTTCTTTCGTCGATGCATAGTACGAGAATAGACGCGCTGCATTCGGGTATTTCGAGAATGAGTTCACGTACCAAGCTTTAATGCCGGAGAAGGAAGAAGCTGGTTGACCGTTGATGCTTGGCAATGGAGCTACGCCGAAATCAATTCCTGCGTTTCTGTAGTCGCCGATAGTCCAAGGACCGTTAATATCCATGGCCAGTGTGCCGCCAGTGAACAAGCCTTTTTTAATATCGTAGTTGATATCGCCGGAGTTCAAAGGCAAAATTTTGTTTTTCAGAGAACCGTAGTAAGTAAGACCTTTAATTGCGCCTTCCGTGTTAAGGCCGATATCATCTTTGTTTTGACCGTTATCGCCGTACACATAACCGCCAGTCGAGATAAACGGATAGCTGAAGTAGAAGTTGCCTACATCCCACATCAGAGCGTATTTGTTATTTTTCGGGTCGTTGTACGTTTTTGCAAACGCAACGATGTCGTCGAACGTTTTTGGAACCTCAGTGACTAGTGCTTTGTTATAAAATAATGCGTATGTTTCAACAGAACGCGGATATCCATATAGTACGCCGTCATAAGTTACCGCATTTACAGCGATTTCCGAGTTTGCGCTTTTGGATTGCTCTTCATAGAAATCATTCGGCAAAATCAATCCGGCTGTTACCGCTTTGCCAAGGTTATCATGCGGGAACAGTACAACGTCTGCGCCAAGGCCGGCAGGGCCATCTGTGATCAGCTTGTTAACTTGATCGCCTGCGCCGATTTCCTCGAATTTAATTTCAATGCCGTATTTTGCAGTAAATTCCTTTGCGATGGCTTCAACGAATGGACGCTCTTCTTTACTCTCCCATACGAGCAGCGATGCGCCCTCTTCCGGAACGATATCCTCTGCTTCGGCAGCGCCTTCAGTCGCGTTGCCCGCTGTATTGTTCGCTGGAGCATTCGTAGCCTTGCCAGCATTCTCTGTTTTGCCTCCGTTGTTCGCGCCGCAAGCGGAAACGATAAACAAGGCTGCGATTAACGACATTACAAACCACTTTTTCATGCTAGGTGATCCCCCTCCATAATGTGTTTCATGCCTTTTTCGGAATAGCGCTTCCAAACATTCCATCAGCCAAATTTCATAAAATGCCGGTTTTGTACAAACAATATGCTTTCCGGGGCATTTCAAGACCCTGATCAGCCTGATCGGTATGCTCCCGTAAAAGCATCGGAAATAAGTAGTGCAAACGTTTGTACAAGCGTTGCTGAAAAATACCGTGCAATCAGATTTTTTTATCGTTTTACACGTTTTCAAGCTAGCGGGATGGAATTGAAAGCGTTCTATTCGTGATTTCATCATACAACAGGGGATGGGCTTTGTTAAAACGTTTGCACAGTTCAATATTTGAAAGAAAGACGATGTTATCTTCGATTTTCATCGGTTTTCTCTTTCGTATTCAGTTTTTCAACATTTGTGAAACGCTTTCCTAAGATATATATTTACTTTTAGACAACAGTTGCATTAGGATGAAGCATATAAAGCACACATGATTGCGCACTGGGGGCTCAAATTAATATGGTAACCATTAAAGATATTGCAAAAGCTGCCGGGGTATCTCCTTCAACGGTTTCCAGGGTCGTCTCTAATCACCCTCGAATCAGTAAGGCTACCACGCAGAAGGTTAAACGGTTCATGGAAGAAATGGGCTACCATCCGAATGCAATGGCCAAAAGTCTCGTTTCAAAGACGACTCAAACGCTTGCGATTATGCTGCCCCGTCCTGCAGAAGAGCTGTTTCAGGATTTCTTCTTCGGCGAATTGCTGCGCGGAATACTGACGCAATCGACGCGGGCGGGCTACGATATGCTGCTGACGGCAGCCACCTCGCCGAGCGATGAGACCGAAACGGTATCCCGCCTCGTATTCGGACGACGGGTAGATGGCGTTATTTTGTTATCCTCCCGGGTAAATGACCCTTTGATCGATCTGTTGAACAAGCATGAATTCCCTACCGTATTAATTGGCCGCACCGATGATCATCCTAATATTTTATCTGTCGACAATAACAATGAGACCGCCGCGTATGACGCAACACAGCATTTAATTCTTCAAGGCCATGAAAGAATCGGCTTCGTTAGCGGACCGCCTTCTCTGACCGTTGCCCATGACCGGATGGAAGGTTACCGCAGAGCCATGAATGAAGCCGGCTTGCCGATAAGACCGGAATGGATCGTTGAGGGCGAGTTTTTGCAGCAAAGCGGCTATCGCGCCATGTCATTCATGATGAGTCTACCCGAGAGACCAAGCGGCTTAGTCGTCATTGATGATGTCGTCGGATTCGGTGTATTGCGCGGTCTGACTGAGCTTGGCTACAAAGTACCGGATGATCTAAGCATTGTAAGCTTCAATAATATTGCTTTGTCCGAGCTTGCCACTCCCCCGATCAGCTCCATTGATATCGGAACATACCAGCTCGGCTACACCGCTTCGCAAATGTTAATCCGATTCATTCAAGAAGGAAGCGTGCATCAAAACCGCATGATTATTCCGCACAGGCTGATCGTACGCGAATCTTCAATACTAACCGTATCCAAAAGGAGTTAACAACATGTCAAATAAAAAACCGTTTCTCGTAGACGCCATTATTGGCAATTCGAAGTTTCTCGCATCGCTTGGCCGCACAGGTAAAATGTACCGCCTGTGGTGGCCGAATATCGATTTGCCGCAGCATGTAGATGCCATCCGCACCGGTATTCAAACGGGACACTCACCCGTTTCTTGGTTTGATGAACAAGCGGACGGCTGGAAGCATGAGGCACAATATGTGGCAAAAACCAACATTTTTCATGTTAGCGCCCGTTCCGAACAGCAGCCGGTTCAAGTAGAAAGCTTGCATCTTGCCGTTCCCGGGCAGGATGTTATCGTTCGTGAATATACGTTTACGAACGTGAGTGAACAGTCCGTTTCATTCTCGTTTATCGTTCATTCTTCCTTCCTCGTCAGTGAAAATCAGCTGTATAATACGACATTGTTTAATGCTGCGGACGATTCCTTGGTTCATTTCCGTCATAAATATTATTTTGCGCTTTCGAGTGCAAACGTATGCACTGGATATCAGGCAGGACTCCATTGGGACTCCGTTCAGCATGGCGAATTGAACGGCAACAACATCGATATGAGGCCGGACGGCGCTTTAAAATGGCATATTGATGAGCTTGCAGCAGGAGCGTCCGTAACGATCCCCGTGTACCTTACAGCAGGGCATGATGAGCAGTGCGCATTGCAGCAAATGCGGACTGCAAAAGGCAAAGCAAGCTCCGAATGGATCGCAGAAACGACGGCGTACTGGCACGAGTTTTTGGCAGCTGCCGCGCCTTGCCCGCTTGAAGATGCGGACATTTCCGATTTGTACGACCGCTCTCTGCTGATGTTCAAGCTCATGGCCGACGAGCAAACCGGCAGCATTATTGCAGCTCCGGAATTCGACGAAAAATTTGCCCGCTGCGGCGGATATTCGTTCTGTTGGGGCCGGGATGCCGCATTCATTACGACGGCGCTTGATAAAGCAGGTCTTGGATCACTGTCCGACAGCTTTTATGCATGGACGCTTACCGCGCAATCGCCGGACGGCTCATGGCAGCAGCGCCATTATCACGATGGCAGCCTGGCTCCGTCCTGGGGACTTCAAATTGATGAAGGCGCATCGATTTTGTGGGGAATGTGGCAGCATTATTTAGAGAACAAGGACAGCCGCTTCGCTGAGCAGGTATGGCCTGCTGTAGAGAAGGGCGCTTCTTTCCTCATGAGCTTCCTTCATGCGGAAACAGGCTTGCCTAAGCCGAGTATTGACCTATGGGAAGAACGCGAAGCATCGCATACTTACTCCTCTGCCGCTGTATACGGCGGTTTAACGGCTGCTGCCAGCTTTGCCGAGCTAATCGGCAGACCTGAGCTGGCAGCCGATTGGACGGCTGCTGCCGGGCGGATTTCAGCTGCGATTAAAGAGCTTTGCTGGAATGAGGTAAGCGGAAGCTTCTACCGCGGCGTCGATTTAACTGTTCATTCCGGCAAGTACGAGCAAGCCATCGCAGCCGGCGCGACCGGGTATGTCGCTGAAAGCATAAAAGGCTACAAAAAATATACGCTCGACCACGATGCCGTAATCGATATCAGCTTGCTCGGTATCGCCGTTCCTTTCGGCGCCGTTCCGGCGGATCACGACTATATGCGCCGTACAGCCGATGCTGTGGAATCCGCATTGACCGTGCCGGGCGTAGGCGGCATTAAGCGCTATGAGGATGACAACTATATTGGAGGCAATCCGTGGATACTCACCACGCTATGGCTCGCTCATTACCGCATTCAAACCGGAAGCGTTGACGAAGCGAAGCAGCTGCTGAAATGGGCGCTCGATCACCGTACCGAGACTGGTCTGCTCCCTGAGCAGGTGGATAAACACACAGGCGAAACGGCATGGGTTGTGCCGCTTACCTGGTCGCATGCGATGTTTATTTTGACCATCTTTATGCTTGCGGAAGCGGAAGCTAAAGCTGAAGCAGCATTCGAAATCCGCGCATAATATTTCACCTCAACATTGACTGCTAGCTTGCCGACGGTACCTGTTACCGTCGGTTTTTTTATGCAGATTTCGAGATTAGACTGCGAAGGCAGCACCAATAACTATCAAAGAGGCTGTCTCAGAAGCCAAATGGCTGCCGGAGCTCTTTTCATTACCGGGCCTAAGCATTTTTATTCACTGGGCAGCTTAATTCGATTTTCTGAAACGATTTGAAGATCGTTATCCGATTGCGGCCATTTAGTTTGATTTTGCCTACTTAAACGGCGTATTGGGAGAGCAGCTTCTAAAAAAGACCGATTAGGTTTGCAAATTAGAACTAATTCATCGTTCTCAGATCTCGAGCGCGATTAGTTTTGTGAAATGAACTAAATCCCTTTTCACATCATCGAAACGGCCGCTTTCATCCGCTTGCACAAATAAAAAAAATGGCTGTCTCTCAGGTTTTTAGACCTTTTGAGACAGCCCTTCGTATTCAGAAGCTCAGCATTACTGCCAAGTGTATACGCTTGTATCGGCCGTTCCCGTCGAACTCGAAGGAGAGGTGTACGAGCGGTTGCTTCCGCTTTCCCAGACGACATTGCCGCTGCCGTCCTTCTTAATGAATTTAAACTCGAAGGTCGTCCCTTTCGGCACACTCACCGGCAGGAACCATACCGGGTAGTTAGGGTTTAGCATCGCTTCGGTCGATTTAGCCGGATTCCAGCTGCCTAGCTCCGGAATGCTGCCGACAATATGAATATTTTGCCCCAGCGTCGTTGTCGCGTTAACTTTAAAGATGACCTGCACCTGATCATCTGACAAAACCTCGTATGTGAAGCCGTTGCTGACATTTGCGCCTTTTGTGACGGTGATGCTGCGGGAGCCAGCCGCTACAGAAGGAACGACCGCCTCGATAAACGTATCATTGTTAGAAACGACGGTTGCTGTCACGGTGTCGAATTTCACTGCAGCCGTTCCGCCTAAGCCTGTTCCGTAAATATACACCGTATTGCCTGCACGGCCTGAAGTCGAGACGACATCGCCTATTCTCGGAATGGTCGTGCCAAGCGATTTATACGACCAGACGTTAACTTCGCCGCCTGACAGCGTGAAGCTGGACATTTTATTCTGACCAGAGACGTTCGTTACCGTGTTCGATGCGCCATATAGCAGGCCGCCCAGCACATCGGTATACGTTCCCGTCGGAAAAGTCGTATCGATCGCAGGAATAGTATACGAAACGTCCGGCTGTCTATTGATGGCTACGATCACCTGCTTGTCGTAGAACTGGCGTTGATAGACAAGAACATTATCCGTGCTGTATAGAATGGAAGTCGTGCCGTAAGCGACTGCTTCGTTGGATTTACGAAGCGCCGAAAGCTCCTTGATGACCTTGTAAGCTGTCGTCGTTTGATCGAATGAAACCTCTTGTTCCATAAATACGCGGCCGGCAATGTCGCTGCTGTCCACCGAAGAGACGTATTGCTCGGTGCCGTAATAGATATTCGGCGTGCCGCGGGATGTCAACAATGCAGCGAGCGCCGCATGATAAGGCTTGTTGTTCGGTTGAATGTAACGGAAGCGCGTGACGTCATGATTATCTAAGAAAGTAACCGCCTGATTCTCATAAGAATAATCGCTGCTGGTTTGTGTCAGCATAGAACCGAAGGAACTCATCGTTTCCGAGAAATTCCCAAATGCGTTGGTTGCCGCACGGTAATACTCAAAGTCGAGATTATTTACCCCTGTGCGGTCAGGGAACGTACGGTACTCGTTGTATTTAGGATCTGGCCTGCTGATGAAAAATTCGCCGAAATGCGTGAGCGGCCCGCCCGCTGCGGAATCAATCGCATCTTTAATCCCCTTCGTAAAAGCAGGGTTCATATGAAGCGTAGCATCATGCCGGAAGCCGTCGACGCCTTTTGATTTCCAGAACGCCGCGGCTTTCTCTAAATGCGCCACTACGCTCGCGTTCTCTTGCGAGAAATCAGCAAGCGAGCCCAGCTCTTTATGGCGGAAGCCGAAAGGCGTGCTGTCGCTGCCGCGGTCGCCTAATCCGTGAAACCAGCCGAACGCATCGTTATTCGGATCGGCAATTAAATTTTCTATTTTGCCATCGCTGTTATAATCGTATGGATTGCCGCTCACATCAAAAGTATAATTGCCTGACGCGTTTTTATCCGGCTCATAGAGCTTGCCGTCTTCGGCGGAAAATCCGTTTGTCGGGTTTTGCCAACGGCTGGTGTGGTTCGTAACGAAATCGATCACAAGCTTCATTCCTTCATTATGCAGCGCATCGCGCAGCTGCTCGAAGTTTTGCATAAGTCCAAAATGTTTGTTGGTCGCAAAGTAATTGCGTACATGATAGCCGTGAAAGCTGGTCCACCGGTCCATGCCGCCGCCAGGCTGATAATCCTCAATAACTGTATCCCGGTTCGCATAAGGCGCTGATATCCAAACGGCTGTTACGCCCATATTTTTCAAATAAGGAATTTTATCAATAATGCCCTGCCAATCTCCGCCCTGATAAAGCTTTAAATCATTGCCGTCCCCTTTCCCATCGCTATTCGCATCATCAAACAATGTCGAATCGAAGCCGGAAGGAATATTGTTGCTCGCGTTGCCGTCGGCAAATCGGTCCGTAATAATTTGATACACCGTATCCTTAGGCGTAACAGGACTTAGGGCTGAGGAAGCCGTCAACGCTTCCGCCTCCCTCGGGTGTAAGCTGGCGGTTGGCAATACGAGCGCCATAGCTATTGCGAACAAGGCCAAACGTTTCCAAAGAAAATTCATCAATGAAACACTCCTTCACCAAATTGAAATACAGGTATTTCTTTCAGCGAATACAAGACCATTTCGATAACTTGAACCATTTATTGCGGTCGTCAGGCTGCTCCATCACCTCCTTTTCAGCCATCGCTTCTTACAAGCGCTTATCTCATATCCTCGCTGCCGTACTTTGCCTAATCGTAAGCTCAACGCCTATGACGACTTTCCGGTCCATTTCCTGCTCGTTTTCCATTTGAGCGATCAGCAGCTTTACAGCGGTCTGGCCCTTTAGCACAATATCCTGATGAACGGTCGTTAAAGCGGGCACCATATAACGGCTGTTTTGATTGTCGTCAAAGCCCATGACAGATATATCGCGCGGTACCACATATCCTAAATCATATAGCCCTTTGATAAGTCCGATTGCTGTTACATCCGACAAAGCGAAAACGGCAGTAATGTCTTTCACATTTGGAGCAATTATGGACGCTGTGCGGTAACCGCTCGCGGATGAGGTAGGCGCCTCGATCACCAGCTCTTCACGGTACGAAATATCCGATTCCTTCAGCGCTTTGCAGTAACCGAGCCACCGTCTGTAATTAACTCCGCCGTGCATTAATGTACCGGTCAACAACGCGATATTTCGATGGCCCAGCGACAAGAGATGCTTCGTGCCGATGTATCCGCCAAGCTCGTCATCAAGTCCAACCTGATACAACTCATCATTCTCAAGGTAGCTGTCCATAAACACACAAGGAACATTTAAGCGCAATATTCGTTCAAAAATATCGGTGCCCTCGAATATTCCGATGACGATCAAGCCGTCCAGATGGCGCTCTCGAACGAACGAAAATTGTTCATCCGGCTCTACTCCGACAAGAATGACATGCAGCTTCTCGTTGCGCGCTCCCTCCTCGATTCCTGTTACGAGCTGCCAGTAGAACGGATTGTCATGCAGCCTCCCTTTTTCCAGGAAAGGAACGATAACAGCAATCAAGGAAGATTTTTTATCCTTCAAATTGCGCGCGGACGTGCTTGGCGCGAAGTTTAGTTTTGTAATGGCTTCCGTAACCCTCCGCACGGTATCGGGCGACACTCTGCCCGTGCCGTTTAATACGTTGGATACGGTCGCAATGGATACCTCTGCCGTTTTGGCTACATCTTTAATCGTTACTCTGTCCTGATTCATAACAAACCACCCTTGATTTAATTAAACGTTTTACCAAAATTATTTCCGCACAAATAAAGATCATATTCATGATTCAAAAGAAGTATTACTCTTATATGATTAAACGTTTCATCTTATAGATCATACTATATTTACGTTGTGTAATTTTGTCAATCGCATTTTTGTAAACGCTCTCTTTTTCCCTCGAATAAATCAACTGTCTCCAAACTGCAGCAGAATCCTCACCTCATACTTAAAATGATGTGAAGCGATAGCCGTTAGAAGATAGGCTTTACATTAAAATGCCGTTTCGCTATGCATAAACCTGTTTCATTTCTAGCACAATGTTGTAATGATATTGACAAACCCCCTATAGTTTGTAATTATTATAAATAAGTAATTAGTCTAATTAATTGAGGTTATCAATGTCAGCCTGGCCCTTTTCGTATTCGCAGACTGTTAATCGCACAGACTACCATCAGAAAGGATGATTATAATGACAACTGCAACTGCAACCACAACCGTACAACAGCACTTAAACCGCCAAATCGCCAACTGGAGCGTGCTTTACATCAAGCTTCACAATTACCATTGGTATGTAAAGGGCTCCCAGTTTTTCACCTTGCATGCTAAGTTCCAAGAGTTGTACGAGGAGGCTGCGCTTCACGTCGATGAGATTGCAGAGCGTCTGCTGGCCGTGAAGGGCAAACCAATAGCAACAATGAAGGACTATTTGAATACCTCGAGCATTCAAGAAGCGTCAAATAAAGAGGATGCCACGCAGATGGTCGATCAATTAATCGAGGATTTCACGACGATCATCGGCGAGCTGAAGGAAGGCATGGAAGCGGCACAGAAGGCTGACGATGAAACAACGGCAGACATGCTCCTTGCGATTCATACAACGCTCGAGAAGCATGTGTGGATGCTGAGCGCATTTAACGGCAAATAAGCTGCAATAGCTATGACAACGAGGGTGCCCAGAAGCGAAATCGCTGCCGGGGCACCCTCGTTCGATTACTTAAACCCCGGCCAATCCGGACGTAGGATCAGGAAGTTTTATGCTTATCTTTCAAAAAAACAGCTCTTCCATCAATGGAAGAGCTGTTCGTCATTCGTTTGTAAATCTGCGCCAATCCCGTACGCCTTATGTTAGACAAGCTTCACGCTGCAGCTGCCAACCGTATTTCCCGCCCATACCGCTTGCAGCTGATCGCCGTCATGCAAAGCAGCTACACCTGCGGGCGTTCCCGTGTACAGGATGTCGCCGGCGCCAAGTCCGTAGTGCTCTCCGACATACTTGATAAGCTCCGCCACATTGAACAGCATGTCGCTGGCCTGTCCGCGCTGCGCTTCTTCTCCGCTCCGCAAAAGCACGAATTCGTTCTCCGCAAGCGCTGCCGCACCCGGATATGGCAGCCATTCGCCCAGCGGAGCAGAGCCTTTAAAGCCTTTGGCGGCAAGCCAAGGCTGCCCCTTCGCCTTCAGCTTGGACTGTACGTCGCGAAGCGTTAAGTCAAGGCCAAGCGCCATGCCGTCAATGCAAAGCTCGGTATCGATTCCCGGCTCATAAGCCCGGCCGATTCTCAGCACGATTTCCAGCTCAAAATGCACCTCGCCAACATTTCCAGGCAGTTCGACGACATTTCCGTTCATCGGAACAACAGCGTGGGACGGCTTCGTAAATACGAGCGGCTCCTCAGGCACCTCGTTGCCAAGCTCCAAAGCATGAAGCCGGTAGTTGCGGCCAATACAATAGATATTGCGAATCTCGTTAACGCTCATTAGCAATTCCGCCTTTCAGCTTGTTTTATCGTACTAATAGTTCTTGCTGTTAACGATCTCCATCTTACTTCTGAGCCGCGATCCGCTCTGCCAGTTCATTCAGCTCTGCCCAACGGTCCATCAGCTGCTCCAGCTTCTCTTCAAGCTGCTGCTGCTCCGCCATAAGCTCCTGCAGCCGCGCGGAGTCGCTGCTTGCCGCCTCCATGCGCACCGCAATCTCGCTAAGTTCCGTTTCCGCATCCGCGATCCAGCCGTCGATTTGCTCGAAGTCTTTTTGCTCCTTGTACGACATTTTCAATGCGCGCTCTTTACCCGCCGCTTTCGCAGGCGCAGCCGCGCTGCTTGAATCAACGGTTACTGCCGGCTTCGGCTTCGATGCAGCTGCAGCTGCAGCTGGCGCCGCAGAACCATGCTTCTCGATAAAAGCCTGATAGTCGGAATAGTTGCCCGTGTGGTGAGTAATGACGCCGTCACCTTCAAATGCGACGATTTTATCAACCGTACGGTCTAAGAAGTAGCGGTCATGAGAGACTACGAACACGACGCCCGGAAAATCATCCAAATAATCCTCCAGCACCGTCAAGGTCGATATATCCAAATCATTCGTCGGCTCATCAAGCAGCAGCACATTCGGCGCGTTCATTAACACGCGCAATAGCTGCAAGCGGCGCTTCTCGCCGCCGGACAGCTTCGATATCGGGGTCCACTGCATCGTCGGCGAGAACAAGAAGCGCTCTAGCATTTGACCTGCCGATATCGTCGAACCGTCCGCCGTCTTCACCTGCTCAGCGCCCTCGCGAATGTATTCGATTACGCGCAGCGATTGGTCCATATCTTCATGCTCCTGCGAGAACCATCCCAGCTTAACGGTAGCGCCCAGCTCGACCGTTCCTTCATCCGGCAGCAATTGTCCGGTTATGAGCTTCAGCAGCGTGGACTTCCCGCTTCCGTTGCGTCCAACGATGCCAACCCGGTCCTCAGGAACCGCGATATAGCTGAAATCGCGAATAAGCGTCCGATCGCCGAACCGTTTCGTCACCTCTTCGATCTCGACGATTTTCCGTCCCAATCTAGATGACGCAACCGTTACGTCCATCTTGCCGCCCGCTTGCTTCGGCGCATCTGCCTTCAGCGCCTCGAACCGGTCGATACGCGCCTTTTGCTTCGTTGTCCTCGCCTTTGCGCCGCGTCTAATCCAGGCGAGCTCATTGCGCAGCAGGTTTTGACGCTTCGACTCCGTTGCCGCTTCCCGTTCTTCCCGCTCCAGCTTCAGCTCAAGAAACCGGCTGTAGTTCGCTTGATAGAAATGGGCCCCACCCTTATCAAGCTCGATTACACGATTACTGACACGATCAAGGAAATAGCGGTCATGCGTAATCATGAGCAGCGCGCCTCTGCGCTTTTGCAGCATGCCTTCCAGCCAGGCAACCGAATCATTATCGATATGGTTCGTAGGCTCATCTAGAATGAGGACATCTGACGGAAGCAAGAGCGCCGCAGCCATGGCGACCCGCTTGCGCTGACCGCCCGAAAGCGTCTCAACCTTCGCCTCAAAATCATGAATGCCGAGCTTGGATAACGCCATCTTAGCGTCGCTCTCCAGCTGCCACGCGTCCAGCTCATCCATAAGCTGATTCGCCTTGATCAGCTGCTCCTGCAGCGCTTCGTCGCTCGGCTTCAGCTCAATCGCCGCCATTGCCGACGCATAGGCCTGAACGGCTCTCAGCTGCGGCGAATCGCCGCCAAGCACATGCTCCAGCGCCGTTTCGTCCGGAGCGAACGCCGGGTCCTGCGCCAGCATTCTTACCGTTACCCGGTTGCCGATCGAGATGGTGCCTGAATCGGCCGGCTCCAAGCCGGCAATTACCTTAAGGAAGGTCGACTTCCCTGTACCGTTCACGCCAATAATGCCTATTTTATCGCCATCCTCTACGCCGAACGTGACATTTTCGAACAACAGCTTCTCGCCATAGCTCTTTGTTATATGTTCTACAGACAATAAATGCATAAGAAAAACCTACTTTTTCGAATAGTATAGCTGCATGGGCAGCCCCTCGTATCATACCATAAAATTCGCAGCACTTGTGAGCATACGCATGTCTTGACATGCAGAAAAAAGACCGGCGCTGCGTCATGACATGACAGGCGCCGGCCCTTCTTATCTCATCTGTTTATTAGCGTTTTCCGATCATGTTCTCCGGACGGACAAACTCATCGAACTGCTCGGACGTCAGCAAACCGCTCGCGATAGCCGACTCCTTCAGCGTAAGTCCTTTTTTGTGCGCATTTTTCGCAATCGCAGCCGCATTCTCGTAGCCGATATGCGGGTTAAGCGCCGTAACGAGCATGAGCGATTGATCAAGATTGCGTTTGATTGCCGCTTCGTTCGGCTCAATGCCGATCGCACAGTTGTCGTTGAACGATACCATGCCGTCAGCAAGCAACGCTATCGATTGCAGGAAGTTATAAATGATAACTGGCTTGAACACATTGAGCTCAAAGTTGCCTTGGCTCGCCGCCATCGAAATGGCAGTGTCATTCCCGATAACTTGGCATACCGCCATCGTCAAAGCTTCGCTTTGCGTCGGATTTACTTTACCCGGCATGATCGAGCTGCCCGGCTCGTTCTCCGGAATCGAAATTTCGCCGATGCCGCAGCGCGGACCGCTTGCCAGCCATCTGACATCGTTGGCGATTTTCATCAAATCGGCCGCAAGCGCTTTTACCGCGCCGTGTGTGTAAACGATTTGATCGTGGCTGGTTAGTGAATGGAATTTGTTCTCCGCCGTAATGAAGTTTTTGCCTGTAAGAGCCGTCACTTCCTGCGCAACCGCAACTGCAAAATCAGGGTGCGCGTTAAGACCCGTACCTACAGCTGTACCGCCAAGCGCCAAATCGCGCATCGTATCTACGCTTTGCACGAGCATCGCGCGCGTTCTGTCCAGCATGGCATACCAGCCGCTGATTTCTTGGCCAAGCGTAATCGGAGTAGCATCCTGAAGATGAGTACGGCCGATCTTTACAATATCGTTGAACTTCTCCGCTTTCGCGCGAAGCGTACCGTTAAGCAGATCAAGCGACGGAAGCAAACGATCCTCCAGCGCGATAACGCCGGCGATGTGCATAGCAGCCGGGAATGTATCGTTCGAGCTTTGCGAGCGGTTTACGTCGTCATTCGGGTGAATGCGCACTTCGCTGCCGCGTTCAGCCAGCAAGTTGTTCGCACGATTCGCAATGACCTCGTTTACGTTCATGTTCGTTTGCGTGCCGCTGCCCGTTTGCCATACGACGAGCGGGAAATGGTCATCCCATTTGCCGGCAACGATTTCGTCTACCGCTTCGCCGATGATCGCCGATTTAGCCGCATCCAAAACGCCGAGCTTCTCGTTTGCCAACGCGGCAGCTTTTTTAATATAAGCCATCGCATATACAACTTCAATCGGCATGCGCTCTCCGCTTATTTTAAAATTTTGCAGGCTTCGCTGCGTTTGCGCTCCCCACAGTTTGTCTGCAGGAACTTGAATTTCACCCATCGTGTCCTTCTCAATCCGATAATCCATTAATTGAACGACTCCTTTAATCAATTGGTTTGTCTCTTCATGACCCTGTTTCTGTTATAACGCTATTCCAGCCGAGAATCAAGCAATGATGCATAAATCGGCTGCGATAATTTATTCCGTATTCCGTCGTATCCGGCTATAACGGACAAGCGTCCGTTAAGCCTTTCTCCGCAGCGTACCATTCTTCTCTTCTACCTCAATAAATACAGCCCGCTCGTCCGGCTGATTATTAGGCGCATGCATCGCCAGCATAAGCCGGCCCCTCCAGCGATCGGAACAGCATCCCATGTCCGCCTTCCTCGGGGAACAGCGTCTCCTTATCCTGTTTCCACGGCCCCTCGACTTTACCGGTCTCCGAACGCGCAATGCCGATTGCATAGCCGTTCTTCGAGCCGCTTGACCATAGCATGAGCAGATCGCCCTCCTGATTTCTGAACAGGAACGGACCGTCTGTTACGTAGACCTCTTTCTCATCTCCGCCAGCTGCGGCCCAAGGCGCTTCCGAAGCGGAGAAGAGCGTAACCGGCTCCCCGGCCGCTTCGCTGAGATCTGGAGTCAGCGGAACCGCGCACATTTTTCCATCCTTTACTTGTACCCACTCATGGCAAAATACCATCCACGGCGTTCCGTCCGCTTCGATATGCAGCGTTCCGTCGAGACATTCCCAGTCGGCTGGCGTAACCGGCATGCTGCCATGCGGCTTAAAGGGACCCAGCGGACTGTCCGCTTTTAAAATTTGCGTCGCACGGCGCTTGTCGTCCGATTTAAAGGAGGCGAACATATAATAGCTGTTCCGGTATAAATATACCTCAGGCGCCCAGAAGTGATGATCTGCCCAAAAGCCCGGCTCCGGTCTGAAGGCAGGGTACGGTCCGTCCCACTGTTCCAGATCCGTGCTCCGGTACGTATCGAAGCCTGTCCCCGGACCAGCCCATACATTATGATCGGTTGTTCCATAAAGGTAATAACATTTCTCTTGCTCATCTACGAATATGTACGGATCACGAATTCGAATTTGTTCACGTTTAATCATTGGCTGAAACTTCCCTTCATCTCATTTAAAACGCTTGCATTATCATAGTAAAAAACCCTGACAGAGGCTATTCCTCTCCATCAGGGTTTCATGCTAAAGCCCTTTCGCTTCGCGGTAAGCTGCGATATAAGCAGCCGCCTTTTTCTCAATTAGCGAGAAGTCGCCGGTTTTCACGGCATCCTTCGTCAGATCGGAGCCAATGCCGACCGCTACCGCGCCGGCCTTGATCCAGTCCTTCAAATTGTCGAGCGATACACCGCCGGTCGGCATGACGTTAGCCTGCGGAAGCGGTCCTTTGATAGAAGGAATCACGCTCGGAGAATAAAGGTTGCCCGGGAACAACTTCACGATATCAACGCCCAGCTCAAGCGCGGTTTGAATTTCGTGGATCGTCATCGTGCCCGGCAGAATCGGAACCGAGTACCGGTTGCAAAGCTTGATCGTATCGGCGTTGATCGCCGGCGAGACCACATATTCAGCTCCGGCTAATATAGCAGCGCGCGCCGTTTCCGGATCAAGCACAGTGCCTACGCCGATAATAGCGAAGTTATCCGCATCAGGAGACACGCTGCTTGAATATTCCTTCGATAATTGCTCGATCGCGCGAAGCGCGAATGGTACCGTCATCGTAATTTCAATCGCTTTAATTCCGCCTTTGATCGCGCGGCGCGACATTTCTACGACTTCCTCTGGCGAGTCCGCGCGCAATACCGCCACAACGCCTGCTTCCGTCAGCTGCTGCAGCACTTTAAGCTTTTTCATCCGTTAGTCCCTCTTCCCATTTTGTTCATATTTGTGCGAAAATGTTCTGTCTATACCGCTCATTATATGCCGTTTCGCACAAATCTTCAATCATTGTTCTACTTCACGTAATCGATTTCAAGAAAATTTTCGACTTCCGTCACCCAACGCTCATTCACAAATTGCACATGAAGCGGATGCTCGTTATATGCATCGTAATCGGCTTGATTCGCAAACTCCATGGAGAAGCCGTGATGAAATTCATTTTTCGCGCTTACTTGCTTATAGACTTGAAAGTTCGTTACGGTTGGAATCGATGTAAGAATACGCTTACCATCCTCCAAAAATTGACGCTCCGCCTCCGAACCCTGCTCATGCTTCAAGCTAAAAATAACCGAATGCAAAATCCACTCTTTCGACTGCTCTGACATCTAAATCGCTCCCTCTTCTATATGAAATGGTATCGTTCTTTAAAAAAATAACATAAACAAGCAGCCGAAGGGAACGCTTACTTTTCCAGTCAGCGTGGTCATTAGCAACAGTTTGAAGCTAGGATGAACGAAAAAAAGCTCTCCCTGTTGTAAAGGAGAGCTTTAACATGAAATATATTTGTACATCCAACTGCAGAAATCCGCTTTCCGAGTCCGTTCGTTTCTCCCGTCATCTTGGAGATACACGCTCGTCCCTCCACGCACTCTTTAAATGAAAGAAATGCAGGGCGTTCAATTTGACATTTCCGTTTTTGGCGTAAAGCTCAACATCCCGACTGTCGGGAGAAGGAAAAATCAAGCTCGTGATTACCTGCTCTCCGCGATTCCCGAATACTTCCACGGATGAACGGTCAACGAACAAATGCAGCTTGATCCGGTTGCGGACAGGGGTCAAAGGAGCCCGAAACTCGCCCGGGAAAAACGGACTAAATTGCGTATTCCCCGACTTTGTCCGGTTTACGAACATTTGCGAACCCGTTGTATCATATCCGACAATGGTCTCATCACCCTCTCCTTTTCGTACTTTAAAACCAAATTCCGCCGCCGTGTCCAATTCGAATTCAGCTTCAATTTCATAGGTATCACCTTGAAGCCCCGCGAGCAGATTCGATCCCGGAGTGATCGTTTGCGGCGTTTTCCGCTTTTCGCCGCTCATTCGAAGCTGCTGCAGCTCCTGAATCGGGGTCTGCACCAGTCTGATTCCCTCTTGCGGTACGGTTATTAAAGCAACCTCACGCGGAATCGACATCGCTCCCCTCCATGGAGAGGCAGGAGTCTCCTCCGCATACTGCCAATTGTTCATCCAGGCGAGCCAGACGCGCCGTCTTGGCAAATGATTCCATGACAAGGGAACATAGAAGTCCTTCCCATGCTCGATCCATAACACTTTCTCCGTTGGATTGTCATTGACAAACTTCGTCCCGTCGAACCGGCCGATAAAATATTGCCCCCGGTAGCCTTCATTCTTTTCGCCAGGGCTGATGTCCACCTTCAATACCCATTTGGTATGGGAAGGATCGCCGTCGACAGGCAGTTCAAACAAATCCGGAACTTCCCAAACCCCGCCGTGAGCCCCCTCCCGCGCGCCGAATTCGCTCAAATAGGTCCAGGTTTTTAGATCGCTGGAAGCATAGAACATTATTTTATCGCCCGCGGCAACAAGCATCGTCCATCTTTGCGTCTGGTCATTCCAAAAAACTTTCGGATCGCGAAAATCTTTGATCCCCGGATTCGGCAGAACGGGATTCCCCTCGTATTTCGTCCAAGTCCGGCCATTGTCCGCGCTGTATGCGATACTTTGCTGCTGGGTTTCTCCGGAGCTTGTATAGACCGCCATCATTCCTCCTGGTTTCCCCTTGAAAAAACCGCTAGTATTATGCTCATCCACTACCGCGGTGCCGGACCAAATCATTCCCAGACGATCAGGCTCCAAGGCCACCGGCAAATGATGCCAATGCACCAGATCTTTGCTAACAGCATGCCCCCAGCTCATGTTTCCCCACGTATTACCGAATGGGTTATACTGGTAAAAAAGATGATACTCCCCTTTAAAGTACACCAATCCGTTTGGGTCGTTCATCCAATTTTGGACAGGGGTAAAATGAAACTGAGGCCGGTAAGGTTCATTGTACTCCGGCCGGACTTCTCTTGCATAAGCAGACGGGATTGCCGCTATGACCGCTATGATAAATGCCATAAGGATCACGGGAAATGTTCGGATCTTTAAATTCAACAGCTTCAGTCCTTCCTCATGAATCCGTTTCAGATTCTCATCTTAAATGGATATCAGAATCTTATTCATAATGAGAAAGTTTTCCCTATTGAAATGGATATATCCGTAAATAATATCGTTAAGCTATCAGAGTTTATTGATTATAATGAAGTTAAGAAAGAAGAATGGACGATAATTGAGGAGGAACATGCGGCATGACTAAATCTTCATCCGAGCGAGCTGGGGCTGCTTCGGCGCCGATTTTACAAACGCGGCAGCTAAACCGGGCTTTGCTGGAGAGGCAAATGCTGCTTCGTCGCTCGCGCCTTTCCCCGCTGGAGGCTATCGAACGGTTGGTGGCGATTCAAGCGCAGGCGCCTAATCCGCCATACTTTGCGCTTTGGACGCGGCTTGAAGGCTTTCGCCAAGAGCAGCTGTCAGAGCTTATCAAAGAGCGGCAAGTGGTCCGTCTTGGACTTATGCGCTCTACGATCCATATGGTCAGCGCACGCGACTGCCTGACACTGCGCCCCTTGCTGCAAACCGTATTAGAAAAAGGTCTGCAAAGCACATTCGGCAAAGATCTGAAGGATATTGATCTGCAAGCGGTTTGTGCGGCTGGCCGCGCATTAGTGGAGGAGCAGCCGCTCACCTTCAATGAGCTCGGCAAACGGCTGGGGGAGCAATGGCCCGGCTGCAATCCTGCGGCCCTTGGCTATGTGATCCGGACATTTGTTCCGCTCATCCAAGTGCCGCCACGCGGCATATGGGGTTCTGGCGGTCAGGCAGCGCATACCTCTGCTGAAGCTTGGCTTGGCCAAGCTCTTGCTGATTCCTCTTCACTCGATGAGATGCTGCTTCGCTATCTAGCTGCTTTCGGACCAGCTACCATTAAAGATATGCAGGTATGGTCGGGACTTAGCAGGCTCCGAGAGACGGTCCTGCGTTTGCGTCCTCTGCTGCGCACCTTCTCTGACGAGCAGGGCAATGAGCTGTTTGATGTACCGGATGCTCCATTGCCGGCTGCCAACACGGCTGCTCCGCCGCGCTTTCTATCCGAATTCGACAACATGCTGCTGTCATACTCCGACCGCAGCCGTATCATGGATGAGAAGTACAAAGCCCTTGTGTTTACGGTAAACGGCATCATTCGTTCAACTTTCCTTATCGACGGATTCGTGCGGGGCACTTGGAAAATAGAGCAAGCCCGCGGATCCGCTGCTCTTATCATCCATCCGTTCGAGCCGCTCAGGCAGACGGATCGCGACGCCCTAGCCGAGGAAGGCGCTAAGCTGCTGGAGTTTGCGGCAGATTCATCCAGCACGCATGATATTCGATTTAGCGCTTCTGAGTAAGCTATTCAGCGCTCAAAATTACCCTGACAAGCCGGAGGCTCTCAAGCAGCGGTCGATACGATCCAGCGCTTCGGTGAGTCTTGGTACGGAGGATGCGTAGGAGCAGCGGATAAACCCTTCCCCGCCAAGGCCGAATACATGTCCCGGAACGGTAGCCACCCCTGCATCGAACAACAGCTTTTGCGCAAAAGCGTCTGAATCAAGTCCCGTGTGCTTAATGGACGGAAACGCGTAAAATGCCCCCCGCGGCTCGTGGCAGGGAAGGCCGATTTCCCTCAAACCCTTCACAAACATCCGTCTGCGCTGTGCGTACGACTCTATCATCATGTCCTTATCCTCTAAGCCGTTCCGCAGCGATTCAATCGCCGCGATTTGACCAATAATCGGCGCGCACATTACAGTATATTGATGAATTTTCAGCATCGCGGCAATCAGCTCATGATTGCCGCAAGCATAGCCGATTCTCCAGCCTGTCATCGCAAACGCTTTGGAGAATCCGCTTATGAGCAGCGTTCTCTCCTTCATCCCCGGCAGCGAGGCAAAGCTCACATGTTTCTCATCGTAGGTAAGCTCCGCATAAATCTCATCCGAAATGACGATAAGGTTATGCTCTTCCACGACCTTAAGGATCGGCAGCCAATCCGCATACGTCATGATGCCGCCTGTCGGATTGTTCGGATAGTTAATAATAAGCACCTTCGAGCGCGGCGTGATCGCCGCCTCCAAAGCCTCGGCCGTCAGCTTAAAATGATCCTTCGCATACGTTTCGACCTGGACGACCTTTCCGCCGTTCAGCTGCGCAATCGGTGAGTACGCAATATAATTGGGAACGTGCACAATGATTTCATCGCCTGGCCCAATTAATGCCCGCAGCGCAAGATCAATCGCTTCGCTCCCTCCAACCGTAACGATTATTTCATTCGCAGGCTCATATTTGATTTGAAAGCTATTGTATAAATAGGCTGCAATCTCTTCTCTAAGCTCCATAAGTCCCGCGTTTGGCGTGTAGGAGGTTCTGCCGAGCTCCAATGCCCGGACGCAGGCTGCCCTAACCCGCTCCGGCGTTACGAAGTCAGGCTCCCCGACGCCAAGCGAAATAATGTCCTTATTGCCTTCAGCCATACTGAAAAACTTGCGAATGCCCGAAGGCGGAATTTGCTGCACCGCCGGCGAGATTAGCTCACTCATAGACCATGTTTTCATTCCCGTTCCTCCTAAAATAAATTGAGAAAACAAAAAGAGACCCATCCCTATAAAGGGACGAGTCTCCACCCGTGTTACCACCCTAGTTTCACGCCAAAGCGCGACACTCTGCTCACGTATCCATCAATACATGTTCCCGTTAACGCTGGAAATGCGGCAGAGCTTACTCTCGTTCAGCCTGCTTCTCGGAGATGGCTTTCCGCAAACGCCCGAACGTTGGTTTTCAGCTGCCCCAACTCTCTGTTCGATCAGGCCCGTTACGTACTCTTTCTCGTCATCGAATGTAAAAGCTATTTAGCTTGTCATATAGAATCAACGATAATCGTAAAATTTTCTCCAATGATAACACCAAAAACCAGCAAACGCAATATGTATTTTTCAGCCATTAAAGCTCCTCGGTAATAGTCTGTGCCTATAAATATTATTCTATTTATATATTTCCATTATGAAGGGAGCCGCTGTAATATACAACTTAACTTCATACGGAAACACTTCAGAGCAGCTATTCCATTATCTTTTCGAGGAGGCATTTCTATGAGTGATATTGTAAAACAACAGTTTGATGCGGCCGCGCCAAATTACGATCGTCAGCGCCGTCAGCTCATTCCCTGCTTTGATGATTTTTACGGCATCGCAGCAGGCTCCGTAAACTGCGTGAGCGCTGCTCCCCGCATTTTGGACTTGGGGGCAGGAACCGGCCTTTTTTCATCCTTCATACGCAGCAAATATCCGGGCGCCTCACTCACCTTAATCGATCTGAGCGAGGAAATGCTGAAGGAAGCGCGCGTCCGCTTCGGCAGTGATCCTGCCGTCCGCTATATAGCGGCTGATTATACGAGCTACTCCTATACGGAAAAGTACGATGCCGTCATCTCTTCCTTGTCCATTCATCACCTGACACATCCTGCCAAACGTGCGCTGATGCGCACCATCCATGAGCTGTTAGCCGATGGCGGCTGCTTCGTTAACGCTGATCAGGCGGCGGGAGCGACGCCCTATTGGGACGATTATTACATGACGCAGTGGAAAGCTGCTATTCGGCAAAGCGGCTTATCAAACGAGGCCATCGAAGCGTCTATTGAGCGCCGAAAGGTCGACATCAATGCGAGCGTGCATGATCAGCTGGAATGGCTTCGCGAGGCTGGTTTTGCCGATTCGGATTGCATATACAAGCATAATGGCTTTACTGTGTTCGCAGCTCTTAAGAACGGAGCGTCCTCCTGATCCATCTCCCCCAAACCAGCAGACGATTCAGCGGAATTAATTCCAATCTATCAGATTGGGATTGATTCCGTTATCCGCACAATGACTGCCCCTATACGAAAACCTCTTATCAGAACTGGACTTTTACGAATACCCGGCTATTTTTGTAAGGGTTAAATAAATTTCTTGCAATTCCACCAATTCCGAGTATAATACTCGGTATACGAAGTTTACGGAGATTGGAGCTGGCCTGCATGACATATTCCGAGCAACAAATTGCCGCAAAATGGGTTGACGATTATTTGGATCTTTATAACTTTGCTTTACGAATCGGAGATGCCGAGTGGCAGCAGCAAATCATCCAAACTTTGCATGCCAAAGAAAACCACATCCGTCTCGAAATCAAGCATGGCGTTCGCGTCGATTTATGGCTGCGTTTCGATCATATAAATCGTAAAATGCTTGAAATATATGAACAGCTTCGGAGTGCTCAACATTCGGAGCAGCAGCAACAGCAATTGAGAGAAAAGGTATGGGAATTTAAGCTTCAACGGGTAATGATCGCAAGCAAGCTGAAAGCTCACTACGCTCTATAGGGGAAGTAATCGAGGCTGAATAGCGATAGGTCTGAAAATAAAAAAAAGCCGGCATGCAGTTATCTGCTCTGCTTAGCTATGTATGGTCAAGCTATAATTGATTGCATGCAGCGAGCTGCTCTGCCGATGAAATAACATCTCTAAGTTCTATGAATGTCCAGATTCATAGATCGATATCCTTACATCGATACTTGCTCCATGTCGCGCATCATCTTCATCATCATTGTGGACATTTCGTCGCACTCTTGCATTTTCATCATCATCATGTTCATATCCATGCCGTCCATCATTTTCATTTCCATACACATGTCCATCATCATCTTCATGGATTTCATCTTGCACATCATTTCATCCATACACATATTCATCATCATTTGCATTGCCATCTTCTCCATCTCCATTCACCTCCTTAATCTCTCTATAAAAAAAGATACTACAGCCTAGAAAAATTTTCAAGGCTTTTTTCAGTTTTTTATTGAATTTTTAATAGAATATATGATATAAATAAGGATTGCACACTTAATCCTCATTACTCCACTTGGAATTATAGCGATGCTCGGACAAATAATGGATATTCATTAAATGAAATAAAAGCAGCTAATCCGGCTTCAGCAAAGCCTGATTAGCTGCTTTTATTTTTGACAAGTATTAAGCGTTTGTTTCCGGCTCCGGAGCTTCGCCATTATCCTTATGCGCTTCAATAAAGCTATGCGCATCATACAAGATGGCAGCTGCCTCGGCACGGGTCAACAGATGCGCCGGATCAAACTTTCCTTCCTCATCCAAGGCAACGATCTTATACAGCAGCGCCCGCTGAATCGTACCTTGGTACGCGACCGTGATATCCTGCTCGTCTTGAATCGGAATGAACATTTTGACGAGCGGATACTGGCCTGTAAGCTCAATTGCCTGCACGAGGTAATGGATGAACTGCTCCTTGGTCAGCGGCGCCTTCGGATCAATATCCGCCGGGATATCCAGGCCGTTATAATGGGCAATTACGAAATCCTCCGCGTACCACGCGTTATTTTTTACCTTTGTATAAAAACCGTCTGCTGTCGGCGCGCTCGGGAAACTAATGGCGGCAAGGCTGAGCTGCGTCGTTCTCACGATTAAGGAAATTCCCTGCGCGGCTGTCAGATTGTCCTCTGGATGAAATGCCGTATCGCTCACCCCTTTTACGATGCCTAGCTGCTGCAGACCTTCAATCTTCGTTTTGCTGCTTGCATTAGCGATGTCGCTAAAGGGCGCAGCCGCAAAGGCCTGTGTTGCAATAGATGCAGAAAGCATGATTGCGACAGCTGCCGCGGCTGCACTCCAACGTTTCTTCATGATCGTCCACCTCTTCTGTTCGTAAGATTTTGTCCGTTCTTTTAATTGAACGATCATACGCCAAAAAATGTTGCAGGAATGAGAACTCCCTTATTTCCAACCTTTCAGAGGCCATATGTACGAGAAAATCCGGAGAACAGCAAATGATGACGGACTTTTATCCTACTTTGAAGAGATATTTATCCCGCATCGGAAATCACTTATTTTAGTTCTTATTCCTCTATACATTTACAAATTCCATAAATTTTCTAAATAATGGGATGATAAATGGTTGATATGATCAGGTGGCAATCAATGGTTTACATATGTAACGTTCCGAACTAACGCTGCCTGGGAGGGATTAAGCCAACTATACATACCGACCACGGCCGTCGGACACTCGGTTTATAAGAAAAAATACCCATTTGAGAAAGGTGACTTCATTCCATGCAAATGAAAAAAGCTATGGCAATCTCGATGATCACAGCAGCAATAAGCGCAGCAGCAGTCACTCCGGTATTCGCACAAACGGCAGCAGGCCAGCAGGCTGTACAAAAAATTAATCGTGCAACTTTTCTCGTAAACGCAAACCAGGTTTCGATTCGCACGATTATGGATGGCGGCGTCATGCTGGCCTCTGTACGCGACATGACTAATGCGATTGGCGCTACGCTTCACATTAACCGTGACCATACTGTAGTCGTGAAGCTTGAAGGCAAAACGCTGAAGTTGAAAGCTTCTTCAAAAACAATTGTACTTAACGGCGTTTCTTCTTCCCTTAAGCATCAGGTTAAAGAGGTGGCTTACTCTACCTTCATCGAACCGGCTGCTTTCATTCAAGCGCTTGGCGGCACCTATGACAACAGCATGATTTCGACAGTTCAGCTGCTTGCAGGCGCCGAACATGCCGTATGGGTTAACTCATCCCAGCTTCTTGTATCGAACTCTGCAGGCGAGGGCCGCGAGGATTACTTAGTTCAAGCCGCTACCGGAAAGTACTCGCTATTGCTTACTTCCACAGGCGCGTCCGATCTTGTCCTGTCTCCTGATGGAAAGAGCGTCGCTTACTCCGATGCGAACGGCGCCGTATTCACGATTGATCTGAGCACAAAAAAATCGACGCAGGTAAGCACGGACAGCTCGATCAAAAATGAGCTGCAATGGTCGAAGGACGGCTCGTCCCTCTTCTTCCTGCAAGGCGACAAAAGCTCTGTCATCGCGAAGCTTTCTCTAGCTGACGGCAAAGTGTCCAAGCTGCTCGAAGACAAGGTTGACTACAAGGCGAACCTTGAGGTATCTGCAGACGGTACGAAAGTTGCTTACTACGTCTTCAAACAGCCGAAAGTAACGGCGGACAGCAGCAAGGACGTCGAGCTTGATGATGTAGCTATTGATGCAACGGGCACTGAGCCGCAAATTTTCTTCTACAACACGGCTGCCGCAGACAATAAGCCCGTACAGCTTACTAAAGATACGGCGGACAAGGTGTTCCTGCATTTCGCGGCTGACGGCTCCAAAGTTAGCTATGTCAGCGTAAGCGCAGACGATGCGAGCATCGGACAGCTGGTTTCCGTAGACAATGCGGGTAAGGCAAGCACTCCGCTGTTCGCTGACAAAGACGTTTATCAGCTCGTTCAAGGCGGAAGCAAGCTGTATTTGCTAACGGCTGATGGCAGCAGCACGAACGCGATCTATGAGATCGACAATGCGACAGGCACGAGCAAGCTTGTGCATACCGTGTCTGACAGTGTATCGGAACTGCTCGTTTCAGGAAACTCGGATATCGCGGCACTTATTGATGGACAGCTGGCTGTGCTTTCTAATGGCAAATGGAAAAACATTACTAACTAATTTAATGGAGGTCTTTTCTAATGAAATGGTTTAAACAATTAACGATCGCAGCGCTTATCGCTGTAATCGGGTTCAGCTCTGTTCCTGCTTCCACACCTACCGCTACCGCAGCCAGCAAGCTAAGCGGCAAAATCGTCATCAACGGCTCCTCTGCCCTGCTGCCGCTCACCCTTCAAGCGGCTAATGAATTCAAGAAGCTGAACCCTAAAGTAAAAATTTCCGCTTCCGCTGCAGGCTCCGTTACGGGACCGCAAGCCGTTCGCAAAGGCATCGCTAACATCGGAGCCGTAGACTGGGATGCATCGAAGGACGTACCCGGCTTCAAAAAATTTGATGGACAAGTCGCTCATAAAGTCGCTGTTATTCCTTTCGCAGCGGTTGTAAACAAAAACGTAACGGTAACGGACCTGACGACTAAAGAGCTGCAAGGCATCTTCTCCGGCAAAATTAAAAACTGGAAAGAGGTTGGCGGCAAAGATGCTGAAATTATCGTCGTTAACCGTACATTCGGCTCAGGCACCCGCGTCAACTTCCAGGACAAAGCGCTTGACGGTACAAGCTTTATGACCAAAGGCGACAACTACAAGGAAGTCAAAACGAGCGGCGACATGAAGTCGGCAATCGAAACGACTCCTAATGCCATCGGTTACATGGACCTTGCTTACGTAACGGACAAAATGACGGCTGTGAAAATCAACGGTATCGCGCCGACTGAAGCTAACGTTATTAACGGCAAATACAAAGTTTGGGGCTACGGCTACTACATGACAAAAGGCCAGCCGACTGGCGCAACGAAGGAATTCATCAAATTCGTACAGAGCACAAAGTTCCAAAACGGATCTTTGAAAAAGCTTAAATTCATTCCTATCTCGGCAATTAAATAGATTAGTTTCGAAATAGAGCGGTCGGCATGCGCTAATGAGCGCTTAAGCCGGCCGTTCTTTCCTGCAATAGCATTTACATTTCATTATGACGCCATCCCTATTTCACCGCGAAACGTGCTTAGCTGCCAATAGGCCGGCGTCAGCCGATTTCGCTTGGAGGAGCCTATTATTATGTTGGAATCCACTCATACCGCTCGGCAGCCGCGACTCTCTGCCGAGCTCGGCAGCGCTATTCTGGCAGGCAGCAGCAAGCCGTTTGACCGGAGATCTCGCCTGTTTTTTACGAATCGTCTCTTTCGTTACATCTGCATCGCCGCTGCCGGCTTTGTTTGTCTCATCCTCTTACTCATTCTGCTGCTCATGTTCCGTACCGGCGTTTTGACGTTCAGTCAAATTTCGCTGGCAGACTTTTTCTTATCCGCTGAATGGAATCCCGAGAATGAACAGTACGGCGCTCTTATTTTCCTGTTCGGCACCTTTGCTTTGACCGCGTTAACACTGCTCATCTGTGTGCCGGTTTCCTTAATCATTGCCGTGTTTCTATCTGTCTTCGTTCCGCCTTGGCTCAAAAACATGCTGCGTCCGGTGCTGGACCTGCTCGTCGGCATCCCTTCCGTCGTCTACGGCTACCTCGGCTTAACCGTGCTTATTCCGTTGATTCGGAATGTCACCGGAAGCGGCATGGGCGACGGTCTGCTCGCCGCTGCGCTCGTGCTTACGATCATGGTATTGCCTACCGTAAGCCGCATAAGCGATGATGCGATCAGCGCGGTCCCGTCCAAATTCAGCGACGCATCCTACGCGCTTGGCGCCACCCGCTTTCAAACGGTATGGAGAGTGCAGCTTCCATCGGCCAAAAGCGGAATCATGTACGCTGTCATCCTCGGTATGGCCCGTGCGATCGGCGAGACGATGGCCGTTGTGATGGTAATCGGCAATACGCCGCAGCTGGCCGACAGCTTGCTCAAGCCTACCTCCGTACTCACAAGCAACATCGTTATGCAAATTTCGAACGTTCCTTTTGACTCGACCTGGAATTACGCGCTTTATTTGATGGGCTTCCTGCTCCTTGTCATTTCATTAATTATGATCGTTGCCATTCGCTGGCTGCAAAGAAAGGGTGCTGGGGCATGAAGCAAGTTATCCATACGAACCCCTTAACGAATCCATTTAGCGGCAAAAACGGGCTCAACCGGGTAAAGGACCGCATTTTCACAGGCGTGGTTTGGTCGCTTGGCGTACTTATCATCGCGTTTATATTCGGCCTTCTCTATCTTATTTTGCAGGATGGGCTGCCAAAGCTGACTTGGGACTTTATATTCGGTCTGCCGAGCGAGATTGAGGAAGGCGGCGGCATCGGTCCGACTCTGCTGAACTCCTTCTACATCCTGTTCATATCCTTGGTCATTTCGATTCCGCTCGGAATGGCCGCAGGCATTTATTTGGCGGAATTCGCTCCCGACAATAAGCTGATCGGCTTCGTCCGCATATGCGTAGAAGGACTCGCTTCTGTGCCATCCATCATATTCGGCTTGTTCGGGATCGCGCTGTTCGTCGAATATTTCGAGATTGGCTTAACCATTCTCGGCGGAGCGGTCAGCTTGGCCTTTCTTAATTTGCCCGTACTGACACGCGTAACCGAAGAATCGATCCGTGCGGTGCCGAAGGAGCTGAAGAGCGCTTCCTTCGCGCTTGGCGGCACGCATCTGCAAACCATCATGCGCGCGCTTCTCCCAGCTTCGCTTAACGGCATCATAACAGGCATCTGCCTGGTTGCCGGCCGCGCGTTCGGGGAAAGCGCCGTCATCATCCTGACCGCAGGCGTATCTACGTCAGGCGAAATGTGGGATTTCAACCTCTTCTCGCCCGGCGCTACGCTCGCCGTTCACCTCTGGTATGTGCAGTCCGAAGCTATCGTCGGCGACGCGCAGGAAATTGCCCAGAAGGCGGCAGCCGTCCTCGTATTTGTCGTGCTGCTCATCAATCTATTGTTCCGCATCCCGTTATGGCTTAATTCCCGCCGGACGAAGCGCTCCTAGCAAACAAGGCCTTTTAGCCTCCGCCATAACGGCTGGAGCTGAGGGCTTTTTTTATGGAAATGAAAAGCTCGAAAAAATCCATCTCTTACCGTAAAACGGAAATGCTATTCGCTTAGTATGGGGATGGTTTTTAGTCATCGGAAACGCTGCAGGGCTGAGATGGATAGCTTTTAGTGTGATTTTGTAAAACTAATGGACTGCTCCGTGCTAGAAGTGGTCGGTTAGTTTGATTTTGCGAATCTAATTTGCGATTTTTTCGAGGTATATGATGAAAACGGCGATTTAAGTTGGCAAAACAATACTAAATGACCCAATTTCTTAAACGGGTATCTTTTTAGCGGGCAAAATCGAACTAAACGGGCTTTTTTCGTTCATTGAACGAGAGCATTCTGAACGATTGGGATAGCCTGCCCATTTGGCGAAGAACCAAAAATAATGTGCAAAAGCTTTCTACCATATTGTAGTTTCCTTCTGGATTGCTTTTTCTGATAGAATAGAGAACACAGGCTATCTATCGGAGGTTAGGATTTTGGACTATATTATTTTGGATATTGAATTTAACGGACGCAAGTTTGCAAGCGAATTGCCCATGGAGGTCATTGAGATTGGCGCAGTTCGTTTAAATAGCCAACTAGAGCAGGTTGATGAATTTTCCGCTTTGATCAAGCCGGTTTACTTCTCTAAGCTGAACAGCTTTATCAAGAAGAAAACCGGAATTCCGCAGGAAGACATCGACACAGCGAGCCGCTTCCCGAAGGTTATCGGCGATTTTACGGCATGGCTGAACAAAAGCGATACATTCCTGCTCTTCACTTGGGGCGGCGAGGACTTGAAGCGAATTGTGTATGATACGCGGATGCATAAGCTCGATGACAGCTTCTGGATGGCAGCCGATTATTTCGACCTGTTGAAGGGCTACATTCGCTATAAAAATGTTACGAACGATGTCAGCGTCGAAGCCGCTCTCATCGATCTCGAAATAACCGCAGAAGGCTCAGCGCACCGCGCGCTGGATGACGCCCGCATGACGGCTGAAGTATTCCGCAAAATTTTTGGCGAGCTGGACTTCGGGCTGAAACAGCAGTACAAGGATATGTACACCAATGCAAAGGAACGAAGAATGGTCAAAAATGCGATTCGTACGATGAATGCGCAGAAGATCGTTCCGCAGTGGGAAGTGTTCGCTGAGCGTTACTTAGCTGGAAAGGCCTCTTTCGAGGACGTAAGGAAGGTCGCGGAACTGCAGCAGTATTTCGATGCAGAGCTTGAGAAGGCGGCAAAGCCTTCGGCTGGACAAGCCGGATAACAGGCAGGACCGTATAAGTGTTACAAAAAATAAAATGAGAGCCCCTGACTCTTCAAACGCAGCCGCTGCGTTTGGGTCAGGGGTTTTGCAAGTATGGGAGAAAATTCATTTATGAACCGCAGCACCAAATCAATCGCCGCCTATGAATTGCTGTACATTGTCGGGATTATCGCTATCTCGTTTTCTTCTATATTCGTTCGCTGGTCCGATGCCGATGTAGCCGTCATCGCGATGTACCGGCTATATTTAACTAACTTAATTATGCTTCCGCTCGTCCTCAAATATCGGGCTGAATTGTTCCGGCTGAGCGCAAGGCAGTGGCGGCTGTTAGCCTCCTCGGCCATCATGCTGGCGCTGCATTTTTTGCTTTGGATGGCTTCGCTGCGGCTGACCACGGTCGCCAGCTCCACCGTAATCTTAACGCTGGAGCCGGTCATCGTTATGCTCGGCTCTTACTTGCTGTTCCGCACAAGGACCAACCGCATGATGCTATGGGGGGTGGGCATCGCGCTCATTGGCTCTATCATCATTGGATCAGGCGACTTTGCGCTCTCGGGAGAAGCGCTGCTCGGCGACGTCCTCTCCTTGCTTGGCGCGGCGGCGGTTGCCTTTCATGTGCTAATCGGCAAGCAGCTGCGGAACGATATGAGCGCATTCGTTTATAACTTCTGGGTATTCGCTCTTGCCGCTACTGCGCTCGCCATCTATAATATCGCCCTGGGCAATTCCTTTACCGGCTACAGCACGAAGGAATGGGGCATATTCTTGCTGCTGGCGATCGTTCCGACGCTATTCGGCCACTATCTGTTCAATTGGCTGCTGAAGCATATGAGCGCCGCCGCGGTATCGATGTCCGTCCTCGGCGAGCCTGTCATCGCCTCCCTGCTCGCTTGGGTTCTTCTGAAGGAAGCGTTAACGGGCTATCAGCTGGCGGCCGGCGCATTAGTTTTGTTCGGCGTTTGGCTGTTTATTCGGCATGGGAAGGAATAGACATAGCGTATCTCACTGCTCCACAATAAATAGTATGTGGCATATATATTTAACGGGCTCAACAAAAATAGGGACTGACTCCTCCGGTCTAATCTGACCTTTGGAGACAGCCCCTCTTCTTTTATTTGCCCAACAGGTTAAAGATGGCCTGCGCGCTTTCAGCACGCGTCATCTTGCCTTTCGGCACAAAGGCATTATTTGCTCTGCCTTTAACCAGTCCCAGCTCTGCTGCGGCAGCAACTGCTGCGGCGGCCCATTCGCTAATCAGGCTGCGGTCAGCAAACGCCGCTACAGCCGTCGCCGCAGTGCCCTCCTGCCCCATCTTCACCTCATACGCCCGTACGATCATGACCGCCATTTCCTCACGGTTAATCGTTTCGTTTGGCGCAAACTCATTGATGTTGCGCCCCTTAACGATGCCAAGCTTACTGGCTGCCGCCACGTAAGCGGAATACCATTTATCCGCGCCAACATCCGCGAAGACCGCTGTGCCTTCCGCCTTGACGCCAAGCGCGCGAATGAGCATAGCCGCGAATTGTGCGCGGGTTACGTTCGCTTGCGGCGCGAATTGCTTATCGTTAATGCCCGTCACGATATGCTTCGCAGCCAAGGACTTGATGGCCGCAGAAGCCCAATGACCGGCTTGAACGTCTATAAACGACTTGTCGTATTCCAGGACCGCATATTTGCTGAAATGGAATACTTCCGCCGTCATGCTGTCACCGTTCAACGTTCCTCCGATGAATTCAAGCTTGCCGTCATCACTCACATAGTAGACGCCGATGATGTCTTTATCTGCATTCGCGTTGACTTTGAAGGTGAGCGTAATCGGCTTTTCAAACTTCGCAGCCGGAATCGCCTTTCCGTCCTTCGTAAGAATGCCTAAGTGGAATTCATAGACCAACGAAGCAGCCTTCACATTCGTTTGACCTGCCTGAGTCCGGGCGATCAAGGCGCCCGCTTCTGCTGAACCTACTTGCTTCGCTTCAAATAAAATGCGGGAGCCGTCCGCTTCGCCTACGGGCACGAGGCCTTGAACCGAAGCTAGCACTCCACTCGGCAGCGTAATCGTAATTCCGCCTGCTTTCAGCTCCAACGCGTTGCCGCCCAGCGCAGCCGCTGCATGAAGCGGCAGAAGCACTGTGTTTTTCCCTTCATCCATTTGCACCGACGCTTTGCCGTCCTTGCCGTTTTTTAAGCTGCTTTCATCAACAACCTGAACGTCAGGCGCCTGTGGCGCGCTCTCCGGCGCATTCGGCGTCGGCACGTTAGTCGATACTCCGCTCAGAATAACCGTACCGCCTTCATTTCTGCCAGGTACGTCAATCGTCAGCTTGCCACCAGCTGAAACCGTGTAAAGCGTTCCGCTGTATTCGTCTTTTGCCTGTGAACCGGCCAAGAATGGAACCGTTAGCGCAACCGGCTGGCTAGCTGCCGCCGTGTTAATAACCGTTACGACATTTTCGCCGTTATACTGCTTGTTGAAAGCCAGATATCCTGACGCATCCGAGCCAGCCAGCTTTGTGCGCGCGCCTTTGGCAAATAACTTCGAGAACTTAGCTCTAATATTCAGCAGCTTCTCGTAATGGTCATGAAGCGCTTGCTCCGCCGTCAGCTGATCCCACGGCATATCTCCGCGATTTTCGCTGAATAAGCCTGCACTCATGTCACGCGCATTAGCTCCCGAGCGCCCCAGCTCTTCCCCGTAATAAATGACGGGTTGGCCTTTCGCCGTAATCTGTAATGCTGCTGCGATTTTCAGCTTTCCTTTGTCTCCATCCACAAAGTGAGAGAGGAAGCCATCCTCATCATGACTGCTTAAGAATTGACCCATCGTGCTTGTGTTATCCAGCTTTGTCTCACGATCCGCCAAATAAGCGTCAACCGCTTCAATCGAGCCGTTTGCAAAATCTTTCGCTTTGTCGTTAAAGCTGAAATCAAGCAAACTGTCCATTTGGCCGCTGCGAAGCATGCCTCCGTCGCTGTCTGCCGTACCGCCAAAATATTCGCCGATCAGCTTGAAGTTTGGATCGATCGTTGTCAGCGCATTTTTGAATGCCTTCCACGTCGTGCTCTCCACATGCTTGACCGTGTCTACGCGGAAGTAATCAATCGTATCTCCGCGCTCCGTTTTAGCGCGTTCCAGCCAGCCTGCCTGCCAAGCGATTATTTTATCGCGCACGGCCGGGTCTTCCGTTTTGAGGTCCGGCAGATTTGCCAATTCGCCTTCGATTGGATTTACGTCTGCTTGAACGCCATTTGTTCTCAGCATGCCCTCAAAGCGCGCTTTGTCCTCCGGTGTAATGCCAGGGCGGCTTTCATCCGCTTTCAAGCCGTAGCCTGTATGGTTAAGCACCACATCGACCATAATTTTAATGCCTTTGTCATGAGCCTTATTGATAAGCTCCTTGAACGTATCCATATCGCCAAGATGCTCGTCGAGCTTTGTAAAATCTTTGGCCCAATAACCATGATAGCCGTATTGCTTGCTGTTAAAGTCGACGCCTTTGTTGAAATCGATATTGTCAACAATCGGGGTAATCCAAAGCGTATTGATGCCAAGCTCCTGCAAATAATCCAGCTTATCGATCATCCCTCTGAAATCGCCGCCGTGATAAGCTTCGAGATGCCCCTTATCCACATCCGCATTATTCGCCGCGTCGCCGTCCGCGAAACGGTCGGTCAGTGCGAAATAGATGCGTGCCTCATCCCAGTCAAAGTCGAGTTTTCCGGCAAACGTTCTCGCCTTAACCGTTACCGATCCCGTATGCGTATGCTTATTGCCGTACTCGTCGATCAGTGTAATCGGTATTTCCTTTCTGCCGGCTGTAACGGTGTCCTTCACAGCAATCGATTGAGCGAGCAGCGTGGTATCAAAATAAACCTTTGCCGGTCCGCCTAATGCTGTCAGGTCCATATAGCCTTCTGTAAAAGCAACCTCTTCCGAAGCGGTTGCCTGCACGGTAAGCACCGCATTTTCGTTATACGATACCGCGGCCGGGTTAACCGCCGCCGTCATCGTTACGACAGGCTTGCGATACGTGATGAGTGACTTGCCGCCCTGCGTGTTCTTCGGATCGGTTATTTCAACTTCAGCTTCATCCTTCTTCGTTACAAGAAAGGTATATTCGTACGTGCCGCCTTCTACATCGGTCAGAGAATAAGCAAACCATTCCTTTGCCGCATCATAAACCATGTCATACGCCGTATCGTTTACCTTCACCTTCACGCCTGTCAGAGCGCTCATATTCCCATCTTTAAATAACTCGTCATCCCGGTATAGGAATGTAATGCCGCCATCCTTCAGAACAGGTCCATTAACAGCAGGCAAAATATCAAGCTGGCTGACCATACTCGTAATATTCACCTTTGTAAAAGCCGCATCCGGCGCGATCGTGATGACGCGGTCATCCGGAATGTCCTGCTTTGCGGTATTCCAGTCTGTTCCTTTGCGAAGCACGAAGCCTACGCTTGTCGTATCCGGCGAGATTTCAAGCATGACCGTGGCAATCCCGTTTTCGACTTTATCGAAAAGAATTTGGTCATTTTTCACACCGGTGTTCCAGACCCAAAGATTCCAATCCGTATAGTTTTTATCCGGACGGATGTAATTCAGCTGGACATAACGCTTCACCGAATCGTTTGAAACAGCTACCGCAGCGCTCGCGGTTAGTCCGTTATAAGAGACCGTGATGATTGCACTCCCTGCTCCAGCTGCTGTTACTAAACCGTTCACCGAAACCGCCGCTGCGGCTGGCTTATCGGACGAATATGCAGCGGCGCCCGTCACTTTTCTCTTACTGCCGTCACTGTATTTCGCGTAAACCTCCGTTTGGTGAGTGCTGCCGACCTGCAGCGGATAGCTCGCGCTGTCCAGCTCCAGCTCCGTCAGCACCGGCGCCGCAGCCTCCATCTTAATAATGACAGCCGTCAAAGGCTCAAGCGTGATCGAGTCCGCTGTCAGCTCAAAGCCGGATTGATCGGATACGGCCCGGGTTCCTGCCTCGTCATTATCTACAACCACCGTGCCTCCGGTTAAATCCTCCGAAAGCGTAAGCGTTCTTGCCGTACTGTCCGCATTCATAAGTACATAGTAATTTCCTGTACCGTCGGTTGCTTTGTTTTTGTAGCCGATAACAAGGTCGCTTGCTTGCATTTCCTCCGCATCGATAAGCGTAACGTTGGAATTAACCAAATCCTTGTCGCCTAGCCGAAACGCATCCGTATGCTTCCTAAGCTCGATCAATCCTGCCGTATATTCCTTCGTAACGTGGTTTACAGGAAATTGCACGGCATTATTAGCCTTCTGCCAATCAAACTTGTTAATGGCATCCGAGGAATCATAGGAATCATGAATAAAATAACCAAACGGATTGCCCGCTGCGTCTCTCAGCTCATGATATTTTTGCTCCGGAATGCCTTCTCCCAGCCATTGCTTCGTTCTTCCGTATTCTTGCCCTGCATGCAGGAAGGCCGTGCCTTGAGACGTTAAGATCAACAAATTGCCCAGTCGTATCCGCTTGTGAATTTCCAGATTATTGGCCGCTGCGGCCGGATCCTTCTTGATCGATTGCGTGATAACGTCGTACAACGGGAGATTGTCATGGGCTTCAATATACTGCACCATGTCACCCGGATCATCGGCAGGCGTATTGCCGGGCTGCGCCTTAATGTTATTCAGAATCGATGCAATACTTCTTGCGCCGCCTGTTATAAATCTAGGCTCCCCTTCCGAGCCGAAGCCGGATTTCAATTCATTGCGAATCTCATCGGAGAATACGCCGACATTGTCCGTTTTGTCCATCCAATCTTGATCCGCTCCTTTGCCCGCTAACGAAGCATCGGAGGCAGCGCCGCCGAACGTTCTCCAGCCTTCGCCAATAAAGAGCGCGTTCGGATTAATGCTTGCCGCGGCATCATAAGCATGCTGAACGGCGTCATAAGTGGCATCGCCCATCATATCCCAGCGCATACCGTCGATTTTATATTCATCGAACCAATACTTAACGGAATCGACCATCAGCTTCTCCGCCATTTTGTGAGAAGTCGCCAGATTGTTTCCGAAGCCGCCAATGTTGTTTCCGTTCGCATCTTGGAACGCGTAGTAATTAGGAACGATATCATTCAGGAAGCTGGCTTTCGCCATATGGGTGTAGACCACATCGAGCACAACCCCCATACCGGCATCATGGATGGCATCGATCAGTCCCTTTAATTCTTTGACTCTAAGCTCGGGATCTGCCGCATTTTCCGAATAAGCGCCGTCCGGCGAGAAATAGCTGTGCGGATCATAGCCCCAGTTGTATTCATTATCTACAGCCGAATACGCAAGCTCCCGCTCGTTCATATTGGCCTCGTCGCCAAAGTACCAGGCCATAACCGGAAGCAGTTGAACATGGGTAACGCCTAACGACTTGATATAATCCAGCTTATCCTTGAAGGCGCCGTAGGAGCCCCATCTCGCATTCAAATCATCTGCGATCGAAGGATCGGATGTAAAATCCCTTATATGCGCCTCCCAAACAATCGCATCTTCCCGTTTCTCATAACCGTCGATATCGGCAAAATCAAAGTCTGCCGCAGGATCGGTCTCACTTAAATCAACGATTGCCGCTTTACCGACCGCATCCCCGTCAGGTCCTGCTTCACCTTTCGTGTTGACTCTGAACTCCGCCATCGATTTCGCGTACGGGTCGAGCACTTTTCGGGTTACGCCGTCATTCGTTACTTCATATTGATAGAAATAGCCCTTCAAATCGGTTATGCCTTGGACATCCAGATCAGACGGTTCAATCGCTGCCATCCATACGCCCTTGTCGCCCTTCGTCAAATCCAAGCTGCCGACAAGCGTTGTGGAATCATTTTTATCGTAGACGTTAGCAACGACGGAGCTTGCTTTTGGCGCCCAGAGCTTCAAAATAACATTTCCCGAATCCGAATCGTAGCTCGCTCCAAGATCATTTCCTTCGTAATCATACATCTCGTCGAGCATTCGCCAGCCTGCAGCAGCCAATATCGTTTTCCCTTGATAGGTGACGCTCAGCGGCGTATTATTCAGTTGAATACCGGCCGTTACCAAGGCGGTCTTCTTGTCTGGATTTAGCGTGACTTGTTGAACAGCAACGGCTGCGCCGTTCTTATCCGTAATAGTGATCGCATTCTTCAATTCATCCGCCGCGAGACCGTCGGTCATCGTAAACCCGAGCAGAAGATTGCTTTCAGATAATATTTCTGCGGAAACAAGGCCGGTAGGCAGCTCCCAATATGGGGAAACGTATACGGCGTTGTCGCCTTGTCTGATCCAAAGCTGATCGTAGCGATCGAGAAGGTTAAAGGTTCGATCCCCGCCGTCCTTATCGCCTGATGTGCGATTGACGACCAGGAAGCTTATTTTTTGCGCATTTTCTTGTAACGGAATATCCACGTAACCGCCATAGCGGTCTACGTTGTCCGCAGCGAACGCAGAAGCGCCCGTCGGCCAGCCTGTCGATGGCACAGCCACCTGATCCCACAGCCACAAGCCGTAAGCGCTCTGATTTTGATCGTCTCTAACGTAGTGGACCCGTACTGTATTAGCCGGAAGCTCTGCCGGTTCATAATAAGTGACTTTATCAGAGCCTTGCTGAATCCAAACCTCATTCATTTCTGGAGAGCTAATTGCGACCGCTTTATCACCGCCGTCCTTCGCGCCATCTGACCGGTTAACAACTAGGAAGCCTACTTTCTTAGCGTTATCGGCGAGCGGAATATCTACATAAGCGCCGTAGCCGTCCCTCTTGTCGCCCGGGAAAGCCGCTGCGCCAAGCGGCCAGCCCGTAGATGGCGCGGCAACTTCGTCCCAAGCCCATATTCCTTGATTCTCATAGAGACCATCGGTCCGGTTGTAGTGAATGCGAAGATGGCCAGCCGGCACCGGATCCAAATTCGGATCCACCGGGTCCGGGTCCGGCTCCGGTTCAACAGGCGCCTGGAAATCGGCCGACACCTCATGCGTTTTGGCATTGTATTTAAAGGTTACCGGCAGGTCCTCCGGAAGGCTGAGCGCCCCATTTGTTTGCGGATACGCCTCATCGTCCCAAGTCGTTCCCAACACGATTTTGAATTCGTAATCTCCTTTGGGCACATCCTTAGTGATGGTATATACGCTGTCAAAATCAGAGTCCTCCAATAGCGCGAGCGCCGATAGCGGCGACCAGTCTGCAGAATCCCCGATTTCAGTCTGAAGACTCCCTACGATCCGGGGAAGCTTGCCGCCAGCTAACGGAGCGTAATACGTCGAGTCAGCGATTTGATGAGTATTATGATTATAATAAAAGGTTACCTCGGTCGCTTCTGCGATAGACAGCTTAATATTGCCGCCGTTTTCCTCACCGCTCGGGTTCGTATAGCTGCCAAAGCCGTAGCTTTCATCCCAGCTGCCATTAAGAGCCACCTTGTATTCATAATCGCCTGCAGGCAAAGCGGCGGTAAAGCTATAATATCCGCTGCCGCTGTCAATCATCTCGGTTGCTCCGGCTGCCGGATCCCAGTCCGCGCCTGCGCCGAGCTCAGATTGCAAATTGCCGACAAGCACAACCTTATCAGAAGCTGCGGCACTTGCTTGCAGCGGAATTGTGCCGATTATCGACCAGATCATAGCTGCAATAAGCACCATGGACAGCATTTTCTTTTGCTTTAAAACAAAGCTCATTCGGATGAACCTCCTCATTTATCGTTAAGCCCGTTCAAATCATAAAAGGAAGAAAGCCTTTACACAGCTGGCATTCTCTGACATAACACCTCCTTCTCTCTCCTCATTGAAAGCTGCAAAGTCCATGCAATCGTTTGCACAAAAAGCGAAATAAATGCAAACCTTTCTTCCACGCCTCTTTCCGCAGCGTTTAATACCAAAAAAAGAGCGATGAAAGCGTTTACCTATCCTCATATTAATACTGGAAATAAAGCGCTGTCAATTCATTTTCTTCGATTTATCCTGTTTCGATATGTATATTCATCAATTTCTGTTTAAATGACAACGTTTGCACAAATGTTGCACACCAAACAGAAATGATGGAGAAGCTGCTTCTGCGGCAACATTGTTTGGTAACAGTCCCGTCATGTCAATGCGCCTCATCATCAACGTCAACTGAAAAATAACAAACCAACGTCCAGTCCGGGCGTTGGTTTGTTTGAGTTAAATCGATTTCACCGTTATGATTGCAGACTACACGGACCGAGTATGTCCAGTGGATACTTCCGTTTTCAAATGGGGCCTTGTTCTCCATAAGATAAAGAACGAGAAAACCAAATTACCAGATATTTACGGTGGATTGTATTTTAAAAAAAAGACCGGCATATGCCCAGTGAATGTTTCCACCGAACGCTATGCCAGCCCTGTCTGCTTATATTTTAAATTGAGTCAGTTTCTCCAGCAGCTCCTGCACCATCGTGCTAAGCGCTTCAGCCGAAGCGGAAATTTCCTCCATGGACGCCAGCTGCTCCTCCGATGCCGCCGCAACGCTTTGCGAATCGGCAGAGGCCTCCGAAGCAAGATCGGCAAGCTGCACGACACTGGCAGAAATTTGTTCGGTGCTTGCTGTCATTTGCTGGGCTGCGGCCGATACCTCCTGAATTTGATCATTAACCTGGGACATTTCCGTCAGGATAGATGCAAATAGAAGACCGCTGTCCGTTACGCTCTTGACGCCCTGCTGCACCTTCTCGTTGCCGACTGCCATGGTTAGCGATGCATGCTTCGTATCCATGCGCACATCTTCAACCAAATCCGTCACTTGCTCCGCCGCTTGTTTCGTTTGCTCTGCCAGCTTCCGAATTTCCGAGGCCACGACGGCAAAACCTTTTCCGTGCTCCCCGACTCTAGATGCTTCGATCGCCGCATTTAATGCGAGCAGATTCGTTTGCTTGCTTATGTTCGTGATCATATCGATCATCCCGCCGATCTGATGTGACCGCTCTCCTAATCGCTGAATCGCGCTTCCGGTCTCCTCTACCGACCTTTGAAGCTCGGCCATTTGCGCTACTGCAGCTTGAAGTTGTGCGCTGCCCTGCTTCGTCTGATTGGCCACCTCTTCGGCGGATACCGATACAGCCGATGAGGAATCCGCAATCCGCTGAACGCCGATCGCCATTTCACTCATCGCCTGGGACGATTCCGATGCGTAATCATTCTGATTTTGCGCGCCTTCGGCGACGCGTCCAATCGAAACGGCGATCGTCTCGGCTGCTTTGCCCGTCTGCTCTGCACTGGCTGTCAACTGCTGCGAGGTTGCTCCAACCGCCATCGATAAATCGGAGACCAGCTGGAACATGCCGCGAAGCTTGCCGGTCATTTCATTAAAATGCCCACCCATAACCCCAAACTCATCAAGCGTTCGGATCTGCAGCTGCTGTGTCAGGTCTCCTTGCGCCATCACTTGCAGCTTATCCGATAGCGCTCGAATTGGCTTCACGACCATGCGCCATATAAGGAACGCCATAACGGCTGCCAAGATCAGCATCGCTGCCAGCGCCGCAATGCCGGCTTTTGTTCTGTCCCGGTTGTATGATGCCAAAATAACATCTTTCGAAACTGCAGCCTGCGTATACCAAGTCTGCTCACTGCCCGGCAGCTTAATAGGCTCAAATGCGCGCAGCACTTCGATTCCTTTGGAATTAACCGTGTAAGCCTTCATCTTCTGTCCGTTCTTAACCTGCTGCCATAATTGCTCCTTCTCAGGCCGATCGCCGTACGGCTTTAATACCGATTCCGGGTCATTCGGATTGGCAGCGTAGATGCCGTTTGCGCTAATAAGAGAGACATATCCGCCTAGCGGTTTATACTGCGCTGCCTCCTCTTGAAGCTGAGCAAGTGACAGATCTAGAAAAGCTCCCGAGTCGTCGAGTATAGGCTGGACGATTGATATCAATTGCACTTTCTCGCCTGCTGCCTCATATGTATACGGTTCTATATAAGCTAGCTTTTTGCTCGCCTTCGGGATAAGGTAATAGTCGCCGGTACCTTTCGTTTCATAGCCCTTTAAAGGCTCGGCAATGATTTTTTTGTTCTGTTGAAAAAGATAAGGCACGAATCGTCCCGTCGCGTCGTCATAATCCGATTTGTTCCGGTTCGCTGCATCATTATGATCGAATGCGTTAGGCTCCCAGAGCGTGTAGAGGCCTAATATTTCCGGGCGCTTTCCAAGCATATGCTTCATGATGGAAACGGCTTCCTCCCTTGAGAGACTTTGGCTGGTTCGCGTTTCTGCCAGCAGCTCCGACAATCCCTTCAAGGTTGATTCCAGCGCCGCAACATTATTTTGAAACTTTGTCGCGTAGTCTTTGCCTGCCTTCTCCGCTTGAAGCTCCCCGTTTGCTATGCTTAACGTCCTTAGCTGCTTTAAATTTACAAATAAAGTGGAGCCTAGAACGATTGCAATAATTAATCCAACTACAGAAATAAATTTGAATGTTAATGAAAGTTTCCGAAATACGGCCATTAAATCAACTCCAGCTGTCCATGATAAAACATTAATCGACAAAATGTACGCAATCGTGAATAGGTATAATTACCTATCATATTAATTGTATGTCAGGTCAATCATACATCTCTATATGACAAAAGCCGATGCACATCCGTAAGGATACATCGGCTCTCTGTTTAAAATGACGATAGAATGATCCAGCTTTCGCCGTTATTTTTTGCTGTTCCGCATCCCCGGCAGCACGGTCACGTTATGGTGCCCGCCTTCAACGAAGCGATGGTATTCGGCTGATTCCACAGGTATGAGCGCCATTTTGCCAGCCTCGTTAAAATGAATGCCCCAGCCATATTTCTTAGGAAGCATGGAGGCCCTTAGACAAGCCATCGGCTTTGAAAAAAACTCATTCCGAATTTCCGCCCCCCTTGCTTCCAGCTCCTCTGGCGCAATCTCCTTATGGCGAACATGCACCTCGTACATCAGCTCTTCCTGCGTATACCCGTACGGCTGACCCGCGGCCAGCTCGTATTCGAGACTCGGTTTCGTCCGTCCGCTCTTCTTGTCCGGAGGCACCGTCCCGAACTCCGCCGGGCAGTCCGGCGAAACGGTAATGAACGTATTATAGTAGTTCCAATTCATAGCAGTCTGCCTCCTAACCCAGGATAAAGCAATTGTAGCGGTATCTATACTTTTGAGGATAGTGGTATTTTTACCTTTTCGTCACAATTTAAAGCGAATTATGGGACTTACTAGTCTAGTATCCCCTCTTAATCGTCTCCCTATCCGAATGCTCTATTGGAATTGAATAATTGGAGAGTGAGAACTTGCAGTCTAAATTGATTACCAACAGAATTCATGACAAACAGCTTACACGTGCTTCTGAACCGTACGCAGGGAAATTTTGGATAAGCCAGATCGCGGCTATCGGTTGGCTTTTATTCGTCATCTGGCTATCCCAGCCGTGGATCCATCAACTATCACAATCAACAGGCATGATCGCCGCCTATTTGATTATTGCGGGTATCGCCTATTTACCTGGTTATATCAGTGCATTCACTTTGACCAGCTTGTTAATGGACAAGAAGGCAAAGCTCCCTACAGACAACCCTTCCATTCCAATCACAATATTGATCGCAGCCAGGAATGAGGAAATCGGAATCGGTGAAACGCTTGAACACATTGCCCGGCAAGAATACTCAGGACTTATTAAAATTATTCTCATTGATAACGGCTCTACTGATGGAACCGTAGACATTGCCCGGCAAACCGCAGAACGGATGGGACTGTCCCTGATTATTCTTCATGAGGAAATCCCGGGAAAGCACAACGCTTTAAACCGCGGCTTGAAAGAAGTAAACACTCCTTACCTGATTACACTGGATGCAGATACGTTCTTACACCCTCTCGCCATTCGGTTTTTAGCTGCAAAGCTGCAGAGCTCAAGCCCAGACGTTCATGCTGTTGCTGGTTCTCTGCTTGTACAGAATAATCGAGGTTCGTTTCTGGCCCGCATTCAGGAATGGGAATATTACTTAAGTATCGCTTCAATTAAACGAATGCAAAGTATTTATCAATCCACCTTAGTAGCCCAGGGAGCCTTCAGCATCTTTCGCTCGAATGCGGTCAAAGCAGCTGGGGGTTGGCCGGATTCCATTGGCGAGGATATCGTCCTAACGTGGAAATTTTTCGAGAATCACGGACGTGTATGCTTTGAGCCGGCCGCTATCGCTTTTACAGAAGTTCCTGAATCTTTCGTTCATCTAATCCGGCAGCGTAAACGATGGGCGCGGGGAATGATTGAAGCACTCAAACAAGTCTCTCCCTGGAAGATCCAGAGCCCGACAAGACGGTATTTTACAGGACTCGATTTGGTCGTTCCTTATATTGACTTGGCCTATACCTTTATTTGGATACCGGGATTAGTTCTTTGCGCTTTCGGATATTATGGAGTGGTCGGACCCAATGCCATCTTGGTATTACCTGTGACACTGATCATTTTTTATTTACTTAATCTATATCAGAACAGACTGTTGGGACAACTGGGCATCCATCAAAAGAAAAGCTTTGTAGGGCTGTTGGGCTTCATATTCTTATTCCAAATGATCATCGCCCCTGTGGCTCTTTCCGGTTATGCGGAAGAGATTTTCAAGCAAAAGCGCGTATGGAAATGAACGCCTGAAATTCAATCTTACGCTTAATTATTGTTAATTCGCAACTCTTCAGTGAACCTGTTAGCCGCAGTATTTAACCCTACAGGAAGAACTTAAATCTGGCATAATATCATTGTTCACGCTATTTGACGAATCGTTAATCACCGTCAATGGCGTGAGCTTTTGCATGCCACCTGCGATCACCGCATGAGGGCCCCTCAAAAAGAAACGCAAACAAAAAAAGCATGCCAAAAGTCCTTGACTGCCGCTGTTTTGTTGAACTATTCACATTAATTTAATCAAGGTCGCGTGCTGCTCCTTCGCTAATACAATTCAAAAGATCGAATCAACGCAAAAAACTATGACACGATCAGGCTGAATTTCAAAGAAGCGGAGTGCATTAGCAGCTCCTCTGACATTTCATAATCTTCTTTCCATATGATTTTAGCATCCTCAATGTCACAGGATTGTCTATCTAAGAGGAAACCACCCTGAGCAATTATCTCTTTCATTTCGTCTGCGAGTTTTCCATCTCGTTATAATTCCTCTCCACATTCATCATTCAGGGATTATGAGTCCCTCAGAACGGTCTGCCTCTACTCTAGTTCCCAAATATTAATCTTCAAATCGCAAAGTAAAGATAATTGCCCATTCGAGTCTGCTTAACGATTCCGGCGAGAAATCCGCAGTATGAATTTCATTGGTGCTCGTTGCTTGCATTCCCCATAGATAAACAGATTCGCCAGCAATAAATGTACGCGGTTCAGTATTATAGATTAATCCTCTTGTGGTCAACTGTTTATCCCATGGAATGGTAAAGGTATAACCGAGCCCTATTCCTCCTACAGCGGATGAAGTTAGTTTTATGCAAGCTTCACTTAGTTTCGTGTATGTAGCATTGGCCTGACATCTCTTATAATCGGTTTATAAAATCAAACCTTAGGAGGACATCGATTATATGAATCATTCACCGCTATTGCTGACAGACGAGCAAATGAGGAAGTTCGTTACAGAGGGCTTTCTCATCTTAAAAACGGATTTCCCTGAAGCATTCCACCTTGCGATGACAGAGGAGCTTAAACGGGTTTATGACGAAGAAGGCAACCCCGGCAACAACCTGCTGCCGCGAATCCGCGAGATTCAGCAGGTATTCGACAGCCCCGTCATCACGGGTGCATTAACGAGTGTGCTCGGACCGAATTACATGCTGCATGCGCACCGGCACGGCCATTATAATGCGATGCCTGCTGCCGGCGGCTGGCATAAGGACAGCTACTTTGGCTACTCGCGTATGCGCAACCACCATCCATGGTGGGCGATGATCATGTATTTTCCGCAAAATACACCGCTGGAGCTTGGCCCGACAGGCGTTATGCCCGGTACGCAAAATTACGAATCACGCACTTTCGTCTCCGATGAGACAGCCGGTGAAGCCTACGCCAGCGGTGCAGCAGGCACGTTCGCCCTCATTCATTACGATATATGGCATCGTTCGACGCCGAATGTGCTCGGCAATGCCCGCTATATGCTGAAATTCGAATTTATGCGTACGGCAGCTCCAACCGGATCATCTTGGGATAACCAGGCCGCGGAGTGGAAAGAGCCTTCCGGCCTTGCGCTGCCAATTGCGAGACATGAAACATTATGGGAAGAAACGTGGAATTGGCTGTCAGGCAGCGTCGGCAGCATCGCGAATTCCCGGGCAGCGGATGCTGCGAGAATTAACGAGCTTTCAATCGCATTAGAGGATAAGTTCGAGCCGAACGCGCTGAACGCGGCATATGAGCTTGCCAGGTATGGCAAGCAGGGCGTCGCTGCTTTGCTTGCCGGACTTCACCATGAGAGCGTGAACGTATCGCGCATTTCCGCTTACGGGCTCTCGGCCGCCGGCCTGGATGCCGTCGAAGGATTGACAGCCGCGCTGGAGCATGAACGCGAAGAAACTTTATGCCATGCAATATTCGCACTCGGTGAGCTGCGTCACCATGCGGGCTCTGCGCTTCCAAGACTTGCCCGTTTGTTATCATACCCTGCCCCTTCCATACGCAGCGCTATCGCAGAAGCGCTGGGGATGATTCAGGCAGACGCTGCTGTCGCGGTCGAAGCTCTAATCGCATGCTTAGCCGACGAAGATGCTCAGGTCCGTTTTACGGCTGGCCTTTCACTGTCAAAGCTCGGCTCCGCAGCTGCAGCAGCCGTTCCGGCTTTGACGGCAGCACTCGATGACGAGAACCGCTACGTACGGGCGCATGCGCTCGAAGCGCTCCGCTATATCGGCACGGAAGAAGCGAAGGATATTCTTATTAAGTCGCTGTTTAATGCGCGCTGGTGTACAACGACTACGCCCGCGAACGCCTTCTATCCCTGATCCCCTAAGCGCAAACAAAGAACCGTCGGTTTGACAACCGCGGTTCTTTGTTTTTCTCATATAAGCTCATAAACATGCTTACAGCGAGCCTTCGACCTTACTCACACGCCGATTCCATGTTGTAAGCATATATACGCTTGTAAAAACACTTCCCTATTTTAACGAAAGCTCCCTATACTCACTCGGCGACAGCGCCGCGTACTCCTTAAAGAGCCGCGAGAAATAAGTCGCATCCATGCCCAGTGATTCGGCCACTGCCGAAATGCTCATAGATGTGAAGGAGAGAAGCTGTCTCGCCTTGTCCATGCGCTTGCGGTTCACATATTGAATGGGCGAGAGCCCGGTCGTATTTTTGAACATGCGTATGAAATAATTGGGGTGAAAGTGCACCAGCTGCGCCAGCGTGTCTACCGTAATATTTTCAGACAGATGTTCCTCGATATAAGTCAGCACGACATTCATCTTCTCGAACGAGCTTGTCGCTGGCGTATTGATCGTAACCCGCTCGGTTTGCTTCAAAAACATCGCCATAATCTCAAGAAAGACAGCCTGAACATGCAGATCCGCCGTCCAATCCCCGCTCTTGTGATGATACATGAGACGCTCGAATTTATCCTTAAGCGCCGGATGATCGGATACCGTCAGCATGACAGGCATCTCAAGCACTTGAAACAGGTTGAAATTGCCCAGCTTCGCCGTGAAATGGCACCAATATTTGCCGAAGGTGTTTGAGTTGATCGTGCCGTAGGATTGGATCACATCAGCAGGCATCAAACATAGATCGCCTGCCTTCGGATAAAATGTACGGTTTCCAACCTTAATATAGCCTTCGCCCTCTTGGATATAATAAAGCTTATTTACGTCGGGCGTGTAATCCTCGTCCTTCCACGAAAGGGGTACCTTCGTATATTCAGCCACAGCCACATGCAGCTGCAAACCGGACAAATAAGACTTCCAAAATGTTCTCATGCCTGCGTCCACTGCTATTCCCGCCTTCCAAGCCTGCTGGTTACCGTGACAAATAGCGGCGCAGCACGGATATAAGCAAATCATGATCCTCTTGATCCGGCAATCCGGATACGGTGATCGTTCCGATCTGCCCTTCTCCCTCCACAATAAGCGGGAACGCCCCTCCTGCTCCTACATAATCCGCGATAGGAAGCCCATACTTCTCCTCCATCGTCGTTCCTTCGCTGCGCAGCCTGCAGGCTGTATGCCAAGAGCTTGTCCCAAAGTGATTCGCTGCATTATTTTTGCGCCGGATCCAATTCTCGTTCTCTACAGTAGTTCCTTCCATCGCATGCAAAAATAACCGCTGTCCCGCCCGCGTAATATCTACCGTTATGCGCTGGCCGTTCCGCCGCGCTTCCTCCACGATCGCTAAACCTAATTCTAAAGCGTTCTCATTCGTAAACGACTGAAACCGCAGCTCCTGTTCTTCCTGCTCCATCTGCTGCAAACGTTGATTGATGTTTAGCGTCATTTTTGCCTTAGCTCCCCTTTACCGCCCGTAGTAAAAGATGCAACCGGCATCTTTATATCATCATCTTATCTCTTATCCTTTTACTTGCCAACAATCCCTGCTTGATTAAGCTTGTTCATAAGGAGTGAGCAGGTAGCTTTGACCCGCCTTCACTGCGAAAGCGCCATCCGCGCAAATAACGGAGCCTCCCTCGGCATTGGTTACGACAAGCGCCCCTTCATGGATGATCCGGCAAGTCCCGCTGTCAAAAGCAGTAATGCTGCAGGTCGTCCACTTTCCGCCGCTCCATGCGATATCGACGATATAGCCGCCTCGAGCCCGCAAACCGGCGACGCTGCCGGCTTACCAGCTTAGCGGCAGTGCCGGCAGCAGCGCAATCGAACCATTGTGGCTTTGCAGCAGCATTTCGGCAATGCCGGCCGTGCCGCCGAAGTTGCCGTCGATCTGAAAGGGCGGTTGATCATCGAATAAATTCGGATGCGTTGAGCGGGCTAGCAGCATTCTAACGAAACGATGCGCGGATTCCCCGTCCCCCAGACGGGCGAACTGATTGATGAGCCATGCGCAGCTCCAACCGGTATGTCCTCCTCCATGCTCCAGCCTGCGCTTTAGCGTTGTCTTGGCCGCTTCCATGAGCTCCGGCGTCTGCCTAGTTATTTGTTCGCCTGGATGCAGGCCGTACAAATGCGACACATGGCGATGCCCGGGCTCGATCTCCCCGAAATCGTAATACCATTCCTGCAGCTGGCCATAGCGTCCGGTCCGGTAAGGCGGAAGCTTCGCCAAGACCCTTGATGAGTCTGCAATTTCATATTCCCAATCCTGCGAATACTAATCTAATTCAGGGAGTCCCAATATATCGGTTAGACTTTCGATTGCTTTTTGAGTAATAAAGAACTCATTCTTGTCGCCCAAGTGTTTCCTCCGTTCATACAACAGGAAGCAGCTGCTACGGTACCTGCTCCCTGATTATTTAACTATCGTCTCCCGTTTGTTCAGCACTCGATTTAATGTCTTCTTAATTTCCCAAAATGGGTGTACCAGTCACTTCGTTTTGATTTAATCATTGCTAATGCTTCATTTAAAGCAGCCCCAGTTAGACTTGTTAGTTGTTTATAATCAATTTCATTTCTTCTTATCCAAATATCTGCTAAAGATTCCCCTGCACTGGCTCTTATCATCTCATCGAATGTAGGGTCATTGGCAACTCTCAAAAGTATTTCTATGACAAGATCGTCATCAAATTTGGCTAAATCCATAACAGCGTCATCAACTTCGTCTTCTCTTGAAGAAGCGTCAAAAATAATCTCGATCAATTTTTCTTTGTCTGTATTCACCGCCGTCACCCCAAGATAATTATACCTCATTTATCAAAATGGATTGCACTAAACTGCCCGTTAGCTTAACGACTATCGCCAGTCTACAACTTTATTTTCATGGTCTAATACTTTATTTACTCATGACAACTCGCACAAAATCCATCATCTTGAACGCAAACAGACCCGTAAGATGGCCGCTTTATTCGCGAAGTGTCCGTTCTTACGAGTCATTGTTTAATTTAGGGACTATTATTTCGAATGTTTCTTGTAAGATGCTATGCTTTATCATGCTTCCCGCGATTCACACTCGATACCATGACATTTTTCTCCGAGTTGTTCATCAACTGAAAGCAAGTAAATAGCTGCAGCATACTTAACATAGGGATGCTCATGATTAAGCATTCCATATAATCACTGAATTCCATCAGGCTGTCTTTTTAGTACAACGAAGAGCTTTCTTTTTAAATCGTATAACTTATTCGTCCTTTTTGAATTTGATATTACTTCGAATGCCGCAACTCCATACTCCATGGCAGCTTTTATACACTGTTCATGTAATCACTCATTATACCCCTACCATAATTGGATATTATCATCAATAACCCTGCCTGTTGTCATTGCACTATCGTTCTCCGTTAGCGTGATGCAGATGAGAAAATTTTAATGTATCAACGTGGCCTACACCTTCGGATAAAATAACAATTGAAGAATCAGCCATTTAATTATTTTATTATGCACATTTTCAACATTTTCAACTTTTTAGTTTACCTGTTTTAAAGCCAATTTAACATTAATATTAATTAAAAAATTATACATTTGGGTATAGAGGGTTTTATTACATAATGATTAGGAAAATATTAAAACGTTTAGAATCTATTTCTCAAATCTTTATATATACTGTATAAAATGAATAGAAGTAATTATGCTGACGGTCCCTGTATTTATATCCAGATTCTTGGCAATGACAAATAAGCTGACATCCTTTATATTATGAATTGTGAACGAGATGCTGAAACATCAAGTTCATTTCATAACCTTTGTTACTCCTCCGGTGTTTGAGAGTCACCAGAGGAACCTTGGCCCCAGCTTTACGAGCTGGGGTTCTTTTTTTCTAGTTATTAACTAAAAGGAAAGCTTAGCCTACCATTATTATCAATCATGACCGAATTCCTGAAGAACATCGATTCATTTCATAACCTTTTTTACTCCGCGGTGTGAGAGGCACCATAAACACATTGGCCTAAGCTTTATTTTTCTTGCTATATTGGGTCTACGAATTATATCGGTTTTATTCTCATAAAAATGAATAGGCTTAGCCGAAATTTTTAAATAAGTTTACCTGCCATCTAGGCATTTCATACATTTTATTAAACGTAACTTAAGGCGAAATTGTTTCACATATGATTGATCTTATTCGAAAAAAATATAAAAGTAAAAATTCGTCCTATGATCAAAAACTTATGCCTTCATCTAATAACGAAGTTATACCTTCAGAATAACGAGTTTTCTTAGGACGATACAGCAGTCTTATTAGAACTCTTCAGCCCGTTACTTCAATGATAAAAAGGAGCTGCCGCATTGCATGCTCCTACACTATCGTTATCCATTAGTTTTCTTTGAGAGATGCTCAACATATTCATCCTTGGTTAGCCCGAACAAAATGGAATCAGAATATCGTCCATTAGTATAAAAGACCTGGCGACGAACCCCCTCTTGAACGCATCCGACTTTTCTCATCATTGCAGCGGAGGCTTCGTTTCCTTCAAGTACGTAATCATTGAACTTATTTAGTCTACGCTCGAAGAAAGCGTACTTTAAAAGTATGTTTACTGCCCTTGTGCCGTAGCCCTTGCCTCGGTGGTCTCTGCATTCATGAGAATAAACCGAGAAGTACGGTGGGCATTCATGAAGAAAACCCCCTCATAGGCTATACGGACGTTTAACGTCAGGTATATAGTCCGGAGGAGGTTTTCGTAATTTCCCTTGCTTCGCAGAGAAGGGGATTCGCCCATTATGAACTTTTTTCTAAGCTACTCTTGTACACTCTGTATGGAAGCCAATCTCCTTGTCGGTTTCCCCCGCCGTTATACATCGTATTTGAATGTTTTACAACAATCCAGATTCCTTAACGCTGGCATAGAAACGGTTAAATTCATCAATGTTAAGCTGCTGTGCAGCATCGGATAAAGCCGTAGCAGGGTCTGGATGTACCTCTACCATTATACCATCTGCACCAGCTGCGAGAGCCGCTTTTGCACAAGGAGCAAGTATGTCTTTTCGCCCTGTAGAATGAGTTACATCCACGAGGACAGGTAAATGACTTTCCTGCTTAAGTATCGGCACCGCTGAGATATCTAGTGTGTTACGTGTCGCCTTCTCATAAGTGCGGATTCCACGCTCGATCAGCATAACCTGGGTGTTGCCGCGGGAAACGATATATTCTGCCGCATGCAAAAACTCATCAATCGTGGCTGCCAGTCCTCGCTTCAGGAGGATTGGTATGTGAGCCTCGCCTGCCGCTTTTAGCAATTCAAAATTGTGCATATTGCGAGCTCCGATCTGAATAACGTCTATATATTCAGAAGCAGGCTCGATATGTCTTGGGTCTACGATTTCGCTAATCGTCTTCAGGCCGAATTCGTCCGCTACCTTCTTCAATATTTTCAGGCCTTCGAATCCGAGTCCCTGGAAATCATACGGCGATGTCCTTGGTTTGAACGCGCCTCCGCGCAAAACGGCAATGCCAGCTTCCTTTAACGCCTTAGCCACGAGCCGAACCTGCTCATAGCTTTCGACCGAGCATGGGCCTGCGATCATTAACGGCATTGCTCCTCCTACAGCTACCTCGCCTATGTGGACAATAGTATCTTCCTTCTGTTTTTTGCGGCTAACCAGTAAATGTTTCTTATGCTCCGATTCCTGGAGGTTCAGAGATGCTTGAAAAATTTGCTTAAACAGATGTTGGATGGTTTTGTCGTCGAACAGGCCCTTATTTGCGGCAACTAGTTCGGTCAGCATTTCCTTCTCACGTACAGGATCGAATTTAGGCGTGCCTTGCTTCTCCTTTACATCCCCGATTTCTTGGACGATTCGGGCCCGATCGGACAAAAGCTCCAAAAGGTTATGATTGATGATGTTCAGTTTTTCTCTTAATTGCTCTAAGCTATGTGTTTTCATTGAAACTGCTCCTTGTTATCGTATTTGAACAACAAAAAGACTCCTTTCCGCAAGGGACGAGGAGCCGTGGTACCACCCTTATTAGAAATGAAGCATGCCTAGACGGCATGACGCCATTTCTCACTTTCGTCTCTTTAACGCAGAGAAATACGGGTATGCCTAGCGAGCTCAGAAACTCGGCTTCGTTCAGCAACCGGCTCCGGAGTGAACTTCGGCGAACAGATCCATTCGGGTGCTCTCAGTCGATCGGCACACCGTCCCTGTCAAGAATCTCAATCCGCTTACTCTCTCCATCATCGCATTTGATTTTGTTTGAGTGTATAGCTAAAAAATATCTCTTGCAAGCACATCGTTTAACGCATATTTGCTTTATTGCGTTGCAGCATTCAAACTTAAAACTACTTTAAAACTACTGAACTAACAATGAACGAGAGCTCCATTCGGTATCGTGCCGCTTGATCTGCTCAGCAGCCTCGTTACGAATGGGCAATATTTGCCCAATATAAATAATTCACTCCAATAAAGTATAAAAGTCTAAAAGTGTAAAAGCATAGAAGCGTATTAGCGTTAAGGCAGTTTATTGCGAGAAAACTTCTTTACCTTTATACTTTCGATAAAAAATGGAGTTGAATAACGTGTATCAAGTTAAGCAATACTCATCTATATTATTGGGTAGCTTTATTATTGCTTTGTGTTTTAATTTATTACAGGGTCCAAACCAGATTGCTTCTGGCGGTTTAACTGGAGCATCCCTTGTTCTTAGTTTTTTATTTGATATAACTCCGACAATGATTTTATGGGCAATCACCTTAATCTTATTAGTGATTGGTTGCTGTTTTTTAGGAGTGCAAACCATTTTAAAATCGGTCTTTGGTTCTTTACTAATTCCTATTTTTGTCTATATAACGAAAGAATTACCTCCACTTACATATGATGCGCTACTGGCGGCAATTTTTAGCGGTTTAGGTATAGGGATTGGCTTAGCTGTGGTCTTTCGTGCAGGAGGGAATACGGGTGGTTTTACATTAATTGCTCAAATTCTGAATAAAAAAAGGGCTATCAAGCATAGTACGTCAATTATAATTACGGATGTAACAGTTATGATTGCTGGAGGATTCGTTTTTTCACCAGAAAAAGCATTGTACGCACTGGTTGGGGCATTTGTGACCAGAATGACAATGGAATTTATTCTGTTCAAAAATAAGGGTTCTAAGGTAGCGTACATAATATCCTCCTTAGAATATGAGAATAGCATTAGTACATCCATTCTACATCAATTAGATAGAGGATTGACTAAAATAACGGGGTCTGGAGGATATACAAAGAATGAAAGAATAATTATGATGACTGTACTTAATCCGTTAAAAGTAAATAAACTAAAATCAATAATACAAGAAATTGACCCTCATTCTTTTATTATTGTCTGTGATGCTACCGAGGTATTTGGACAAGGATTTTCTGAATCGGTAACTTCCCAAAATCCAAAATCCTAACTAACGGGACACGATAGCATTCCTGTAGAGCGTTAAATTTCCGCTTTGCAAAAAAACGAGCGCCTCGGTACGATGGAAGTACGCAACGGGTCATAGCCCTAAAAATTCCATCATCCAGGAGGACGCTCTACTATGAATTTTAAATCGCAAGCGAAACAAAATCAACTCATTGAAAAAATTACCGCTCAACATCTAGTCGTCGGGATCGACATCGCAATTCTTCGACCGCATCAATCATGACATCCTGATATGCCGGATTGCACGGAAAGAGAAAGACAAACAACGATTATTTCCGTCACTAATCCATGTAGCTGCTGCCGTATGTATTCAGGCGGCTCGTTCGCGTCCTTCATCTTTGAGATCAGCCCGAACACCTCGAGCGCCTCCTCTGTGTAGCGCATTGTTCGCCCGGAGCCTACCGTCGGCAGGAAGTCCCGAAACTGGCGTGCCCAATCCGCGAGCGTCGTTGTTCTGGATGGCGGACTTGAAATAATCGCAAGACTGGCGGAGTTGATTTTACCGATTCTCTTGATTTTATTTATTCTGGAGTTTTTGTTGATTTGGGGTTCAGATATTACGCTGATCAAACGTTTGGAGCCCCTATTGGAAGACGGGTGGGGAAGCGTTTGGCGAGCGGCTTGGCCGTTAGGAACAATTCAAACGTATGGGGCAACATTGTTATTCGCGATGATCTGGCCATTTACGAATCAACCAGGAAAGATTAGGAAGATCACGATTTATGCTATATTTATCGCCTTGGCAAGATGAAGTTACACTCCGTCATTACTGGGTTTTTCCTTTATTTATAATACTTGCAATTCTATTATCGGTTTGCTCATGGATACTAAAAAAGAAATGCAAGAACCATCCCGCTAGAAAAGTGAAAGATAAATCCTAATGCGTGGAAACAAACAAAGCTCTCCCTCTATTTCGGCCATTTGAACGTAACTGACGATTTCGAAGGCAGTGTATAAGTGAATGTTTTCGAATTAAAGAGAACGTTGAATGACCTATCTGAGGATCCTGTATTCGCGGCAATTAAGACGATGGAGCCTTCAGGGTTCTGGTAGGCCACATTCTCGATGCCACCGTTTTGAACGGAAGATTTGATTCGCCGTGCTCCGGGCATCACGAATTTGCTTGCGTGGCCAATCGCATAATACTCCACATTTTTCGTAACAGCCCCGCTCCTTGGATTCACAGTAACTATTCCCCGGCAGTTTTTACATCCCCCATTAGCGGGTCCCCCGCTATCATCCAGCGCCAAGTTCCATAGAAGGACGGTTCTTGCCCAATTCCGGGGTGCACCAATGATAACTTTACTCATAAACCAGCTTAAATTCTCGCCGAAATCAGAACTCCATTCTCCACCGCTGCACTCGGTGAAATAAATATGCTTTTCAGGATACTTATCGTGAATCTCGGACATGACATCCGGTGTTCCGGCATAGCAGTGATAGGCGGTCCCGTCCGTAAACACGCTCGTACCACTATCGCTGAGGACCGTATTCGCATAATCCATTCCGATATCCCAATTATGATCAAAAGCGATGATTTTAGTTGAAATAGCATTCTTTCTAAAAGCCGGGCCCAGATAATCCCGAATAAACATCGCTTGTTCGGTAGCGCTCATGCTCATACTAGGATACTCTGCTGACGTGAATTCGGGTTCGTTCTGAATCGTTATTGCATAAATCGGAATGCCATAATTTTGATAAGCCTTTAAATATTTAACGAAATAGTCGGCGTAAGCAGCGTAAACGTGCGGATCGTTATAGTTTAAGTACCAGCCGTTATGAGTCCGCATCCCGTGTTTCATCCATGGTGGTGCTGTCCAAGGTGTTCCAAGCACTTTTATTCCATTTTGTTTGGTCTTTATTGTCTTAAGCAACTTAATGACATCGATGTCTTTGGCAACAGAAAAATGGTTCAGACCATAATCCGTTCCCGAAACAATATCGTTATAAGTATAACTGCTTGGACGGCCGTCTTGATCGACGGAAAAATCGGAGGCTCCGATTGTATGCCTAACAAAACTCATATTGATTCCGCTGTCAGTAAATAAATTGTTCAACAGGGATTCTCTTTGTAAAGGAGTCATCCGATTAATTAAATAAGCGGATGAACCGGTCACGGCTGCCCCAAAACCGTCCATGGTTTGATAGGTCTCTTGTGCATTTATTTCTATGGTAGATGATTTGTGAACCGCATCGTTAGTAAAAGTTAAAGATCTTTGTGGCGTCAAAAGGTTTGACTGATCCGCTGTGGTCAACCACACCTCTATCGTACTTTTTGAAGTTTGAGTGAGCATAACGACTGTACATAAAAGTAGTATAACGAGTCCGATTAGGACCCCTCTTAACCAAATTCGAATGTGAATCTCCTCCTTAGCATTTATGTTCCAGTATTCGAGTCAAAATGAAAAAAGAGCCGAATCTCCCGGCTCTTTTCAGTTTCAAACAGTATTACTTTTGATCAGGTACAGTTACATTACCCACCAAACGGATGTCTTGCGAAGAGCTTCCGACATAGATTTTCACTTGACCGGAAGGCATCAACCATGCATGTTTTTCTTCGTCATAATAAGAGAATGCTTTTGGATCAAGTTTAATCGTTACTCTTTTTTGTTTGCCAGGCTTTAACTCCACCTTTTGGAACCCTGCTAATTGTTTCGGAGCAGTCTCCACGTCTGTCGGAAGTTGGCCAGCATATACTTGTATAACTTCAGAGCCGGCTACATCGCCTTTATTTCTTAAGTTTAATGTTACTTCAAAGGTAGGTTCTGCCGATTCTTTCGAAGTTTTTACCTTCGTTTCTAAATTATTATAGTCAAATTCGGTGTAAGATAAACCATGTCCAAACGGGAAGGCTGCGTTGATGCCAGCTTTTTCAAAGCCGCGGTATCCGACAAAAATACCTTCTGAATATTTGGAAACGCCGTTGATACCCGGATATTGTTCTTGCGATGCTACCGGTGTTTGTTTTGCATCTATAGGGAAAGTTACCGGCAATTTACCTGATGGGTTTACATCTCCGAACAGAATATCTGCTATCGCATTGCCTTGTTCTTGTCCTGGATACCAAGCTTGTACAATAGAAGCAACTTGATCTTTCCAAGCCCCCATTTTGACAGCCGTTCCGCTTTCATTGACAACAACAACCTTCTTATTTACTTTTGCAACTTCTTTAATAAGTTGATCTTGGTTATTCGGCAATTGCATATCAGAGCGGTCGATATTACCTTCGCTATCATACGTTTTTGTTACAATAACGGCAACATCCGATTTTTTCGCTAACTCAACCGCATTGACGATATTTTTGTCGACCACATCTTCTGCAGCCGCCCAGCCGAATCGGAATTTAGCGCCGCTATCATCATTTCCAGTACTGCTCGTGAAATCTGTTTTATAGTCAATCTGAACCGAATAGTTTTTACCTGCTTCTAATCTAACCGTTTTTTCTACAGTTTTAAGCACTTCTCCAGAATTGTCAATAATAAGATTGCCATCCATATAAACTTTACTAGAACCGAAGCTTGTGGTGGAAAGCTTGTACTCACCAGATTTGGGTACATTTATTACACCTGTATATCTAGCCGACATCTTACTGTTTAACGAACCAGGAAGTTTGTCTAATTTCGGGGATTGAGCATTAAAGCCTTCAAAATTATAAAATCCAAGATGCAGGGCAGCTTGCTTTGAAATGTTATTGTAGACCGGGTTGCCTTCCATGTTTTCATTCGACCAGTACTCCGCTTTTAATCCATTTTCAGTTGCATCGGCGGAAGGCTTTAAGAATGCAGATGGAACAGCATTGGGTCCTGGAAGAACATCTGCCGCACTAATTGGATCTGTTCCAGCCGCATACTCTACTTTTACATTTTTTCCTGCACGGTTCTTAATTCCTTCAAGTGGACTAACCGTATACGTAGGATTCACAAGGGAACTGCCCCCGCCGACTGCAGAAGCATTATCCGCATCAGGTCCGATTACAGCAATGGATTTTATCTTTTCCGAACTTAACGGTAAAACGTCATTATTATTTTTAAGCAAGACCATTGTTTCTGCAGCGATTTCCCGCGCAATTGCTCCGTGTGCTGCTGCGTCAATTTGATTATTTTGCGCAGGGTTATCAAATAATCCTTTATCAAACATTTGATACAGCATCCGATATGCACTTTGATTTACTGTTTCTTCACTAACTTCTCCATTATTAATCGCTTGTAGTAATTTATCGCCCCATAAACCACCTGGGTCTCCAGGCGTTTCAAGATCAAGTCCAGCATTAATCGATTTTGCAGTACTAACATTTGCATCGTAATCACTCATGACAAAGCCGGCAAAATTCAGTTTTTCTCTTAAAAGCTTCGTTAAAAGATCTTCATTATCACAAGAATACACCGAATTCACTTTGTTAAAGGCACACATTACACTGCCTAAATCTGCGTCTTTTATGACACTTGCGAAAGGTTTTGCATAGATTTCGTTTATTGCACGCTCACTTGCCTGCGAATCACTTGTGAAGCGGTCCAATTCTTGATTGTTTAATAGAAAATGCTTCCCTGTAACTAATACATTATTGCTTTGGATAGCTTTTACTATTTCCACAGCCATTTGTGACTGCAAGTACGGATCTTCTCCCAAGGATTCAAAGTTCCTTGACCCAAAAGCATTTCTGGCAATATCCAATCCAGGTCCTAACAATACATTATGTGTGGTATTAATCGCTTCATTTCCAATTAAATCCCCATATTGATTAGCTGTTTCCGGATCCCAGGTTGCCGCTAATCCAATCGCGGAAGGCAATGCAGTTGATTTTTTATTTTGTACGTCCGGATGTGCAATCCGAACCCCGAGAGGTCCATCTGCCATTTGTAACGCAGGAATACCATATTCCTCTACTCCATTATTATAAAAACCATAATAATTATTCCGATCACCTGTGATAAAATGTACTTTGTCCTCTAATTTCATAGCCTTAAGCAGCAGCTCCGTACGAATTTCTGCAGATATTGAGGTGTCCATCCATGGCCGGTCCTGATTGCTTTCAGCTGCGACAACCAGATTAAAGGGCGAAACGACCATGCCGAGAACGATTGACATAAACATAAGACGCGCAAAAAATTTAGTTTTCACTTGTTAATTCCTCCTCTTATTTAATCCGAAATACAATAGCTTCGTCTTACTCAATACTTCCAATGTAACAAATATACGGAATCATCTTTTACACTCTTGCCTCCTCGTAAAGTGGATTTTGCAACTTTGATCATATTAGTTTAATTTCATTATCACCAATAGTAATTTCGTTACTTTTTTAGTAATTTAGTTAGACCCGAGAGGATAAAAAAAACGTTGTCATCACGGTTAGTCCCCTCTAACAATGGTTTACCGTGGACGGCAATCTAAAAGAAAAGCCTTATTATTGTCATTCAACTAAAGAAACAACGGTAATCGTTCTCCCTCCTCCGTCGTATGTATCATCTCCGTAGGACCGGTTCAAACCATCCCTGAATTTCTTACGATTTCGTTCATCCCATAGCCAATACCTGATCGTTGTTCTCTTCCCATTTCAAATGCCTCCTTTGATATGTTCCCTGCAAATTACCACCAATTACGATACGACTTTAAATGTCCGGCATCCCCGTTTCGCATACCGGAGACCGACTCCCTTTAACTTGTAGATGGGGCATCTGAGTTGAGCCGAATAAAACGGTTCGTCCCGTCGTCGCGATGCCTGGATAAAGGTCTACCCGCGGTAAGGACACCAATCAGCCTCTCCCCGTTTGTAAGCCCAAGCGCAAACTTCATCCCCTGCGGCGCCATATGGTGCCGATGATGCTCGTTGATGAAGTCGCAGGTTTGACGGAGAGTTACGGGCGTTAAGATCGTATCGAATTTGTCATACTCCGGGTAAAAATCGACCATGTAATGGATCGCTTGTTTGCGGGTCCGTGCCGAATCCCAAAGTCGGGAATCGAGAATCTAAGTCCCTTATGCACTAAATAATCCAATTCCAATTCCTCCTCGTTTGGGCACAAAAAAAAGGAGACGCAAAAAAACATACGTTTCCCGTATGTTTGAATGGTCTCCTATTTTCGCACCTATGATTAATCGCTGTAAAGCGGTTCCTTCCCTGCCAGAGCATGTTGAGCGGCAAGGAAAATTTGTTTGTTTCGGAATGCCTATATTATAATATGACGCCTTCATGTATGTAAACTATAAGAAAAAAAGAACTGCCCGAGGGACCCGGTCAGTCAGGCGCGGAGTGGTAGTTTCTACGAAGGTTAAGTCACAGAAATTCATTATCGAGTTGTGGCAGACCAATTCTACCTAATATATAATCTTCAATAGAATCCATCTTATCTACGATACATGCACGAACATTCGGATTTGTGTTACATAACTCGGAAAATAATCTTCCCACGTTTAATAGACGCATTATAATTACTTCCTATACGTTTTTCCGATTTTCTGCATTTACACGCCTCTTATCTGAATAGTGGCCTGCATTTGATTCCATAATAATCATAGGGAAATTACAGAATGAATTATGGTATTTTAAACATATTAAAGGTATTTTAATTAGGTGGTGTGTTTTATGAAGCGTGTTTTAGCTCAAAGTGACATTAATTACGTATGTAATTTAATGTACGAAGCTTTCCAGGTCCCTGTATTTTATATAAATGACCTTGCGAAGCCCGAAATAGACATATATAACGAGTTTATTAATAGTCCTTTGTTTCCGGAAACCAAGGATATGTTATCTGCAATCGTCGATGTTTCGAATACAGCTTCCATTCCTTTTATCCACAGAACAAATTTTCTGGAAAATTTTTTAATTCTTCCTCTTTCTACGGTGTCAGCTCCTTCTGGTGCCATTGTTATCGGTCCCTCCGTTTATTCAGCATTGAGTGAAAATACAATCACCATGCTTATCCATGACAATGAGGTGCCTTATAGACTCCACCACGAATTGCACCTTTATGCAGACAGGCTGACTGTTCTCAATAAGAGGAGACTGCTCCACGCGGGAATGCTGCTTCATTACCTGGTATACGGGGACACAATCGAAATGTCGGAAGTGATGGTGCATACGGAAGTACCTGAACATTCCAAGCCAGCCGATGGTCTCGACATGCATGTCTCAAATCAACGTGAAAACACTTTCTTTCACCATAGCCCTCTACTCGAAAAGGCTATGTTTGAATCCATTAAAAAAGGCAACAAGAAACAGCTTTTGGAAGCCCGTGAATCTTTTTCGGATGATAAATACGGTAGTCTCTCCAACCGCAGTTATCTGCGGCACCGCAAAAATCTTGCGATCGCCGGCATTACATTGGCGACTCGCGCGGCAATCGATGGAGGATTATTTTGGGAGATGGCCTATACGTTAAGTGATTTTCATATCCGTCATATTGAAGAGCTAAAGGACATCAAACAATTGGAACGTTCATTGACCGATGCGATGTTGGACTTTACTGAACGAGTGAGGACAAATCGGGAACAACGGGTATCCAAAAAGGTTGTGTTTTGCCAGAACTATATTTTTAATCATCTGTATGACAAGATTACCCTTCATGACCTTGCCGATCTTACTGAGCTTAATGCCAATTACTTGTCCCGGTTGTTTAGAAAAGAAACCAATATCACCATCAGTGAATATATTCAACGGGAACGGATAGAGGAAGCCAAGAAGCTGATCACGTTATCCGATTTGCCGCTCTCTGAGATCTGCTCCCGACTTTGCTTTACGGATCAAAGTTATTTTACTAAGGTTTTTAAAAAGAATACGGGGGTTACACCAAATCAATTCAAGATCAACCATAGCATGGAAATGTCACGATAAATAAAGCGATTCTTTATGACCTACCAAAAAGGAAAGAGCGGACAAGTCCCCCCGCCCGCTCCCCGCTTATTTAACTCCCTTTTTCTCCAAATCAGCCAAATGGCGCTCGTACATCACCTTCTCTACTTTGTCTGCGCCTACTTTATCTATGTCTTTCACAAAATCATTGTAAATATCGTCAAATTCCTTGTCCGATCCGGCAAGAACGAGCATAGGTATCGTTTTGTTCCACAGGTTTTTTATTTTGGCGTTAATGACGCCTTCCGGCGAGGAGCCTTCCGGCTCGATATTTTCAAGTCCGAGCGAGAAGCTGTCGAAATTGTATTTCTTCAGCAGTTCTTTTGCCGCGGCCTGCTCAGGCTGTTTCTCATCGAAATCGCGTTTTTCAGCGGCATCCCACAGCTTGCCGGAGCGCCACATTAGCGTGGAAGCCGAAAATCCGTATTTGCTGGACCATGCATTGTTATCGGTAAGCTCCAGATCCTTCACTTCTGCCTTTGCCTTCGGCAGTCCGTCTACCATGTCGTAGGTTTCGCCTTCCTTGCCGTAGCGGAAATCCAGCTGGCCTTCATCGGACCATGCGTATTCAAGGAATTTGATGATCCGTTCCGGATTTTCAGCCTTTTTCGTAATGAAGAAGCCCTGCCAGCCCATCAAGCGGCTTGCCGGATAACGCGGCTCCTGTCCGCCGACCTTCAAGCCGTCGAGCACCACATACGTTTTGTCTTCGCCCAGCGTGCTTTCGATTTTCGGATTATATTGCGTATACATGCCGTTCATAAACGCTGAAGTAACGATAAAGTTAGCGCCATAAATTTTCTCGTCGTACTGCTCCTGCTTCGCAATCAGCTGCTGCGGATCGAATAAGCCTTCCTTCGCCAGCTTGTTCACGTAGCGGAATGCTTCAATATACTTTTTATCGCGCATTGGATAAAGCACGCGCTGCGTGTCGTCTTTAATCCGGTTTTCCATATTCATCGGGGAGAACGAATCGATCAGATAACTCATCGACAAGCTGCCATCAAAGCCCCACATCGGCACGTCGAAGGATTCCATCCCAACCGGACTCAGCTCCGGATATTTCGCTTTTGCCTGCTTCAGAAAATCGAGCAGCTGCTGCTCGGTTTCGATCTTTGGCTCGCCAAGCGATTTATAGATGTCCTTGCGCACGAACCATGGGCGGATGCCCGTAATCGGAACGCCGTTCGTTAAACGCTCTTCCGTCTCGTAGTTGTTAGGCAAATACCAAAGCTTGCCGTTAACGGAATGATATTTTACAATTTCCGGATCAATCAAATCCCACATCTTCGGCGCATATTTATCGATAAGCTCATCCAAGGAATAGAGCATGCCGTTATTAATCAATTTCGTTACCTGCGGATGGCTCCAGTCCAGCATGAGCGTATCCGGCAAATCATTCGAAGCGATCATCGTATTCAGGAAGTCATTATCATTGCCGGTAGCAAGGAAACGATCGATCGTCACGCCCGTTTTATCTGTAATTTGCTTCATATTGAGCTGGTCTTTCCACAAATAATTGGATGCCCATGTGCCGTAAAAGTACTGGCGGAACGTAAAGGGCGAGGTATCCTGCTTCCACTCCAGCTCATTCGGATCGGCGGGAGCCTTTGTCGTATTATCGGCTGCTCCTGTCTCTGTTTTTTCGCCGCCCGAATTTGTCTTTGCTTCGTTATTGGCGCTGCAGCCGGTCATCGCCAAGGCAAGCACCAGAATGAATGCCAGCGCTGCCGTAAGCTTCTTGTTTATCTTGTACATGATGAATGAATCCTCCCTTTTCGTATTGCTTCTATATATCGGGCAGTGTGCCCGTTGAAGCCGTTCATTAGCCTTTGACCGAACCGATCATAATCCCTTTGACAAAATATTTTTGCAGGAACGGATACGAGAATACGATTGGCAGCGTTGTAATAACCATCGTTGCCAGCTTCACGGATTCGGCCGTAACGGCTTTCATTCCGAGATTGCTTGCCATCAGGCTGACATTGCTGTTGGAGCTGATAATTTGCATCAGAATTTGCTGAAGCGTCCGCAGATGCTCGCCGCCGTATAGCATGGCATCGAACCAGGAATTCCAATGGAACACGGCGTTATATAACGCAATCGTGGCAAGCACGGGCTTCGATACCGGCAAAATCAGCCTCCAAAAAATCGTAAGCTCGTTGGCGCCGTCCACCTTGGCCGATTCCTCCATCTCCTTCGGAATGCCCCGGAAGAAGGTAAGCATAATTAAAGCGTTAAACACGCTGAACAGGTTAGGCAAAATATAAGCCATAAAGCTGCCCTTCAAGTGCAGATACTGCGCGATCAGCAAATATTGCGGAATAAGGCCGCCGCTGAAATACATCGTAATAATCGCCAATAGAAGAAACAGCTTTCTTCCGAGCAGCTCCGGCTTGGATACGCCATACGAGAAGGCCGCGGTAAACAGGACGGCAGTTGCCGTTCCGATAATGGTCCTAAGAACCGTAACGGCGAACGCACCGGTCAAGCTCTCGTCCTGCAGCACCATTTTGTAATTTTCAAAGGAAATGACGCGGGGCCAGAACGTTATGCCTCCCCGTGCCGCATCGGCAGGATCGTTTAATGATGTAATCAATATGTTATAGAACGGATATAAGGTAACGAAGGCGAGCAGCAGGAGCAGCACAACATTGACCGCGTCAAACAGCTTCTCTCCTGTGGTCCGGTGTACAGCGTTCATGGGCAAACCTCCTTAGGCGCAAGAATATCGGCTTTATGCATTCTCATCATGTTAGAATAGACTCTCGTTCGTTATTTTGCGTGACGAGTAGTTCGCGCCCAGCATAAGCAGGAACGCAACGACTGATTGGAATAAGCCTACCGCCGTACCGTATGAGAACCGCCCGAGCACGAGGCCCATCTCGTAAGAGTAAATAGAGAGCACGTTGGCCTGATCCTGCGTCATCGAGTTTTTCATCAGAAACAGCTGATCAAAGTTGGCATTCATTAAGCCGCCCACATTGAGGATAAGCAAAATGACGACGGTCGGCTTAATGGCCGGAAGGGTCACATGCCATATTTTGCGAAAGCGTCCCGCCCCGTCGACCGTTGCGGCCTCGTAGAGCTGCGGGTCAATGCTTGCAATCGCTGCCAAAAAGATGATGGAGTTCCAGCCGATGTTCTTCCACACTTCGGATATGACAACCAGCGTCGTGAACGTCTTCGGGTCGCCCATGAGCAGCTGGTCCGGAGAGATGAAGCCGAGCCATTGCAGCAAGCCGCTCAGCGCCCCCGTTCTCGGATCAAGCAGCGTATACATGAAGCCTACGACGAACACCCATGAAATAAAGTAAGGCAGATACGATAACGATTGAACCACTTTCTTGAGGCGCTGCGCTCTCAGCTCATTAAGCATAATGGCTAACAGGATCGGTGCCGGAAAGCCGAACAACAGCTTCAGCAAGCTGATCTTGAGCGTATTAAGGACCGAATCCATAAAGCTCGGATCGATGAACAATTCCTTGAAATTGTCCAGTCCTACCCATGGGCTGAACGTAAAGCCCTGCACCGGGTTGTATTCCTCGAATGCAATAATAATGCCGTACATCGGCACGTAATGGAATATGATCAGCCAAACGACCGCAGGCAGCGTCAGTATCATCAAATAGCGCTGCGCCCAGAACCGCTTGCCGATATGAATGCGTCCCGATTCTCTGGTTGCCCTGGCCTTTACCGCCAAGCTCAAGTCTTCCATCTGTCCACCCCTTCTCTCGATGTTGTCTCTTAATTCACATTGTAGAAGATGGGCGCGGGGGGGAGATATATCAAAAAATGTGGTTTGTTTTAATTATCAACGCAATATTGCAGCGCAATCATTCTTATATAAAAAAAGGCGGCTGCCCCCTTAATGAGGCAGCCGCCAAGCCTAACGGGCAGCTTTATTTCCGGTGAAGCGTTTCCTGATATTCGCCCGGTGAAACGCCAAATGCGTTTTTAAAAACGGTGCAGAAGTAAGAGGTGCTTGGTATGCCAATCTCCTTCGCGACCCGCGCTACCTTGTACTGCGGAATCGCCAGCAGCTCCTTCGACTTATCAAGCCTGACCTGGGCCAGCTGATCGTGAACGGACCTTCCGGTCGTTTTCTTATACAGGGAGCCTAAGTAGTTTGGCGACAAAAACACCTCGTCCGCAATCGATTTCAAGCTAATATCGGGCGACATATACTTTTGCTCGATCAGCTTGTTCACTTGACGGATGACATACTCCTCCTTGCCGCCGCGCTTCTCCCGCAGCACTGCAATCGTATCCGCTATGCTTCTCAGCGTATAGGCTCTAACCGCCGCTAAAGTCGGCAGGGCATCCAATTGCTCCCCCGGATCACTCCCGCCATCCCCGGTTTGGCGCGCGCCTGCGAGAATGGATAGCTCGAACAGCAGACCGCTGACGTAATGCCGGACGTAGTCACCGTCGGCGCCTCTGCGCGCTTGCAGGTCGTCGAACATTTCCTTCGCGCTTGCAAGCGCCTGCTCCTCCTCCAGCGCATGCACGCCATATACGACAGCCTTGGCCTGCTGACCGCCCTTGTGCAGAAAATCCGCCGCCTCATTCAGAAAAATCGACCGCTCGCGTTCGACCTTATCTTGCGAGATAGCGCCGCTCTCTCCCCAGAATGCAGCGTAAGCCAAACTGTTCTCCGCTTGCTTGACCGATTCCGCCACCTTGATCAGCCCGTCTGCGCGAGAGCCGGCGGCTATCGTTACTTGGTCTGGCCATAATAGGCTTCCGCCGCCGGTAATGCGCGGGACCAGCTTGACCGCATACTCGTCAGGGTGCACTGCCGGTGCCGGGATAACGACAATCCAATCGCCTTCCCGCTTTTCCGAATAGCTTATTATGCTTGGTCCTGTGAAGAGACTGCCCAGCCGCTCCTCAAAATGGCCCTGCCTTTGATCCGCAATAGCAAAAACGGCGAACGACTCCGTCTCGGACATGAAGCCCTCCGTTTTCGCAAGCTCCTTCGCATATTTCAGCTCCAGCGAGCCAAACAGCAAATCTTGGATCCATTTCGCCTTCATGAGGTGGCGATGCTCCTCCACCTCAGCCTTCAGCTCTTCCCGTTCCTGCATGAAGCTTGTATCCTGCTCGCATTCGTTCAGCACCCTGCCCATCGCTTCGAGAAGCTTTTGCTCGCTTACCGGCTTTAGCACATAATGGCTTGCTTTAAGATCAATCGCTTTGCGCGCGTATTCAAAATCGCCGTATCCCGTTAATATAATGATCCGCACATGCGGCTTAAGCTCTTTGATTTTGCGGGACATCTCGAGGCCGTCCATGCCCGGCATCCGAATATCGGTAATGACGATATCGGGATTCAGCTCCATCGTCTGCTCCAGTCCATCGATACCATCGCGGGCCGTTCCTGCAATTTCAATGCCCATCGCGTTCCAATCGAGAAAATCGACCAGCCCTTCCCGCTCCCAACGCTCGTCCTCCACTATAAGCAATTTATACATGGGATCACGCTCTTTCCTTGGCAAAAATAATCATGACCGACGTTCCGATGCCCGGCGCACTATGAATGCGGAAGGCATGCCTCTTGCCGTAATACGAATTGAGCCGTTCCGTTATGTTTTTCACCGCGTAGCCGCTGCCGCTGCCGCCCGTACGCTCGATATTTCCGGCGAGCAGCGCTCCGAGCCGCTCCTTCGACATGCCAACCCCGTCATCGATCACCCTAAAGCACAGCATGTCATCCTCTTCAATCGAGGCCTTGATGACAAGCGTGCCGCGGTCCCGCTTCGGTTCGATTCCGTGATTTAGCGCATTTTCGACGATCGGCTGAAGAATGTTTTTCACGACGCAGTATTCATAGACGCGCTCGTCAATGTCGTATACGACGTCAAACAGCTCCTCAAACCGGAATTTCTGTATAGCCAGATATGCCTTCACCATCTCAAGCTCGTCCTTGATCAGAATTTCGCGTCTGCCCTTGTTCAGCACCAATCTGTAGAACTGGGCAAGCGCATCTGAAAGATGTACGATTTCAGCTGACTTCGCCTTACGTGCCACCCACGAAATCGTGGCGAGCGTGTTATAAAGGAAATGCGGGTTCACCTGGGATTCCAGCGCCTTTAATTCGGCCTCTCTCTCCATGAGCTGACTTTTGTACACCGTCTCAACCAATTCATGAATTCTGGCCGTCATCAGGTTAAAACTGATTGCGATTTGTGAGAATTCATCGTTCGACTGTACCGGTACGGAAACCGTAAGCGAACCTTCCTTGACCCGCTTCATCGCCAGTACGATCATTTTCAGCCTGGACAGCAGTGCATTCGTAATGAAATAGACAATAAATCCAAGTACGACAAGCGCGATAAGCAGGATAATCGAAATCGAGAAAGCCGACTCCTTCACCTTTTCGTTCAATTCGCTTACAGGATAAATACCGATCAAACGAAGTCCTAAACCAGTAACAGGTACGGAAATAACGGCTGATTTGCGCCCGTCCACCTTGATAACCTGATTAAACGAAGCCGTCAGCGGGAGCGCCTCTAATTCGGAATAGGTTAATTTCTGCTTAAACAGTCCGCGTTTGTTGCTGGAAACGACTTGGTTTTGCTCATCGATCATGAAGACGTTATCCATTTGCCCCGTGCTCTCCGAGCTCAAAATATCAAATAAATCGCTTTCCAAAATTTCGATTTCCAGCAGGCCCACCGTGTCAAAATAGCGGATCGAATTAATTTTTTGGTAAAAGGAAAAAACGTCCCCGGGCTCGCCCCTTTTCGGGATGTTGAGCAAAAACTTTTCCGCATGAAGCCCCCGCCAGCCCGATATGTCCGAATTGTCCTTCGTTACCTCGCGTACCCATTGCTGCTGCTCGATCCGGTTGATTTGATAAAAGCTGTCGTAGACTTCCGGAATCGACGGGTTCGTCATATAAACGCGCAGCGAATGGACATTCGGATTTTGCCGCAGCACGTTTTCCACATAAGGAGTGATATTCGAGGTATAGTCGTCGTAAGCAAACGAATTACTGTTGAAATCGCTTCCCAAAAACGTTTGCAGCCGGATGTCGGACGTCAGCAGCTTAGAAATGTTTTGAATCATATTCATTTTGTTCAGCACGCTATTGCGCGTTTGCAGCAAATTTTGCTCCATCACCGTTTGCGCCTGCGAGACGGCCGAGCCCGACAGCTGCATATAAAGATAAATGCCGCATGCGGAGAGCGATACCGCCAGAATACAAAGGAATGTCGCTACGAATTTCCACGTTACGCTTAAATTGCGAAATAGCTTCGTCATCTTATGCATGAGCTGTAACCTTCTTCTGTCGGCTTAAACGGAGAAAACCGGCTTTCTGTCGATGCCGGTTCCATTCCGATAAATAATAAATCATATTAACTATTAAGGTCAATTATCCGCTAATTTACTGTCCAAAACCACTTTCAGCCACTGCCTTGCAATGAGCTCATGACCGGCAGCGGTCGGATGAACGCCGTCCCACAGCCAGTAGGAAGCTTTCGCGCGCCCGCAGGCTTCATCGAATGCCGCTTGAAGCGGAACGAAAATAGCGCCGAACTGCTCCGCAAGCCCGCGAACCGTTTGCCCGTATGCCGTTACCCGCTCCGACCAGGCTTCCCAATTTCGCGCGGGCGCTCCCGTATTCAGAATAAACGGCTCGCACAGCACCAGGTCCGCACCAGGCAATACCTCTCTCGTTTCCTCCAGCACATGCCGGTAGGCCCGCTCAAATCTGTCCGTTACGCCGCTCGGCTCTCCGCTCATCGTCCGCCATGCATCGTTAACGCCAATAAGAATACTGATCAGATTCGGCTTTAGGCTGATCGCGTCCTCATTCCACCTTGCATATAAATCAGATGCCCGGTTGCCGCTTATGCCGCGGTTAATAAATACAGGCTCTTGTTCTGCCCATAAGTAGCCTAGCTTTGCCCCGATGATATACGCATAGCTATGCCCTAAAATATGGTTAGGATCGTCATTTCTGCCCCTTGCTCCATCTGTAATCGAGTCCCCTTGAAATAAAATAACCCGTTTGTCCGTGATGATGAGCACCCCTCTTCATTATTTTCCTCTGCACTTACTAATATTACGCTTATTATAGGACAAATTAGAGTGCGGCGTAATTGCAAAAATCAACGATCCTATCGAAAATCAATGGTTTGCGGGAGAGCAGCCAAAAAAGACCGGGGCTCCTTAAGCAGGAACGCGCCGGTCTCAGCAATATGTTTTTTTACTCCCGGCAAACCATAAGAAGATTATCGTCCGGGTCTTTAATGACGAACCAGTGATCATTCTGAATATCCGTGACCACGTTCACCTGATTCGCCACCGCAAAATGATAGGACGCTTGGAGATCGCCCGTTAAGAGCATAAAGGCCGGAGTCTTAATAGGAGGAGCCCCTCCGGGCTCCTGCCCGCCCCACATCGGCATCGTGTCCAGAATAAGGCCTGTGCCCTGCATCGGCAGCGGACAAAGATGGCCATTCATAATTTCACAATCATTCGGCAGCCCCAGCAGCAGACAATACCAATCGCGCGACTTCTCAATATCCTTGACCGGAACAAATATACTGCCTACCTTGTTCATGATGGGGCTTCTGACAGCTTCGCTGCTTCCTTGTTCCCTCCTATCCATTTGAACGCCTCCAAATAGTGTTTTAGCAGCTTTCGGTATAACGACAGGTTTGTACCACTTAATTGCCCGTTTTGTTCTGCGTTTGACGGCTGGCGGCCGCCTTTTTGATTGTTCACCCAAGCTGAGCTCCTCCTCCCTCAAAATAAAGCCTGGTCCTTCCGAATGACAGGAAGACAGCAGGTGACGACCGTCGACCTTTCCACATCCGCGCCATCTGTCCTGACGTATTTAGCGTACCAGTCTCTGTCCGCATCCAGCATGAATTCTTCACTATGGGCAGCCCATGCATGAAGCATATCCAGCACGCCTGTCATGGCACCGTATGCACCCGTTGTCATGCATGCATAAAGTCCGCCTGCAAGAAGCCTGCTCTCTCCGGCAGTTTCTTCAGTAAGCCCGTTAGACTCCGGCAGCGCAAGCGCGAGTTCATACCACGCGTGATGCTCTTCCGAACTTCCGTAGCTATAGGACATGTAAAGCGCTTGCCGAAATAGCTCTGCTACAGGGTTCATTGTCAGCCACTCTGTCAGCTTCACGTCAGCTGCCTCCTTCGCATCGCTCCCGCTTGAGCGAAAGGCCCGTATGTGAACGGCGGGCAGGCTTTCTATGATGATCGTTTCCTGCTCCTGCTTGCGCATGACCGGCAAAAACAGTCTAAGTCTAGTCGCCTTGCCACGATGATGAAGATACTCCTCAACGAAACGATGCTCCCCAAGCTTAAAGCTGCTTCTTGGCAGCCATTCCTCCAGCATGCGATTCCAGGCTGCAATAATAACGGAGGGCTCCTCTGCCGGCGCTTTACTAACCGCATATAAGCCGCCTTCAAGTACAGTTAGGAACAGAGCAGGATGATCAGGCTTTACTTGCGACGTTAACGGCGCGAGCATAACGTATTCATGAAGGGCGGGATGCGGGGGATGCTCCGGATCCAGATTGTATCCGAATAGACGCAGCTTATCCGCCCTGCAGCCAGCCGTTTCCAGCATGGCATAGAACAGCCGAAAAGCCTCTTCCTCCAGGCCTTCTCTTGCTGTAGAAGTGTGCCGGTAGGCAATTGCCTGCATCGGCTCTGCCTTAATAACCTTTATGTCAGAATAGTGAAGCGATAATTCCCGGTCCTCTGTGTAGCTGTGCTTCTCCAATAAATTGACCGGCTCAAAGCTGTAATAGAAATCGGCCTTGCGGTACATGCCCGGCGTTAATGCCGTTATCCGCTTAAATACGGTCGCAAACGTGCGGTACGAATCGAAGCCGCTTGCCATGGCGATATCGAGTACAGGACGGTTCGAGTGCCGAAGCAAGACAGCCGCCTGGCTGACGCGTCTCTTCCGGATGTAGTCCATGAGCGAATGCCCTGTCAGCGCATAAAACACGCGGTACAAGTTAGGAACGGACATATAGGCCGCATCCGCGACCTGCTCCAGCTCCAAACGTTCATTAAGATTTGCCTCGATATAATGAATGGCGTTTTGCAGGTGTTTATTCGCGTCCATATTCACCCTCTATCCGGTTGGGGTTCTTTTCCTGTAATTATCTTATCAAATTGGTTCGTGGAAAACATGCCGTTTTCTATCAAAAAATGCTTGTAATTTCAATTTTTGAGTGGACGCATCTATGATAAACTAGTAACTAAACGATAGAACCGCAAGGAGATAGATGATGATTAAGCTGGTATCCTGGAATGTAAATGGTTTAAGAGCATGCGTAACGAAGGGCTTTAACGACTACTTCAAAGAAACGGACGCGGACATCTTTTGCCTGCAAGAGACGAAGCTGCAAGAAGGACAAATTAGCATGGAGCTGGGCGGGGAGTATTCGCAGTATTGGAATTACGCGCTTAAGAAGGGCTACTCCGGTACGGCTGTTTTCACTAGGATAAAGCCTCTTTCGGTACATTACGGCTTGGAGGAGAATTCAGAACCCGAGGGACGTGTCATTACGCTCGAGTTCGACGGCTTCTATCTCGTTAATGTCTATACGCCAAATGCGAAGCGCGATTTGTCGAGATTGGACTATAGATTGGAATGGGAGAACCGGTTCCGGAGCTATCTGCAGCAGCTGGACTCCTGGAAGCCCGTGATCGTTTGCGGCGATCTGAATGTAGCCCATCAGGAGATCGATCTGAAGCATCCGAAGCCGAATCTAGGAAATTCCGGATTTACGCTGGAGGAGCGAGGCAAGATGACGGAGCTGCTGGAGGGCGGCTTCCTCGATACGTTCAGACATTTTTACCCGGACCGTGCAGATGTGTACAGCTGGTGGTCTTACATGCCGAAGGTGCGCGAGCGGAACGTGGGGTGGCGGATTGATTATTTCCTAGCCTCATCAAGGCTGAGCCCGCTGCTTATCGACGCGCAAATAGACTCGCATATATTAGGCAGCGATCATTGTCCGGTCCTGCTGCATATCGAAGACATTTAAGCGTAAAGGCGAAGACATTCAGGCGTAAACAGCCGGCGCCGTCCCTTGGCGGCATAAGCTCGTTTCGCGATGAAATATACACAGCTAATGGAAGCCGCTACCACATCAAACCAAATAGGCGGACAACACACAAGGATGAGTGTTGTCCGCCTATTCGTCGTTTAAGTGGGCTGCGTTTCCGTCAAAGTGTCTTTTTCGCGTAAATAGGTGAGCGCCGTCTGCATTTTATCAATATAGGCAGGGTCATTGCCCGTACACATGAATTGAACGTTCCCGCTTCCGCCGCCCCCGGCGATACCATAGCGGCTGAGCAATGCGGACAGCCGCTTAACCGTTCCGACGTTGCCGTCGACAATCGCAATATGAGCCGGAAGCAGCTCTCTCAAAATGTCCTTGTAGAACGGGTAATGCGTACATCCGAGTACGATTATGCCGTAATCATTCAGATCATAGCCAGCGAGCTTTGCCCGAAAATATTCATTCATAATTTGCTTATCGAATTGCAGCGATTCGCAATAATGCACAAGCTCCGGCAGCGGGAGCGAATCCACGATTCCCATATCGTCCACGCGGGATACGAGCGCATAATACTTAGGCAGCTGAAGCGTTAAAGGCGTTGCGAAGACGAGTACTCTTTTGCCCGTTGCGCTGTTCATTTCTACCGCCGGCTTAACTGCAGGCTCCATGCCGACAATCGGAAGCGAATAGCGCTCTCTTAGCTCGGTTATTGCAATACTGGTCGCCGTATTGCAGGCTACAACTAAAGCATCAATTCCCTCTTTCATCATCGTTCCAACTGCTTCCAAAATATACCCTTTCACGTCCTCCTGCGACTTCGTGCCATAGGGAACATGAAGCGTGTCCGCCATATAAAGAAAATCCTTGTCAGGGAGCCTTCGGAGCGCTTCCGCCAGCACGGTAAGCCCGCCAATCCCTGAATCAAAAAAACCAATTCGCATGTCTCATCGATTCCTTACGTTTATGGAATAGAATATTCATATTCTGCTCTTTCCATATTAACTCATTGCCCCCTTACTATAAAGCTTATAATTGTATCCAGATCAAGCGAAACAGGCAGGCGCAGCGCTGTAACGGCAATAGCTGACAAAAATAGAGGCAGTCTCTAAAATAAGTAAGCACGCCTTAGTGACAGCTCCCTTTTCTGAAAACTATGATTTTTGCTGCAGTCTCTCTCTATTTTGATGTATGAAAAGCCCGCAACTGCCTTTCCCAAACAAACATATACCGATTGGCATTCGCTACAACTTCCCTATGGAATAAGCGATGTTCGATCATGCTTCCCGGTTACGTACGATTTGATTTAGTTTCATTTCGTCGAACTAATCCGCAGCAGGCTTGTGAAAAGCACGCTTTTAGTTCATTTCGTCGAACTAATAGCCGCTTTTTAGGGATGCATGAAAAAATAGCTGGATTAGTTTCACGAAATCGAACTATGAGGTCGATTTCACCTGACTCCGTTCATTTAAGTTGACGGAATGTAACTAAATTGAAGGAGCAAACCTGATTTGTACAAACCGACGGCACCATCATATTAGCGCAATTTGAAGGAACCAACTAATTTGTAAAACCGAGGGCTCCAGCATGATTTGCGCAATTCGAAGTAACCAACCTAATTTGTAAAAACCGAGGGCTACAGCCTGGTTTGCGCAATTCGAAGTAACCAACCTAATTTGTAAAAACCGAGGGCTACAGCATGATTAGCACTATTCGAAATAACCAGCTAGGTAAGCTTCTTCGAGGATTGGATCAGGGTTGTAGAAAAACAAACGCGGTGGGACAACTTCCCTATGGAATAAGCGATGTTCGATCATGCTTCCCGGTTACGTACGATTTGATTTAGTTTCATTTCGTCGAACTAATCCGCAGCAGGCTTGTGAAAAGCACGCTTTTAGTTCATTTCGTCGAACTAATAGCCGCTTTTTAGGGATACATGAAAAAATAGCTGGATTAGTTTCACGAAATCGAACTATGAGGTCGATTTCACCTGACTCCGTTCATTTAAGTTGACGGAATGTAACTAATTTGAAGGAGCCAACCTGATATGTACAAACCGAAGGCACCATCATATTAGCGCAATTTGAAGGAGCCAGCCTACATTGTACAAATCAAAGGCATCAGCATATTAGCCAATTCGAAGGAGCCAGCCTAATTTGCACAAACCGAAGGCACCAGCATGAACCACTTCCTAGCATTATTTCGACTTCACTTGTTTCGACTTCACTTGTTTCGACTTCACTTGTTTCGACTTTCACTTCTTTCATCTTTAATCAAAAAAAACGCCCCTCGTCCTTGGCGGACAAGAGGCGTTCTCTATTCTACGGCGCCCGCTTTGGCAGCAATCGGACATAATCGTCCGACAGCTTCATGAGCTCCAATATATAATCGTAATCGCCGCGGTATTGGCTGAAGTCGGCCACCGGCTCCTTCGTTCTAATGTCGAACGCGGTTCCGTCCTCGAAACCTTTGCCTGGCACGAAGAAAATGTCATTGTTGAAAAATGAGCCGGTCGGCAGATAATACCTCATACCCACCACATTCCGGGAAATATTGAGCAAGTCGTGGCCAAATGCGGTATAACCCTCATCCTTCAGCGATAGGCCCAGCAGGTTAGAAATCGTCGGCATAATATCCATCTGACCGCCTACCTGCTCCACGACCTTCCCCTCTGCGTCTGGCACATGCACGAACAATGGAATGTTGAAGCGGCTGATTTGCCCGTCATAATGAATGCCGAGCTGCTCGCTGACCCATGCAGGATCGTTATCCTTTGTCTGCAGGCCGGCGTGATCACCGTACGCGACCAGTACCGTGTTCTCCCATAAGCCGCTTGCTTTAAGCCCTTCAATAAAGGTTCCGAGCGCGTAATCCGTATAATTTAGCGCCGTTAAATAGTCTCCAAGCTGGGTACCTTGAAGCGAATCCGGCATCGTAATCCGCTGGCGCTCGCTTGGCACCTTAAACGGATGATGGCTCGAGGCGGTCACAAGCTGCGCATAGAAAGGCTTATTTTGTTTATCCAGCGACTGAAGATTTTCCAGCGCAACCTTGTACAACTCCTCATCAGAAGCGCCGAAAGAATTGAAATGATCGTTTTTAAAAGCAGGCTTATCATAGTATGCCGTAAATCCTAATGCAGGATACATCCGGTTACGATCCCAGAACGTCACATCGTTAATATGGAATGTATTGGATTCGTATCCCTTCTCCCCAAGAAGTCTGGGAAGGCTTGGCACGACTCTGTCGCCGTAGCCTGTCGACATGGCGATTACACCCGTCGGATAGATGGAGGTGTTAGACATGAATTCGGCATCCGACGTGTTACCTTGCCCAATTTGCTGAAAGAAATGCGGAAAGTAGAAGCTCTCCTTAGCCAGCTGGTTAAGCACAGGAGTGACCGTCTGTCCATCGACCGAGAGGTTGATCGCAAAATTTTGGAATGCCTCCATTTGAACGACGATGACGTTTTTCCCTTTGGCGAAGCCAAAGTAATTAGGCGTGCCTGCGGACACCGTATCCCCGGCTTGGTCAAAATAAGAGGTCTGAAGCGCATCCGCGCTGGCAGCGATCTCTTCCACGCTGCCGCTGCGGAGCGCGTTCTGCTCTTTATTCGCTTTTATCGCCGCAGCCACCTGATAATCAAGAAAGCCCAGGCTCTCGGCTTGCACGATCTCATTAGGAATGGCAATGCCCGACCAAATGTATCCGCCCGATACCGTTACGCACAAAACAGCCGCAATGCCTATGAACGACGGCTTGGCGATTCGCTTGCGTCCCTCGCTGCGAATGCCTTTAATACGGTTAACAATAGATAGAACAGCTAACGCAACAACATCTGCAAAGAACAAATAATACGAAGGTTGTATGATCGAATCTACGCTCGACCGTATCTGCAGCACCTGGTCGAGTCCATGCAGAGCGGTATAGGTAGGCACAGTGCCATAATAGCTAAAATATACCGTAGATGCGAACAGCAGCAGCGAGAGCAGCGCGTTCAGCGTCCCGAACACAGCCCCCTTCCATTTCGCTAAGGTAATCATCTCCATCAGCAATAGCAAGCTAAGCACTGCGGCCGCATCCGTCAGCAGCCGATCCGCCTGAATGCCTTGAAAGACGAAATGGCGAAACAAGATCATTTTCAGCATGATGACGATAAATATGAGAATAAACGGTGATCTGCCGTAACGTTTAGCTGTAAACTCCAAGTTTTCTTTCACTCCTTAAAAATTAAAGAAAGTAATCAAATAGAAAAAACCGTCATGAGATGACGGCTAATCTAAACACTAATATTAAGATATTATTAAGTCAAATGCAACGGCCAATAAGTAGGAAATCGGAACCTGCGTTCCGGGTCAAGATCACCGGTAAATAACCTTCGCCAATCCGGATGCGTTCGGCCTTAGCCCTTCCGGCTGAGAATGTTTTTAACGGCGTTATCCTTTGACGCCCGAGCTGCTTACACCTTCCATATACTGCCGCTGGAAGATGAAGAAGAACACCAATATCGGCAGGGTGCTGAGTACAACGCCAGCCATAATTAGCGGCGTATTCTCGAAAAACAAATCCTTAACGCTGTTCAGACCGACAACCAGCACGTAATACGCAGGATCCGTCACCATCGTGCTCGGGATTAGGTAGCTGTTCCACGTGCCTGCGAAGGCTAGAATCGACATCGTAATAAGTGAAGACTTGGCAAGCGGATAGACGATGCGCCAGAAAGAGCCCATCTTGGTCAAACCGTCAAGCCGGGCCGCCTCGATAAAATCCTCCGGCACGCTGACGAAAAACTGGCGCAGCATAAAAATGTAAAGGCATTGATACAGAAACGGAACGGTAAGCGACGCATACGAATTGAGCCAGCCGAGCTGCGCCACATTGACGAATACCGGGATGAGAATCATGTGGTAAGGCACCATCATGGTCGCAACCACGATCCAGTAAATCCCCTTCTTCCCCGCAAAATCAAGCTTCGCCAATGCGAAGGCGGCCATCGGGTTGATGATCAGGTTGCCCAAAATGACCAGCGCGGTCATGACGATCGTGTTCACCAGCCATTTTGGCACGTTATAGGCATCGTTGGTGAAAAACATGCGGTAATTGTCAAACGTCCAATTTGAAAAGCTAGTAAATTTATTAACGTCTTCCATCATCACGAACGATGTGTATAACGTATACAGAAAGGGCAGCGCAAATAAAAAGCCCAGCAAGGTCAGCAGCGTATAATTTCCGAATAGAACTATTTTTTTATTGTTCATCGTCGGTCACCCCTTCTCATCCAGCAGTTTCTTCTGAAGCAGCGTAATCGTAATAATGATGAAGAAGAACAGGACAACTGCGGCGCTGCCGTAGCCGATATTCATATAGCGGATGCCGTTCTGGTAAAAATAAGTGACGACGGTGTTCGTGGCGCCGGCCGGCGAACCGAGCGCGCCATACCGTGAAATGGCCGCGATTTGGTCGTAGATTTGGAAGCTGAGAATCGTAGCTACGGATACGATGAAGAACGTGATCGGCTTCAGAAACGGAACGGTAATGAAGCGGAACTGCCCCCACTTCGTAGCGCCGTCTATTTCGCCCGCTTCGTACAGGTCCTTCGGCACCTCCTGAAGGCCCGACAGGTAAACGATCATGCTGAAGCCGCATTGCTGAAAGATGAATAGAATCGCTACAAACAGCAGCGCGTAGCGCGTATCGGCAAACCAGGTCACATCTCCGAAGCCGAATATGGAGAAGAAATCGGTTACGAACGTGCCCTGCTTAAACAGCATCATGAACACTGTGGTGACCGCAATCTGGGAAGTGATATACGGAATAAAAAAGATCGTACGGAACATGCCTTTGCCTTTGAGCTTCTGATTAACCAGAATGGCCATGAGCAGGCCGATGAACGTCTGCAGAGGAACAGCAATCAGGACGATCTCAAGTGAATGCAGCACCGCGCGGTAAAATTCCCGGTCGTTCAGAATTGTCACATAGTTCTGGAGCCCAATGAATTTGGCTTGATCCAATGCCGCGAAGTTCGCATCCTGAAAGCTTCGGATAAACGACTGCAGAAACGGGTAGAAAAACCACCAAACCCATAGGAGCAGGAACGGAAGCGAAAACAGCCAACCGACCCCAAAATCAGAATCTGCAAAGGAGCGTAACCAGGATTGCTTCTTCGTTTTTTGGTATATAGTCATAATAAACCCCCATCTTGTCGCGGAATATGTTCGTGTAAGGAAAGGTTCCCGCTCCGCAAGCTGGAACGGGAACCTGAGGGAGAACGTTTAATCTAAGGTCAGTACGATTATTTTGTTCCCGCTTGAATGCTGTCCAAAATCTCCTGCGGCGTCTTTTTGGCACCGCCAAGAATCGTCGCCTCAAGCTGATTGACCAGCTCATCCTTGAACTTCTTCGATTCCGCCGGGTATGCGAAATCAGAACTGTAGTCCATCGCCGGTTGAACGGCTTTAAACTCCGGATTCGCATCGAAATATTTGGCGGATAGGCTGCTGACAGCCGAATTGTTGCCGATAGCGAGGAAGTCCGTCTGGGTTTTCTCATTTGTCATGTAGTACGCCGCTTGCAGCGCCGCATCCTTATTATCCGAGTCTTTCAATACGACGTATGCGTCGGATATCATCGTGCTTCCGTCAGTTGTCCCTTTCGGTACCGGTACAACCGCGTACTTCAGGTTCGGCGCGGCATCTTTCAGAAAGCCTTTGTACCAGTAACCGCCCGTAGTCATAGCCGTTTTGCCATTGGAGAACACCTCTCCGTCCCAGCCGTAGCCGAGCGACTTCGGCGTTACTGCTACGCCTTCCTTATATAGGTCGAATATTTTTTGAAGCGCCTGTACGTTCTCCTTGCTGTTGACCGTCTTGCCGTTGCCCCAATCTCCGCCGTAGCTCTTCACATAATTGCTGATATGGTACGGATCCAGGTTAATCGTAATACCGTAAACGTCTTTGCTCGTCAGCTTCTTAGCCGCTGCTTCGACTTCATCCCAAGTGGTCGGGTACGCGCCGAGGCCGGCATTTTTCCACATATCTTCATTGATGAAGAACATCGCCGGCGAGCTGCTGTTCGGAATGGCGTACAGCTTGTTGTCCACCTTCCAGATGTTCGTGACGGACTCGGTGAATTTGCTCATGTCCACGCCCGTGGATGCGACCAAATCATCAAGCGGTGCAAATAGTCCTTTGCTGATGTACTCGTAAGAACCTTCATTCGAAACTTTAATAAAATCAGGTGCGACATGCGCCGCTATCTCACCAGGCAGAGCGTTCCAGAACTGGTCACTGCTCGGATACTGTTTGATCTTCAGCTCAATGTTCGGGTACTGCTCTCCGATAGAATCCGCGGCCGCTTGATAGATCTTCAAGTCCTGCGCCGTTCCCCAAAAACCCATCGTTATCGTTGTTTTTTTGCCGTTGTTGCCCGCGCCCCCGGCTGCTCCGCTATTTTTGTCTTTGTTGCTGCAGGCCGCAAGCGCGAATAAAAGCATGAAGGATAGAATCAACAGGATTGAATTTTTCACATTTTTTCTCATTTTCATCCCCCTAAAGATGTAATGTTGTCCAACTAGACGTATCATAACGTGTCCGCAGACAAAAAAAAATTAATCAAATAATGATTAATTTAATGAAATGCACATCTTTTATGTAGCCTTCCCTTAATCTGAAAGCACTTTTATTCCTGTTTACTTTTCTTTATTGAAATCAACCTGTTTCCCTGCGGTAATCCTTCGGGGCCATGCCGACATATTTTTGAAACACGATGGCAAAGTGAACCTGGCTTTTGAAGCCGACCATCTCCGCGACCTCGTAGATTTTAAAGTTGGAGTCCTTCAGCAGCTCCTTTGCCTTCTCGATCCGCACCTCATTTAAGTAATCGAATAAGCCCCGGTTGACCTCTTGCTTGAACAGTCTGCTAATATAATTGGGACTGTTCTGGAATAAATCCCCGAGCATTTTGAGCGAAATCGGTTCCTTGTAATTGGTTTCGAGGTACTGCAGGATGCGTCGGACCAGCGGATTATACTCTTTGACGAAGCCGGTAATCTTCTCTTTCAGCTTGACGTTGAACAGCTTGTGATAATAGGCGGACAGCTCCTGGAACGACTCAATTTCCTCCGCTCCGCTTGCCTGCATCCAATAGTCTTCCCCATTCTGAAACATAAACAGCAGGCCCTCATAGGTTTTCTTCACATCCCGTTCGGTCAACAGTTCGTGCTGCTCCACCAGCTGTTCCCAGCCCTGCATATTTTGCGCGAACCGTTCGTACTTTTGCTCCATAAGGCCGCTTTTCATCCCGGTCACGCAAGTTTGAAGCTGCTCCAGCAGCTGCTCATCGTTTCCTTGACGGGGGCGGTAATAGAACAGCGGTTCGTCGGGTTGATAAAATTTCGTCTCAAGCGCCTGCTTGGCCTGCTGAAACGCCTGTGGGACATTGCGAAGCGAATGAAACGGTTCGCTGATGCCGAATACGGTGTCGATATTCACGAACCGCTTGAGCGAGGAATGAATCAGCACCACCATATCGTTAACATGCGAGAACGCGGCCTGTACGCTTTTCGATTGGCTGTATCCGAAAATGACAGCATACCGATTTTCATCAACGTGAACGAATTCGGCTTCGCATTCTTTGGCAAGTATCTCGGAGAGCAGATGACGGATCGTGTTTGGCAAAATGACTGAGCTTTCCTTAGCGTAACGCTTCATGATCTGCGCATACAGCTTCACAGTGAACAAGACAACATACAAATTCCCTTCCGGCAGGCCGGTTATACCAATCTGTTCCCGCTGTCCGTGTCCGGTGAGCAGCTGACGCAGCGCATCTTCCTTGCCTTGCTTGGAGTTGTCTGCCCCCGTTGCGCTCTGCCCCCCGGTCACGGCCAATTCCTCGTTTAACTTGTTCAATACGCTGATCACTTCGTCGACATTCATGCTCGGCTTATGAAAATAATCAACCGCTCCCAGTTTCAGCGCTTGCTTCACATGAATAAAATCGTCAAAGCTGCTTAAAATGATCACTTTGGCGCTAAGTCCCTGTTTCCGAATCTCAGTAAGCACTTCGATGCCATCCTTCTTCGGCATCTTGATATCGAGCAGCACGACATCCGGCTTCAGCTCCGCAATGAGCCGAAGCGCCTCCTCTCCGTCGGCCGCTTCGCCGACGATCTCGATGCCTGCTTCCTTCATGCCGAACGATGATTTAATGCCGATCCGCACCAGCGGCTCGTCATCCACGATGACGATTCTCATTCGTATTCACCTCTTCTAGGTTCCGGATGATCGGTACGACGACTGTCGCAACGGTTCCGCCACCCGGTTTGCTTGTAATGTCCAGCCCATAGCTGGCACCGAAATGCAGCTTGATTCGTTTGCGGATATTTTTTACGCCGATCGAATTCAACTCGTTGGCCGAATGGCCGATTGACGCAAGCTCCTGCGCTGTCTGCTCCATGCCTCTGCCGTTATCCGAAACGGTCATGACCAGGCTGCCCGCTTCCTGATGGATGCGAACGCTCAAATGCCCTTTATAAGCAATGCCATCAAAGCCGTGGAACACGGCATTCTCGATCAAGGGCTGTAACAAAAATTTGAGCGTGTAGCAGGATGCCACCTGCGAATCGAAATCGAAGTCAACATCGAATTTATTAAAATAACGGAATTCAAGAATTTTCGTGTAATCCCGGATAAACGCCGCCTCTTCGGCAACGGTGACGAAATCATCCTCCGCCTTGGCGGTAAATCGTATGACTGATGAGAACGCCGTCAGCGCTTCCTCAATGCCGGAGGCCCCCTGAATCTTCGCCATCCATTTGATAGCATTCAGCGTATTGTACATGAAGTGGGGCTTGATCTGAGACTGCAGCGCGAGCAGCTCCAGCTTCCGCTTATCCTGCTCTTCCCGGTAAATCTTCGCGATAAGCCTTCTGATCTCTTGGAGCATATTGTCGATCGTAATGCTGATCTTGCCGACTTCCCCCTGCTGGATATCGATCGTCACGTCCAGATTGCCCTGAGCCACCAGCTTCATCTTTTTATGAAGGTTCAGAAGCGGCCTTGTGATGCTGGTCGCGATATAAATGGACGTCAAGATCGACAAGCCAAGCAGCACCAGCAGCGAGATGGTTATCGTTCGGACGATCGTATTGACGAAGCTGAACAGCTCGTTCTTCGGAATAATGGTGACCGCCTTCCAGTTCGTGACACCGGACGTTGACACGATCATGAAGTGGTCACGGTTCTGCCTGGTCTCCGGCTGATCTTCGCTGACCTGCACGTAATTGTCTCCGATGATATCGGCAGCGGGCTGCCCGATCTCGTTCTTATTTTTGCTGTAGATGATTCGGTGATAATCATCCACTAGATAGAAACGAGTATGCTCGGTAAAAGGAATGTCGCCCCATAGCGTCTTGAGCTTATCGACGCTAATATTGAGCAGAATCAAACCAAGCACTTCCCTCGAATACGGGTCGACGATCGCCCGCCCGATGGATACAATCGGCTTCGCGTTAGGAGACATCAGCTTATCGGGATGCACGCCGACCGCCATGTATTCGCCGTTCTTGTTGATGACGGCTTTAAAGAAAAGCTCGTCCGAAAACCCGTTCTCCAAATAATGATGGTTCATATAATCATCGTTGCTCCTGCCGATGATGATCCGGTTCTTGGTTTGATAAATAACGATGGAATCGGTCAGATCGGAATACAGCAGCATATTGTTTTTCACGATGGCCCCGGCTGTATCGTAATCAAGCTCCCGCTCGTATAGCGGGTACGGCAGCGCCGTATAGTCTTTATGCATCATCTGCAGCAGCGTCTTATCCTGAACCGGATACATGGACAGCCGCAGGATCGGATGCAGCGACGTTTCGATGTTTCGGATAATTTGCTTATTATTTTCCACTGCCGCGTCTACGATCATGGATTGGTTTGAATCCATGTACAACCAGGACAGCGTCCCTCCGATGATGACGAACGGAATTACGATAATGCATGCGAAAGCGAGTATCAGCTTTGCCCGCAGGGTCGACTGCCGAAAGCGTTCTTTGATGGAATTCCACATAACTCAGGCCACTCTTCTTCTATATAAAATAAGGAACGCTATCTATCTTAACGCAGAACGCCTTTCATTTCAGCACAATTTTACCAGCTAGCGTATACGACCTGAAAGAATCCGGCTTGCTTGCGAACAGCCATACTCGCTGTAAGGATTCCCCATGCCGGCAAAACAGATGCGGCCTTGGAAAAAATATTCATCATAAGGCTTTCATAAGTTATAATAGTTAATCGGCAGGGATTGACCGCTTCACCGATAAATTACCTGATCCGATACGGGGGGTTCTATTATGGACAATTTGCCTAAACATTTCCTTACCGATCTCGACGGAACGCTGCTGCAATCGGATGCGTCCTTGTCCGAGTATACGATTAACGTCATTAACAACGCTTTGAATCAAGGAATTATCATTAGTTATGCAACCGCAAGAAGCTATATCAGCTCTCACAAAATCGTTTCTGTTATTCCATGGAAATATCCTATTATTTTATATAATGGCGCCGTTATTTTTGATCCGGTTTCATCGAAGGTTATAGGCGGATATTGGCTGGATATCGAAACGGCGAATGAAATCATTAAACTGGGAAGAGGACAAGGCCTGATCCCGTTTTTATTTGCGCTGGATGAGGAAGATAAGGAACGCGTGCTGCATGAGAAATTGCTCCGGACCGGTGACTTGAAATTTTACGAAAGCCGCCCTGGCGATCCTCGCTTTGGAGAAATGCCGCAGCTGGAATGCCCCGATTCGTTTAGAACGCTTATCATTACCTATATTGGACTGCTAGAAGAGCTTGAACCGTTAAAAGCTGAGATACAGCAAAAATTCGGAAAACGGATTCATATCCACCTTATGAAGGATCAATATATAGAAAATCACTATTTTCTGGAGTTTAGCCACCGCATGGCTGATAAAAAAGAAGGGCTTAGACATTGGTCCGAGCTTATGCATTGTCAGCCTGAAGAAGTGACGGTTTTCGGAGATAATCTGAACGATTTAGGGATGTTTGAAGCGGCAGGAACCAAGGTCGCCGTGTCCAACGCGCATACAGCGCTTATTGAGCTGTCAACGCATGTGGCAGAGAGTAACGATGAGGACGGCGTTGCAAAATATATTGCAAGCGTGACTGTTAAATAAATAAGGGATGCCTATCGCGAATACGTGTCTGCATCCCTTGCGGCCGGTCAATCCTGAATGATTATTCAACTGGAAGAATGATTTCAACGGTTGTTCCTTGATTAACTTTACTTGTTATTGACATCCTCCCTCTGTGACCTTCTATTATTTTATTCGTTACCATTAATCCGAGCCCCGTGCCTTTCTCTTTGGTGGAATGAAACGGTTCGCCCAGCTTGGGCAGTTGTTCCTCAGGGATGCCGATGCCTTGATCAATAAACCGGATTAATATTTCATTAGGCTGAATATTTTTAACTTGAATAAGGATTACGCCTCCATCGTCCATCGCTTCCAGAGCATTTTTAAGAATATTAATAAAAACCTGCTTCATCTGATTTTCATCGCACTTGATTAAAGGAATGCCACAATCATATTCCGTTATCATTTGTACATTCATCAGATTTGCTTGTGCGCCAAGCAGCATGACGATATTACGAAGTATGCTTTCCACATTTTTTTCTTCCTGAGAGCGGACCGCCTGCGGATTCGAAACAATCATAAATTCATTTACGATAAAATTGATTCGTTCGATCTCGGCTTGCATAATCTCAAAATAGTTTTTATAACCAAGATCTTTTGAATTTAATAGTTGTAAAAACCCTTTCAAAGAAGTCAATGGGTTCCGGATTTCATGCGCAACTCCCGCTGCCAATTGCCCTACTACAGAGAGCTTTTCAGACTTCCTGATCATTTCCTCCGTTCGCTTTCGCTCCGTTATATCTCTCATCACATTTTGAATCACGGGTTTACCCAAATATTCATCAATACAGATGCAAGAGGTCTCGACGTCTATAATTTCTCCATCCATCCGGATAATCTTCTGTTCAATGCATTCCGAACGTTCTTCCGTCGGTATAATAGACTGAATTCGTTCTGTTACCATCTCATGATAGTCAGGATGCAAGAAATCAAAGAATGGTTTACCGATCACATCCTCAATTCTGGATGCCCCGACTACTTTCAAAGCAGCATCATTCGCATAGATCAAAATACCGTCGCTATGGATGGTGATGGGTTCAGGCGAGAGCTTAATGATTCTCCGGTATCTGGACTCGCTGTCGCGAAGCATTTCTTCGATTTGATTCCGCTTAAAATTGTTACGCTGCATATATAAATAAAGCAGCCAAGCCATTGCTACGATAAAGAATACGCCTTTAATCGTTTGTATTCTAGTTATCGTTTCCTCATTCTTGAATATTACAAATAACATATAATCTGTAAATACTATCCACAATCCTGTGATAATAATAAAGGCAAAAACGATTTTTAAAATTTCAAATCTTTCATTGGACTTTTTCTGTCTACTTGAGCCCATCTAATTTCCCTTCTTTTCTCTATGTTTTAGCTCGCAGAAGCTTATATTATTCGAAGACTTATTTCCTTAACAAGTGAACATTCCATATGAGGGTGAACTTTTCCTCCTTTCTCGTGAAAATGTTTACAAAGTTCATATACGAAGTGTAGAATTTTGTTGCAACCGCTCTCACGTACTCTTATACTGATAAATATTTACAATAGAGCGTAATTTAAGGGGGTCGTCTATGCTGTATGCTTATTGGTACATTACAAAAATGAAGCTGCTTACCGGATTGGCTTACCGCTTTGAGGTTTTTGCTTCCATAGGCACCAATCTCATTCTGATGCTGGCATCCGTATTCCTGTGGAAAGCCGCATATGGCGGAGGAACCCAGCAGGTTAATGCCCTTAATCTTCAGGATCTAACTACCTATACCATCCTGTCCATCATGCTTTCATCGGTATACGTCTGCGGCGTCCAGGACACCATTTACCGCAAAATCCGGGATGGACAAATTGTTACCGACTTTTATCGCCCCATCCCTCTGCTTGCCTGTTATTTGGCTGACGATATCGGAGGCATGCTGAGCGCACTGATCAATAAAGTACTCCCTCTTTTCCTGTTCGCTGCTCTCTTCTTTGGCGTACCATGGCCATCTTCCGGCATTAGCCTGCTGCTGTTTATCCCCTGCTGTCTATTAAGCTACGGCATTTTATGGCTGCTTAGCGCGCTTGTAGGCTTAATTGCATTCTGGGTTATGGAGATCGGCAATATGGGCATGGTCAAAGACAGCATCGTTCGCGTATTGTCCGGCAGCATCGTGCCGCTCTGGTTTTTTCCGGAAAGCGTTCAGACGGTATCGAAATTTCTTCCTTTTCAATATACCTATCAGACCCCGCTCGGCATTTACATAGGCAATATCGGAACTAGAGAGGCACTCGCGGCCATGGGTATTCAATTCATATGGATTGCCGTCTTGTTTATACTGCTTGCGGCCGGATGGAAGCGAACCAAGACGAAGACATTAATTCAAGGAGGCTGAAAAGCACACGATGGTATCGTCCATACGTCATTACGCCTCTGTTGCAGCCTGTTTTGCCCGGCTCGCTATTCAGCGGCAGCTTGAATATCCGTTATTTTTGTTCAGCTGGCTCCTTATGATTCCCATCCAGTATTTCTCTGGCATATGGATGCTGAAAATCATCGTCGACCGCTTTCAGCCCCTGAACGGCTGGGATTTTCCCGAGCTTACGTTTCTATACGGTCTAGGCCTGATTAGTCATGGCATTTTTGTCGTCTTCTTCATCAATACATGGCATATCGACCACATGGTTATTGACGGGCAGTTCGACCGGCTGCTGCTGCGCCCAATGAACGTCTTTTTCCAGCTGGTCGCAAGCTATGTCAACTTTATCGGCCTCATCGACTGTATTCCAGGTATTATCATTTTCATCTATGGCTGCCAATTAGTCGGCTTCGAGTGGACCTTCTTTAATGTCATTAAGCTTCTCCTGGTGCTTGCTGGAGGCGTATTCATTCGCGCCGCATTATTCATTACGCTAGGGACGATTGCTTTCTGGACCAAACGAAATGCTTCCATGGTAGGCTTTGCCCTCGGCATGCTGGAGCGTGGAACGATGTATCCGCTCACGATTTATCCGCATATCATCCAGACGCTCTTCACGTTTTTGATTCCAATCGGGTTTATCAGCTTCTATCCGGCAGCCCAGTTTCTAGGGAAAAGCAGCGGCGGACTGCAGCTTCCGATTAGCTTCGCACTGATGACTCCGGCTGTTGGACTAGTATGCTTCTTCTTGTCGCAATGGATTTTTCGAATCGGAATGAAAAGCTACGAGAGTGCTGGCTCATAATAAAGCGAGGTGCAGGCAAACGTGGAAGCCGTAATTGAGGTTAATGATTTAGTGAAGGAATATATCGTAACGAAAAAAGAAAGCGGACTGCGGGGAGCGCTCAAAGGTCTCTTGTTTCCTGAGAAAAGAACGGTTCGCGGGGTGGACGGCATCAGCTTCTCGATTAATCCCGGAGAAATCGTCGGGTATATCGGCCCTAACGGTGCGGGTAAAAGCACGACCATCAAAATGTTAACCGGCATTTTACATCCAACCTCCGGATCTATTAAGGTGTGCGGCATCTCACCGCAAGCGGACCGGAAATCTGTCGTGCGCAAGCTCGGGGTCGTATTCGGCCAACGGACGCAGCTTTATTGGGATTTGCGGCTTGGCGAATCATTCGAGCTGTTAAGGCGAATCTATCAAATCGATAAAACCAGCTATGAAGAAAGCTTGGCCATACTGAGCGACGTGCTCAAGCTAAACGAGTTTATCAACACGCCGGTGCGTCAATTGTCTCTTGGGCAGCGCATGCGCGGCGACTTGGCCGCAGCCATGCTTCATTCGCCTTCCATCCTGTTTCTCGACGAGCCGACGATCGGCCTCGATGCAGACGCGAAGCATGCCATTCGCAATTTCATCAAGGAAATAAACCGTAAACGGGGAGTAACCGTTATCCTAACGACACATGACCTTGATGATGTCGAGGAGCTATGCAGCCGTTTAGTCGTCGTCAATCACGGAAAAGTCGTGGAGGACGGTCCCATCGAATCGCTTATTCATAAGTTAACGCCGCATCGTCTGCTTGTCGTTGAGCTGGAGCATCCCTGCGATGATCTGGCGCACCCTTCTGCGGAAATCATTAAATGTGACGGGCTGAAAATCTGGTATCAGTTCGAGAAAGAACGCATATCCGCAGCAGAGCTTATTTCCGATCTGTCGCAGAAGCTGCCGATTCAGGATTTGAGCGTGAAGGAGCCTGACATCGAAGATGCGATCCGGGAAGTGTACAAAACGACGTAAAACTGAAAACACACATCGAGAAAACAAAAAACGGCTGTCTCCCGGGTTTTTAGACCTTTTGAGACAGCCGCTTGAAGCTTATTACTTTTTCGCTACATACTTCCGAATATCGAATGCGACGGCAACGACGATAATCAAGCCTTTAATAATCAGCTGCCAGTTCGGATTAATACCGATATAAGTCAAACCATAGTTGATGACGGTGAAAATGAGAACGCCTGCGATAATTCCCTTCACGCGGCCTACGCCCCCGGTCGTCGAAACGCCGCCGACGACACACGCCGCAATGGCATCAAGCTCATACATGTTACCATAGTTGTTCGACGCGCCGCCTGTGCGCGCCGCTTCCAGTACGCCGGCCAAGCCGTACAAAGCGCCTGCGATCGCATATATCCACATTAGGTTGCGTGCAACGTTAATACCGGATACATGCGCCGCCTGAATGTTGCCGCCAATCGCGTACATGTTTTTGCCAAGGCGGGTTTTATTGAATACGACCCAAACGATAAAAGCTACGAAAATAGCGATGAGAACGATATACGGAATGGAGAATTGACCGCCGCCAATCGCGCCTGTTCCAAGCTCCGTGAAATCCTTGCGCAAACCGCCGATCGGCTGCGAGTTGTTCGGCGGCATATCGAAGTAGAGCGAGTTCGCTCCGTAAACCGCGACCATCGTGCCGAGTGTCGCAATGAACGGCGGAACGTTAAACTTCGCTACTATGATACCGTTTAGAAGTCCGACCAGCAAACCAACCACAATCGCAATAACGATCGGGATAGCGAGCCACAGCTCAGGCATGTTAGGAAAAAACTTGCTGGCGTAATCCGGCATTTGCAGCATCGATGCGGATACGACTGCACTGAGGCCGACTACGCGGCCTGCCGACAAGTCTGTGCCCGCGGTAATAAGTACAAAAGCAGCGCCAAGTGCAATGATAACCCTCGTCGAGGATTGCACCATCATATCTCTAAGCGTTGTGATCGACAAAAAGTTTGCATCGATAATTGCGATTCCTAAGATCAATGCGACAAGCACAATCCAAATTGCGTTTTGCGAAAATATATTTTTCAGCTTTAAGCCTTTAGCAGCGTCCATTTGTCTTAACCTCCTTTAAATCCTCTACCATTAGCCCGTCTGTGCCGCGAGCCGCATAATACTTTGTTCACTCGCCGTATTGCCGTTTAGAATGCCTGTCGAGCGCCCTTCCGACATCACCATGATGCGGTCCGACATCCCGATCAGCTCCGGCATTTCCGACGAGATCATAATGATGCTCTTTCCTAGCTTCGCGAGCTCGATAATAATGCTGTAAATCTCGTACTTCGCGCCGATATCGATGCCCCGTGTCGGTTCATCCAGCAGCAAAATATCGGGATCGGTAAGCAGCCAACGAGCCAGAAGCACCTTCTGCTGATTGCCCCCTGATAAATTACGGATAAGCTGATCGACAGACGGCGTTTTCGTTTTGAATTTCTCAACGCCACTCACTGCCTCTTTTCTCATCTTTGACTCATTCAGGAAGCCGAAGCGGTTTTCGTAAATGCCCAAGTTAGCAATGGCGGTATTCTCCATCACGGACAAGACTGGAAAAATACCGGTTACCCGCCGCTCTTCCGTTAGCAGCGCTATTTTGTGCTTCTTCGCATCAATAGGCGACTTAACGGTAATCGGCTTGCCATTCTTATAAATAGCACCCGATTTCACAGAACGAAGTCCGAACAGCGCTTCGACCAGCTCCGTCCGCTGCGCGCCGACAAGACCGCCTATGCCAAGTATTTCCCCTTTGCGAAGCTCAAACGATACGTCTTTAAAGGAATGCGCATGCGGCGAAGTTAACCCTTCCACCCGCAGCATGACATCTCCAGGCTTGTTGGTCCGCTCCGGGAACCGTTCAGATAAATCGCGGCCAACCATACGGGTAATAATGGTATCGATCGTCAGCTCAGGCGCCGGCCAAGTGCCGATATATTTACCGTCCCGCATAATCGTAACATCGTCCGATATGCGCAAAATTTCTTCCATTTTGTGCGAAATATAAATAATGGAAACGCCGCGTGCCCGCAGCTTGTTAATAATAGCGAACAGCTGCTCTACCTCATTGCCTGTAAGCGATGAAGTCGGCTCATCCATTACGATAATTTTCGAGTTGAACGATACCGCTTTGGCAATTTCGAGCGATTGAATTTTGGATACCGACAACTCGCCGACAAGCTGGTTCGGGTCGATTGCCATATTTAAATCCTCGAACAGCGCTACCGTGTCGCGGTACATCTTTTTATGATCAATGAACCGGAAAGGCGGAATGCCTTTGACCGGAAATCTGCCAAGCCAAATGTTTTCCATCACGCTGCGCTGCGGCACCGGATGAAGCTCCTGATGAATCATGGAGACGCCGTAGTTCAATGCGTCTTTCGAGTTTTTAATGTCGACCTTCTGTTCATCCAGAAAAATTTCGCCGGCATCCGGCTTGTAAATGCCAAACAAGCATTTCATCAATGTAGATTTGCCTGCGCCATTCTCGCCCATGAGAGCGTGAACCGTGCCGGGCCGTACTTTCAACGTTACATTGTCCAGCGCTTTAACACCCGGAAAAGTCTTCGTAATCCCATTCATTTCAAGTAAATAAGGATGCTGCTTTGCCATCGTATAGCCTCCTTTTGTCCAGTCCGCCAAGCAAGCGGGCGAAAAAAAACAGGGGCAGCGCAAGTGCCGTTATTCCCCTGCTCTTGATCATTCATCTCTGTACGTATTATTTGCTCTCTTTTGTTACCTTTTGGTACGGAATCCAAACATATTTGCCGTCTGTAATTTCAAAGCCTGTATTTTCTTTCGTCGGCGTTTCGCCTTTCGCAAGAACATTCATAAGCTCTACCGTCGCTTTACCTTGGTTTTCCGCATCGTTCAGAACGGTACCGAGCAGTGTGCCTTCTTTAAGCGCCTGTTGTGCAGGATCCGTTGCGTCTACGCCGACAACCGGCATATATTTATCGCCTTTGAAGTAGCCTGCCGCTTTCAACGCTTCGATTGCTCCAAGCGCCATATCATCGTTGTTTGCCAGAACCGCTTCGATATTGTCACCTTTGGACGAAAGGAATGCCGCCATTTTCTCTTGTCCTTTTACGCGGTCCCACATCGCCGTGTCTTCCGCAAGCTTCTCGACTTTAATGCCTGCATCCTGAATCGCCTGTACGGAGAATTTCGTCCGCAGCTCAGCGTCTTGGTGACCCGGCTCGCCTTTTAGCATAACGTATTGCAGTACGCCGTCGCCGTTTTTATCGGCCTCCGGATGCGCTTTCCAGTACTCCGCAATAATTTCGCCTTCCATCGTACCGGACTCTTCAGCCTTTGCGCCTACAAAAAACGCTTTATCCCATTTCGCCAAATCATCTGCAAGAGGTTCGCGGTTAATGAATACGACCGGAATGTTCGCCTTTTGCGCTTTGTCGATAATAATGCCTGCAGCCGTACGGTCAACCGGATTGACCGACATCGCTTTTACTTTTTTCGTAATAAACAAATCGACTTTATCATTTTGTGTCGGCTGCGAGTTTTGACTATCTACGATGTCTACTGTCAATTTACCCTCTGCCGCTTTGTCAATCGCGTTTCGCACGCCGCTCATGAATGTATCGTCAAATTTATAAATCGCCACGCCTGCTTTTGCAAGGCCGCTTGTGCTTCCCTCGCTGTTAGAACTTCCGCAACCTGCCGCTGTAACCGCTAATGCTCCAATAATGAAAGCAGCTGTCCACTTTTTCATCTTTATAACCCCCTGGTGGATGAATTAACTACTCCTTCATTATGTCGTAGTTTGCGGATGATTCACATTTAATATCCTCATCACTTTTATTAAAATCCTCATGTGTTTGCGTTTATTGAACGACAGGGAACAGTAATTTTTGATTTTTAAGCCAAAACATATTTTCTTTTGTAATGAGCTCCACGCTCATTTCCACCCGGGATGGAATCGTTCGGCCCTGCGCAGCCTCGATCGCATGCTTGACGCTGAGATAACCCATACTGAACGGATTTTGCACGATTAATGTCTGCAGCTGATTTTCCTGAAGCAGTTCCAGAAGCTCGGGCGAGCTGTCGAAACCAACCAGCTTAATCTTATCGCCGGCTTGCCTCCGCTTAAGCTCCAGCGCTACTCCAATCGAAGTTTCCGTATTCAGCGACAAAATGCCGTCAACCTTCTGCTTGTCCAAGATGCCGCTAACGGTTTGCTGGCATGCCCCGTATTCCTCCGAGCATGTTTGGCGGTCTACGAGGTGAATGCCCTTATACTCCGCTACGGCATCACGGATGCCCCGCTCCCGCAGCGCGCCGTTAATGCCTCCTTTGTTAAACGCAACGATAGCGATGTCTCCTTCGCCTCCAAGATGCCCGGCCATCTCACGCAGCGCTTCTTTCCCGGCAAAGTAGTTGTCCATACCGACATAAGAAGCCGTCTTCCCCGACGTCAGAATGCTGTCGACCGCGATTACGGGAATATGCCGCCTCGCGGCTTCCTTTAGGAACGGCTCGAATGCCGCATCGGCGTTCGCCCCGAGAACGATGGCACCCGGCTGCGCTTCCAGCGATTGCATCGCCGTTTGCAGCTGACCCTGGACATCCCCTTCATCGGCTCCGGCGGATACATGAAGGTTAATGCCGAATTCCTTAACGGCTGTCTGCGCCCCCATCGTCACATTTTGCCAGTAGTCTCCTTTGCTTGTGCGGAGAATAAGCTGTATCGTCTCGCCGGTTTGCTCCTGCTTCGGCTGCTTGCTACCTGGAGATAGCGCAGAGTACAGCAAGAAGACCGCTATGATCAGGAGCAGCCAGCTGACTATGCTTCCTTTGTTTTTAAACATTAAGAACGGTCCCCTCCTTCGATTTGCTTAGGTATAAGAGCGGGGAACCGAATCGTAACGGTTGTGCCGACCTCCTGCTCGCTTTCGAAATGAAGCCCATATGCATCGCCGAAATAAAGCCGGATCCTTTCCTGCACGTTCTTAACGCCAACACCCGATCCTTTCGAACTTACGGCTGTTCCCGACAAAATTTTGCCCAGCTGCTCTGCAGACATGCCGAGCCCATTATCGCTAACCTTGATGACCACTTCGCTGCCGTCAAGCTTTACGGATACAGCTATATGGCCCTTATCGACGGACGGCTCAATGCCGTGCATTAACGCATTCTCGATGAGCGGCTGTATGATAAGCTTCAAGGTTACAAAAGAGAGCGCCTCCTCCTGCATATCAAAGGAATAGTCGAATTTATTTTTGAATCGCATTTGCTGAATGATCAAATAGTTGCGCGCATGCTCCATCTCATCCGCAATCGTAATCAAACTCTTTCCTTTGCCTATGCTGATTCGGAACAGCTTGGACAGCGCGGTAATCGTCATAATGACCTCTTCGTTCTTATTCATGCCAACCATGCGTACGACCGTGTTTAACGTGTTGTATAAAAAATGCGGATTGATCTGCGCCTGCAGCGCTTCCAGCTCATACTTTCGTTTGCTCTCCTGCTCCGTTACAATCCGATTCATCAGCTGCTTGATGGTACCGATCATAATGTTAAACCGATCCGCCAGATGCTTGATTTCAAGCGGTCCCTCGCCGCTGACAGTCAGATCGAAATCGCCCCGCTCCACGCTTTTCATCGATAGCTCCAGACGCCTGATAGGCCTTGATATACGGCTGGCTACCAGGCTGGACAATAGAAACACAATGAGCGCTAATGCGATCAGCAGCTTAGTCATCGAACGGTTCAATTCCGAGCTTGTCGTCATGACCTCATCCATATACGATACGCCGACCACCTTCCAGCCTACGTTGCCGATCGTTTGGACGCTTATCATTTTCGCTTCCTCTGCAGATTCGTCGATAAAGCTGCCATAGGTATACTTAAGCGCTAGCTCGACATTCTCTTCCTTCAAGTTCGCATAAATGAGCTCAAGCTGCGGGTGATACACGATGTTGCCCGCCGATTCGTCGAGGATGTACACATACCCTTTCTGCCCAAGGCTGATCCGCTCAGACAGCTCGTCAATCGTGTTGAAATTGACATCCATCAGCAGCACGCCATGCACCTGCTTGCCGTTATGCTGGACGGTAATGCTTTTGCTGAGCGATACGACCCAGCGGAACTGCTGCTTGTACAAATTCTGCACATGGGGAAGCGATATGGACAAATGGCCTGCGGTATCGAGCGCGCTTCGGAACCAGCCTTCCTTCGAAACCTGCAGCGTGTCCTTCAATTCGACGTTCGGCAGGTCGAGCATAAGCTCCCCCTTATCGTCAAACAAGGCAAGCGCTACCGTATCGGTACGCGTGGACATCATCGATTCCAGCTGCCTTCGCATCGCATCGGAGCTCACATCATCGCTTTTGCCGATTGCATGATGCACCATGTTGAACAGATCCGATGTCACCTCCACATAATTTTCGAGATTATAGCTGGCTTGATCGACGATTTGCTGCGAGTTGCGAAACGCATTTTCCTTGGCGGTCGCCGAGAATCGGCCATACAGCACACCGCTGACAAGCAAAATAATGAAAATAGAAAACAGCGTGATCGATACCGTTAAAATATACTGAATGCTTCTGCGCTGCATCACTTCTCCTCCGCTAAACCGCTTCTATATTCTTTTGCAGACACTCCCGCGTATTTCTTAAAGCTGAGGCTGAAATAGTTCGGGTCTGCGAAGCCGACCTTTTCGGCAATTTCGAATGCTTTAAGCTCCGTGGTCCGAAGCAGCTCCTTGGCCGCCTCCATACGAAGCTGCAGCAAATAAGTGCCGAACGTCATTTTCAGCTCTTTCTTGAACAAACCGCTGAAATAGCCTGTGCTAATATGCAGCTGCGCGCAAAGCTTCGATATGGATAAATCACTTTCGTGATAGTGGCTCTTCGTATAGCTAACGGCATCCTCTACAATTTGCTTATACGTATGCTGCCTGCGGCTGGCGATGCGGCTGCGCACCTTCGCACACAGCTCGCCGAACCATGCCTTCGTTTCCTGCACGCTGTTCAGCTTCTGATATTGATTCAAAATCCCCCATCCCCCCGCGAATATATCATCGGTCTCGTTATCATGGACTTTTGTCAATTTGATTAGCGCCGTTACCATTTCGAGCAAATAATGCTGGTATTCGTGTACAGGCGCCTGACTGCGGGAGATTTCGTCGAACAGCCCCTCTATTACCTCTTCCAGCTCCTTCTCTGTACCCAGCTTGATCGTGCGAATCAGATTCTGCTCCTTCCACTCGTCGAAGAGAAGCTTCTCATGAACGCGGTTTTCCATATCATCGATGCAGATGATCAGGTTATTGCCGAGAATGCGCCGATAATCGAGAGCTACCGTGGCAGCTTCGTACGCATATTTCAGGCTGCCGATATCCCGCGTAAACGTTCCGACGCCGATCATAACCGGAAAGCGTAAAAATCTCTCGATACTTTGCAATATTTCTTTCAGCGCGTCCTGCGTTTGCTCCATGATTGGCACGGCATCTGCCAGCGGGCTTACCGTGAACAGCACAACCTGATCTTGATGGATGAACACTTTTCCCAGCTCATGCCTCGTCCAAATTTCACTCGCAATGTTGCATACGGAAAACAGCTTCAAGTCCAAATCGGTAGACGAAGCCAGGGAATAGGAAGCCGGCTTCTCAGCGGGCTCATCCGCATTCTCCGAATGGTTCACCGCAATAATCGATACGACATAGCCTTGCCCTTCCAGCTGCAAGCCGTATTTCGCCGCTTTCACAGATATATCCCTACGCAGCTGCTTGCGGGTGATCAAGGAAGAGAGAAACTTCTCGCGAACGATGGGCAGACTTGTGCGGTAATGCTCCTCCAGCAGCGCGATATTACTCCGCTTCTCCCGCTCCTCATCCATCCGCTTCGCCACTTCCGCAATCGTGTCCGTCAGCTGCTCAGCTGAGAACGGTTTCAAAACATACGCCTCCACCTGCAAATGAATTGCTTGCTTGGCGTATTCAAACTCATCGTAGCCGGATAAGATGACGATACGGGTAATCGGGTACATCTTCCTGGCCCATTCCGAGAGCTCCAGCCCGTTCATGTATGGCATACTAATATCGGTAATGAGCACGTCAGGCTCCATTTTCTCAAACAACTCCATCGCTTCCTTGCCGTTTCCCGCTGTTCTTACCTCCGAGAAGCCGCAGCTCTTCCAGTCGATTTCTATCATTAATCCGTCTGTAACTTCCGGCTCGTCATCAACGAGCAGCAGCTTGTACATATAGCTCCCCCTAAAAACATTGCTTTGGGCACGACGCCTTGTTAAAGGCTTCCTGCCGCCACTATCATTTTGCCACAGATTTCGCCTTTGTAAATAAAAGATCATTTTGATTTGTATAGCGTTTGTCATTCACATAGCTTATTATTCGTTTTGTATTTCACCGGTGCTGGCTATTTGCTCATAAAATTGCTATATTACGTAAGATGAGTTAGATTTCTTATACAGATAATAGACTCCTTAGACTAAAGAATGTGCAGGTGGCAATCATGATTGAGATAAAGACATCCAAGCTTAGTGATGGAGAGTTAAATAGAGGGGTTTTTGCGACACGCGATATTGCAAAAGGTGATCTGATACACGAAGCACCGGTTATTCCCTTCCTAAATGAGGAGCATGTTCACATAGAGAAAACGATACTTGCCGATTACGTGTTTGAGTATGGCGCTAACCATACGGCTATCCTGCTGGGCTATGGCATGCTGTTCAACCATTCCTATACGCCTAACGCCTATTATGATCTTAATTTTGACAATCACACTGTCGATTTCTATGCCCATACTGCGATAACCGCAGGGGAAGAGATCCTCATTAACTATAACGGCGAGGTCGATTGTGAAGATCCTTTGTGGTTTAATGAAACGAAGTAACAAAAAGAGGCAGGTCAGCGCAAAATACGCTGATCCGCCTCTTTTGTTTCTGCTTGCATGCTTATACAAATCCCCCGTTAACACGAATCGTTTGACCGGTTATCCACTGTGATTCCTGACTGGACAGAAACATGACAATCCTCGAAATATCCTCCGGCTCACCCAATCGTCCAAAAGAATTCATATTCGCAATCGCAGAAATTTGTTCCTCCGTTTTTCCAACTGTGAAGAGCTCCGTGTTAACCGGTCCAGGTGCGACCGCATTGATCGTAATCCCTTTAGGACCAAGCTCCTTGGAGAGCTGACGCGTAAACTGTTCAACCGCGCCTTTCGTTCCTGCATACACGCTGTAGGCTGGGAACATTGAACCGTTAACCGAAGTCGAGAAATTAATAATGCGTCCATTATCGTTCATATGTCTAGCCGCTTGCTGGCAGGCAAAGTAAGTACCCTTCACATTAATAGCAAACTGCTTATCGAAATCTTCTTCCGTCATGCTCGCTATTGGCTTCGTAATCATAATGCCGGCGTTATTGATTAGAATGTCTACTTGCCCGTATGCTTCAATCGTTTTGCGGAACAACATCTCTATTTCGGCCACACTGCTAATGTCCGCTTGAATCGCTACAGCATCTCCGCCCCGCTGCTTAATGCCGTTCACAACTTCCTCTGCTTTGCCCGGGTTGCTTGCGTAATTTACTACAACCTTCGCCCCATTCCGGGCTAATTCCTCAGCGATTTCACGTCCGATTCCTCTCGATGCACCCGTTACCAAGGCTACTTTGCCAGCTAATTTATGCTCCATAATTGATTCCTCCCCGGAATGTTTTCTTATATTTTGATTATATGCGCATGACGAACGAATAACAAGTGACAAATTTATATTTATGTCACTTGTTTTAATAATATGATTTGCAATTGGAATTCACTCATTATGAAAAGTTAAACTAGCCCATGGTATGTCGATAGACTGTTGCCCAAATGCTTATATAGTGGGGTTTGTTCTGCCATAGATCTATTTTTTAGACTTATTTCTGCGAATGGAGCTGGTTTGACAGAAATAGATCTAGATTCTAGATCTATTTTCAATGGAAGGTGCCTAGATGCTCATTTGGTGAGGGGTTATGCTGCAATAGATCTTTTTTCTAGACTTATTTCTATGAATGGGGGTCAAGTCCATATTTATGTGTAAAATCTCATCCGTGTTATCTGAAATGATGCTAACGAGTTTTACGCCATTCGTGGTATGAAGACATATCCATGAATTTACGGCTAGACT
>NZ_JBWDNW010000042.1:0-12702 GCF_056269405.1 Paenibacillus sp. J2L1-98 | reverse complement strand
TTTTTCACTTGGTTACTCCTACTATGGGCATTTAGTTCGACGTGGTGCAGCTAATCGGCCCTTTTATTAGAGACAGCTTCATTTAGTTCGATCAACTGAAACTAACTCATCAATATCGTCCCTGCGGGACACGCTTACCTTTACCTTCTCAAACCCATGCTGATACATCGGATTATGATTTAGTTTCATTTTGCTAACTTAATTTTCATACTGTTTGAAAAAAGCGCTGTTTAGTTTCATTTCACGAAACTAAACAGCGCTTATTCACTTGGTTACTCCTACTATGGGCATTTAGTTCGACGTGGTGCAGCTAATCGGCCCTTTTGTTAGTACCAGCTTCATTTAGTTCGATCAACTGAAACTACCACATTAACGTCCCTGCGGGACACGCTTTCTGTTAACAATTTGGATTAATGAAGGAGATACAGAGACGCTGGCGTGTTTCGTTTGCTGTGGATCGCTTTCGTCACTGCGAGACACGCTTTCAGTTTGCACACTATTCAAAATACGAAAGCGATTATTCTGCCTTTTGCCCGCCGATTTTCCGCTCGTAATGGAAGCTTTCGCCTTTTTCGTCGATCACGTCTACTGTAATCAAGCTGCTCTGGTTATCGTCGATAAATTCGCCGGATGCCAAATATGTGTACTTGGTGAAGCCCGGATATTCAAACAGCTCGGCAGCGGCAGGCTGCAGCTGCAGCGGTATCTTTACAGCTTTTCCGCTCTGATCTGCAGCAGCAGCATCAGCCGACACCGGCGCCCCCAGTCCTTCAGGCAGCCAAACATCAAGCCGCGCAGCCTGCTTCTCCGTCTTCTCATCAGCAGAAATACGCAAGCTCATATGCGCTTTCTCCCCCATCACATGCCAATAGATCGGTTCGGATAATTTCTGCGCGGCATCAGCAGCCGGCGGCGACGTCGAAGATAGCCAGCCTGCCAGAACGAACAATGCGACTGCCAGCAGCACTTCGATTCGAACGCCGAGCAGCAAGCCGCGCGCGGCGCTTGCTTTCGCGATTTGCGGCATGAACACCAGCTTATGGAGCGCAGCAATGACAAGCACGAGCAGCGTGAAGAATGCTTTTGCCATAATCAGCTTGCCATAAGCGGTCGATACCAGCTGCCCCCATGCGGATAGCCTTGCAGCCGAGAGCCATATTCCGCTTATCAGAATAATCACGATGCTTGGCAGCGCCCATGTTGAGAAGCGCACAGCCGCTTGGTTCAAGCGGTCCATAGCGTTCCGGTAGAAGGTTAACGAGAGCAAGCCCGCAAGACCGCCGAACCATATCGCTGCGGCGCACATATGAACCGTATGCAGGGCAACGGCCAAAGCTGCGTCCTTCACAGCCGCATATGCATGACCCGTCAGCGGAAAGGTCACGATTAGCGCTGCAGCAGCGGCATATTTGACGCGACTCGCCCACAGCTGTTCCCGGATAGGTGCGAAAGCAAGCAAAAGCGCAAACAACGCGAGCGCAGGTCTTAGCGTTGCCACCTTCCCGATCATCGTTCCGCTCGCCAGCATATAAATAGAAGCGCCGCCGAATTGATCCGAAAGCATTGACAGGCGGGTTACTCCGGAAAGGATCCAGACTAACGCTGCCGCGCCAATAAATAGCCGTTCTGCCCGCAGCGAGAATCCAAAGGGAGCCACTTCCTCATTGTCTCTCCAAATGACGTATCGGAAAAACATCATTCCCGAGAGTATTACTCCCGTCAAAATATCGAGCACGCGCAGCGCGGCCATGAGACCATAACCGCCTGCGTGATCATGCTCACCCTCCTCGGCATGGCTGCTGCCGCTGTGCTCGCCGTGACCGCTATGATTGCCGGCTGCTGCCGCTTCAACTGAAGCGGCTTGCTGCGATGCGCTATCAGCATCCGGGGATTCAGCGGCATCATCTTCTGCAGCCTCATTGCCGGTTAAATCATCCGCCGGTTCGCTTGCGCTGCCGGAAGCATCATTTGTAGCTTCCCCCGCTTTATCCGGCGCTGCTGCCGGTTGACCGCTGCTATCCTGAACAACAGCAGAGCTTGGCGAAACGCTTGCTGCAGGTGCGGGAGCATCGGTCGGCTTCGGCGCAGCAGTTGTCCTTGGCGCCGTTCTCGGCGCTTTCGTCGGCTTTGGCTTTGGCTTAGCCGAAGGAGACGGCTTATCGGCCGCCGCTCCGCTTCCTGAGCCGCCTCCCGTGCTTCCTGTGCTGCCTGCGGAATTCCCGTCCAGTGATACCGTTTCATCCGGCTTGGCCGCTTCCAGCTTTACGCCTACAGTGAATTGGAAGGTGCCGTCTGTCATATGCGAATCAAGCGAAAGCACCTGCCAGCTTACTTGATAGATGCCTTTTTCCAGCTTCGGTATCGTGTAAATAAGCGTTAAGTCGCCTTCACCGCTGAGCGATCCGGCTATAGCGGCGCCGTTATCGATCCTTTGAAGCGAAATATTGCTTAACTTCGTATCGATCTTCTCGGTAAAGGTAATTCGAATGGCGGATGGAGACTTCGTCAGCTCTGCATCCTGATAAGGTGACGACTGCGCAATATAGGCATGCGCCGAGACTAAGCCCGGCATGCATGCCCACATCATAATCAATATCGCTATTCCGTTCATTAGCTTCTTCATCAGCAAGCCTTATTTCGTGTAGATCGCAACTGCTGCTTGATTTCCGCCAACAGCCGGGAAATATTCAACGTATGCGCCTGCCGCCTCCGCTGCGGAACGGAGCGTAACAGAACCTGTGCCTTTGTAAGCAGCGTTAACATATTGTTTAATGAAAGAAGCGTCTACCTTAGTCGTACCTTTCGAAATCGTTAAGCTGTTTACGGCTGCCACATTTCCATTTACGTAAATATACGGTTTAGGAGCCGATACGGAGCCCGGCAGCTTCGTCGGTTTATTTTGAACCGTGAAGGTCATCGTCGCTTCATAACTCGTTGCGCTGTATTCGCCTTCTTTGGCTTCCGCCGTATTTGGCTTAGCACGCACCAAATAATAATCGGCAGCGCCCGTAGTAAACGAAATCATCCCCTTCGCATCGGTCTTCAGCTCGGCGGCTTCCGAATTGCTGCGGCGAATAATATCGATGGCTGTGTCGGCAAGCGGCGCGCCTTTTAGCAGCAATTGAATCGACACTTTCTCATCCGGTGTTACCGCAGCAGGATTGAACCTTGGAACCAGCTCTGCCCGGTCCGGGCTAACTTGCTTGGAGAAGCCTGTAAGTGCTTTAACCCGATCAAGAACAGGAATGTCGCCTACCGCCACGAATGATTTCGCGCTGCGCAACGTGCGGCTTGCGGCCGTTGACCCCTTAAAGACGCTGTCTGATTCTGTAGAGATAATGTATGCGCCCGGCACGTTCGATTTAAAGGACGCTACAAAATAATTGTTTAAGGCTGGCGCTGTTTCCGTAGCCGGCTCACCGGTGTAGAAGCGCGTGCCCGTAATATCAGATTTCACGCCTGCTGGCGTCGTAACGTACACCTTGGAAGTGCTGCCCCATTGTCCGTCGATCCGGAAGCTTTTGTGCTCGTTAGAATGATTTCCGAACAAGAGCTCAACATAAGATACCTGACCCTGCGCTACAATCGGAGCACTAGTCTGTGACCAACCGTCATGCGCGAATGCCGGCACTGCCGCGCCTAATGTCATAACGGCAGCTAACGCTGCTCCTGCGATTTTTTTCCGAAATGTCATTTTCAAAAAAACTCCCATCGATTTGGATTCATGTCCAAATTGTAACAATGGGAGAATTGCAGTACATGACTCGTTAGAGCTATAGTGCTGTGAACGATATGTGACAATGGCTTCATTACGCGAATGTAAACATTAAACGCTCAAATTGTGCCGCCTTGAACGGTCTGCTTTTGCAGCAGCCTAAAACATGTACTCGGAAAAATCAATTGGTTGCGCGTTAATCCTTTTCTCGCTTTCGCCATCGCCGTCAACGCTAAGCTGAAGCACACTAAGGTCCAAGCTCGTATATCGGACGCTCAGCTTTTCTATGGATGACCAAACAGGAGCGTTTCGCCTAGCCTCGGCTGCGAATGCCTCCAAGCTGTCTAGGCCCCTTTGCTCCGCATCCTTATGACTGATTACCTCTAAAACAACGCCGTTTAGCGGGCCTACGCTTGTCACGACATATCGATCGGCCAGCCGTACAATCTCGAATGGCTGCATTAAATAGACCGCCCAATAGACTTGATCTGTCTGTCCAAGCAGAACGCCCGGCTCTTGCTGCCACTCGGCAATCGGCAATATCCCTACGATTTGATGAGCTGCGCCGGCTGGAAGCGGATAAAGCGCGACAATCGTATTTTTGTGAAAAAGAACTTCCGTATGCCCGGTTTGATGTCTCGGATCATCCCCTGTATTCGGCTCTGCCGGATGAAAGAAGTAAGCCTGATTCACGCCGCTGTTCCGGCCTAACGGCAAAGTAATGTCCCAGCGGTGCTGCTCGTTATCAAACTCCTCATACCGCTCCCACATCCCACCGGCCGCAAACTCGGAAGTAATATAAGCATAGCTGTGAAGAATACTCGTTCCCGCATCCGAATGCTTCGTGACGGCCTTCTTCACTTCGGCTGGTTCGCTTCGGTTAAGCGCTGAGCGACGCGCCGCCTCGGGCGCCTCGTAATAGAGGAAGCCGGCATACTCGGTCCGGGGCATTTCCGCGGGAAGCTCGAAATCCCCGAACTGCACATAGTCATGCAGGACGTTGCTATCGAGCGGAATATCATGCTTTTGACCGCGGCAATGCGCGCCAGCCCAGGCCCCTTGCAAATAAAACGCCGCTCTCTCGTTCCAGAGATAATCCAGCATGTCGCTTAGCTCTTTTTTGATCGACGGATCGCTGATTTGATGCCATGCGCATGTATATGCCTGCACCCAGTGCCAGAACCAGGGCAAGCTTCCGTATTCGGACATTCCATGCTTGCGGACATGGGCTAAAGTCAGCTGGAGGTTGCTGCGCCCGTCACGGATCAGCTCGGCGTCCTCGTACAATTGACCGAAAATCAGCTTTGCGGCTGTATATTTGGCATCGTGATGACCGAATACATTTTTTTGACGATAGAAGCCGCTCCGGTATACGTTTACGAGTGCCGAATCAAATGCCTGGGCAAGCATCTCATCAAAATGATCTTGGTAGCGGCTCGCAAAGAAGGCCATCAGGCTTCCCATGAGCTCCACGGGCAGTACATTAGGCTTCGCCTCGCGCGGAGCCTCCCCGAGGTTTAACGGCCAATGGCCATAGGTGGCGCTTTCACTATTTTGATCCTGAAGGCGAAGCACTTCCAGCAATATACCTTGCGCTATTCGTTTGGCAGCTTCCGCCTCGAAGGGCAGCTGCTCCGGGAAGTCGACTGCGGCCGCGAACAAATAGGAAGCATAATAAAAGTTATCGCGAATATCGTGATGAAACCATAGCCCGCTGCTTAGAACGGTCCGGCTCTGCGCCAGTATCGCTATTTTTCGTATTATCTCGTTTTGTCTAGCTGTGAAGCTCATTTCATCGGTCTCCTTCGATTTCCTATGTTTCTTCTTATCATATATAATTTCAAATGCCAGCGATACCTCTGCATTGTCTTCTATTCAAAATAATGATAGTTTTGAGAGAAAGGATATCTCTCCTTACAGGGGGGACTTCATAATCGACTAAGGAGTTGAAGGCATTGCAAAGCGGCTACGCATCGGTTACCTCTCTATCAACCGCAGCGAATTTTATATTCCGGTCAGAGAAGAAGACGACCATTACCTTTCGATCGTACATACGGCCGAGGGAGTATGGTCAGCTGCAATTCAAGTTTTGGCACAGCAACACCGTCGACTCCACATGGGCGGACGGAACCGAGTCGAAAGCAAATGACCTGGGCGGATGCTGGCGGATCGAATCCTGCTTCGTGGCGGACGGCGGAGAGCTGCCGGACGGCAGCATTGCAGCGGAGGCAGAACGCCCTGTCATGTTTGACGGCTCATCCTCCAAAGATGTGCAGCGGGGGGAGCGGTTTTGGAGTGACTCGGCCTCGGTATACATACCGGAAAATCATTTTCTGGCCTTCAGCTGGTCGATCACATTAGACGGCTTTGAGGAAGGGCTCCCGTTCAATACAGAGACCTTGCTCGCAAGCGCGTATGAAGCAGACGGCAACCTGGCAGGTCAGCCATCCGCGGATGGTTACATCCCTTCAGGCAACCGCCAGGTGCTGCCTTCGCTGCTCGCCTATGAAAGAGCCGTATCGAAGCAGATCGTATTTCTCGGCGATTCCATAACGCAAGGCGTTCGTACCGAGCAGGACGGATACGCCTTCTGGGCTGCAAAGATCGCGGCAGGCTTAGGCCCAGACATTGGCGTATGGAACATTGGCAGCGGGTGGGCCCGCGCTTACGATCTGGTAAACGACAGCGCTTGGCTGTCCAAAGCGAAGCAAGGCGATGAGGTCATTATTTGCATCGGGGTGAACGATATCGGTACCGCGAATCGCAGCGCCGGGCAATTGATTGCCGATATTACGTCGGTCATCGATCAGCTCGTGGAAGGCAAGCCGGACCTGGCAATATGGCTCTGCACGCTGCCTGCGTTCAACTTCGCGGGAGAAATGGAGACCGTCTGGCGTACCGTTAACGCGTGGATTCGCGATTGCAATTTAACCGGTGTGTCCGGCGTGTTCGACATCGCTGCCGTACTTGGCCAAGCGGCGCCGAATGACCAGCTGCTTCATGAGGCCTTTATGAGTCCTCATGACGACCCTCATCCGAACGGCCTCGCGGGCACGGCTGTTGCCAACGCTTTCCTCGCATGGTATAAGCATTAAACGCGGAGAAGCATCCGTGAACGCAGTGAATCTGCTTCCCGGATGCTTCCCTATTTGGCTTCCGTCCAACCCAATATGAACGATCTAAAGCCGCCTTTTACCGCTATAATGGCTCCTGCAGCAAAAAGCCAGCAGTCAGATCGGACGCTCGCTTCGTCTCCTTTTAACCTCTGAGCCCGCGTTTACTGATATACCCGTCAATCAACAGCGCCAGCACAATCCCTACGCTGTACCTTGCCAAATCAACCGTTAAAAACCCGCTCCCCAAAACTAAAGCTCCAAAAAAAGTGCTTCGGATTCCATTAATCCAACCGGCTTGATACAGCTGGCTAAGCTCAATGCCAAAACAAAATAAAACACTAATCAGCGCCGCCCACCCAAGCTTCTTATGTACCCATACGGCACGAACGCCAAAATAAATCATGCTCGCCCACAGCGCATCGCCAAAATGCTCCGCAACGAAAGCGGGCAGCTCACCTGCAAACTTCCTGGTGCTAAAACCGAATATCATAGCGATTACAGCTGCGATCATGTACGGTATCCTCGTATAAGGTACCATTGCCCGCTCCCCCACTCCAATCCCCATCTGAGGCTTAAATTCCGGGATTGCCTGAATTGCTTTGGCTGCCCAATTCGTTTCTTGCGGCAAAGCAATCGTTTAACACCTTACATATTTGCGTTTGAAGCCAAGTTGCCCTTTATCTACTGCCTTTTGAATATTTTCGGTTGCGAGTAGAAACTTGCTTTTTGTCTTGTCCCGTTTGACTTCTACCGGGCCTACCGCCTTTGCGGTCTCAACCGCCTTATCATGGAGTGGCAAATAGGATACCCCCACTGTGTAAAGATAATTATTCATAGCGTATTTTGTTCGTTCGGGAGAATCGTGAATCGTATTTTGCACAATTTCAAGCATATTGGCAAGTTTGCTTTCGGAAAATTCACCGTCCGGTCGACTACCCAAAAGCCAGCAGTAACAACTCCAGCCCGCTGACATTCTCAGCTCTTCGCCGCTTGCGATCCATTTATCGGCAACTTCTTGTGCAATATCTGTTTCTGCCAAGGTTACTGCCACTACATAATCGGAAAGCATATAAAAATAAGCCGAATCTATCCAACGATTAAAATCAGCTTCAGTCATTGCTTTTGGGTCTGCAATTACGCCGGCAAAGTACATGGCGTCGTAATTCCCCGTTGTGTAAAGCTGCTCAGCCAAAGGTTGGTTTTTTTTGATTTTCTTGGCGATGGGCTTCATTGCGCCTGTAGCCACACCAAAAAGCGGTTCGTGCGCGCCATTGGATACGTATATTTTCTTGGTTCGTTCCTTGCTGAGAGCTTCAAGCTCCTGCATAACCATTTCGAAATTCATTGTTTAACACTTCCTTATTTGTGAAGGATTTCTTCAATTTTATCATATCCATACACTGGACAGCGATCCCTTCTCGGTCTTCTCGGACTGAATTTCGTGAGTTACGCCTGTTTATTCCGCCAATAGAATCCATATTAGTTGTGCAGCCTGATTAGATTGTCTGTTTGGATTTCGCCCCAAAATATTCTAGAACTACCTCACGGAATTCCAGAGCAGCCCGAGAAATATACCGACTCTTATGCCACAATAAAGCTATCTCTCGTACCAATTCGTGATTCTCTACTTGGAGATATTTGATACGCTCACATAAATTCCTTGCCGTGCTTGGTATGAAGGCTATACCAACTTCTGCTTCCACAAGAGAGCTTAGCCTTGCAGGTTCATCCCCTTCATACACATATTTAGGTACAAATCCAACCGATTTGCATATTAAATCCACTAAATCGCGAGTACCGTAGCCTTTCTTTACACCGACAAACCATTCATCCCTTAGATCTGCCAAGGATACGCTGCTTCGATCTGCCAGCCGGTGCCCCTCTGGAACAGCTACGAGGATTGGGTCTATGAATACGATTTGACATTCAATATCATTTTCTTGTATAGGAGGTGAGGACAAGCAGAAATCTACCTCTCCTCTATGAAGAAGCGTAACCATTTCCTGCGTGGTCAGCATTTGCACATGAAATTGGATATAGGGCCGCTTTTTCCGAAACTCCCTAAGGATATTTGGTAATGTGCTTGCGGTGGTCACCGCCAATTCGAGTGTGCCATGATCCGGGCTCGATAAATCGCGAATCTCCTGCTTCCCCTGTTCCAATTCAAACAAAGCCCTTTCTACACGGCGAAGGAATCTGCTCCCAAACTCATTCAATCGCAGCTTCCTCCCTATCCGATCAAATAGAGGAGCCCCTAAATCCTCTTCCAAGCGTTGAATCGTTTTGCTTAGTGACGATTGAGTAACGTGCAGACTTCGTGCAGCTTCAGTCACATGTCCCAATCGAGCTACCGCTTGAAAATATTGCAATTGAAGAAGTTCCATTTCGCACCCCGATTCATTCCCTCAAGTCAATGAAATCATAACATAAAATGCGTTGGAATGAATAATCGATTTCAAGTACGATGACATTAATACGCTTCGGGAGGGATCAAAAATGAGTGTTCGCAGCAAGTGGTTGATGATTTCCGTTGGATTTGGGGTACTATTGAATCCATTAAATTCTTCGATGATTTCTGTTGCTATTGTAAGACTGCAAAATGTGTACCGCATTGACTTTACTGTTGTTTCCTGGATTATTTTTTCTTTCTACATTGCAAGCAGCATCGCTCAACCTGTCATGGGAAAAGCCAGTGATTTATTCGGTCGCAAGAAGATATTTCTTACCGGGCTTGTTGTAGCCTTCGTGGCATCATTATTAGCTCCTCTATCACCAAACTTTGGGTGGCTCATCGTGTTCCGCATTGTGCAATCCATCGGAACAAGCATGATGGTTTCAGTAGGAATGGCCATTGTGCGAATTCATATTACGGAGAAACGAGCGACTGCGCTGTCAGTTTTGTCTATATTCCTATCAGGAGCAGCAGCAATTGGTCCCTTTATTGGCGGGGTCTTGATTCACTGGTGGGATTGGACTGCAATCTTCTTTGTCAATATTCCGTTCGTGGTGACAAGCTTTCTATTGGCTTGGAGGAATATCCCTAAGGACGAACCGCCAACATCCGTTGCACTCGGCATGTCCTTTCGTAAATGGTTTGATTTGATTGATGCGTCAGGAGTCCTGCTCTTCACAGTGGGTCTGGTTGCCCTACTCGTTGGATTACTCTCAGTAAAATCATCTGGGCATGTCTCATTTTGGAATGTCATTGTCGGATTGATAGGCCTCGTCTCACTTTGGGTTTTCGTAAGACATGAGTTAAAAGCGACGTCACCCTTTGTTCCTTTACGCACATTCGCCAAATATCCTGCGATGACTTGGATCAATGTCGAATTCATACTCGTTAACGTACTTTATTACTCGCTCTTTTTCGGGCTTCCAACCTACTTGCAAATGGTACGTCATGTCAGCGAATATCATACAGGGATTCTCATGCTCAGCTTAGGTTTGTGCTCGCTCGTTGTTTCTCCAATAGCAGGACGATGGATCGATAAATCAGGGCCTCGACCAGCTTTGTTAGTATCCGGAATACTGATGACACTTGGGTCAGTATGGTTAACGACATTGAATCAAACTTCACCGGTTATCAGTGTGTGTATGGCGTTAGCTGTATTCGGTATTAGCAACGGGTTGAACAATGTCGGTATGCAATCGGCCTTGTTCAATAGTTCTCCAAAAGAAATTATCGGTGTAGCATCCGGAGTATTTATGACATCGCGATACATGGGCACCATTCTCTCTTCATTGTTGCTAGGCATCGTAATGGGAGATAAGTTCAGCGCCGGAGGCTTTCGGCTGCTTGGGGCTATCCTCTCGGTAATTGCTTTGTCCTTGGTATTCATGAGTTGGCGGCGTCGGGAGTCAGCGCAATTGGCAGAGTCGTAGGTTCACCAAGTTCAATTAGAAGGATTGTCGATGTCGTTAAGATATTCAGATAAAATTATCACCTCATCCTGCTCGGCTCAGAATTTCTTTTACAAATTCGCTCTTAGCACTAAACAAGTGAACTTTGACATGCATTAGCAGTTTTTATATTGATCAATAATATAATCCGAGGTGCGGATAGCCAACGCTACGGTGGTTAGGGTAGGGTTGGGGGTGCCACTTGTGGGAATTACGCTATTGTCTGCAACAAATAGCCCCTTAATGCCGTGTATTTGCCCATATCTGTTGGTCGCAGAGGTAAAGGGATCATCTCCCATCCGGCATGTTCCGGTCTCATGCGCTTCCAATCCTGGGGGCATTAGGCAGATGGCAGGCCGGTCTCCCCTTGAAATCAAAGGGGTTCTCATTACTGAAGAAATCTGTTTCAGCGTTTCCGCCATTTGCTGAATAACGATTTCATCTCGCGTGCTGTAATTGAATTGAACCTGTATTTCCGGTATACCGTACTCATCTTGCCTGAGCGGATCAAGAGTGACTTTGTTCTCGAAACGGGATTCGACCCTGCCTGTGCATAAAAATCTGACCTCCAACTCCGGTGACAAAGGTTCTTCTTTAAACTGAACCCATTCGTAATTTCCTGGTCCTAAAATTTGGAATTGATAGGGGCGATTTTCGGTTCCCGGAATTAAAATACGAAGCGGCCCTAGTATCTCCGGAAACTCGCTGCGGTTTAGTTTCCCCGTGGCGCTCAGCCTGGAATGGTTGCTCAAATAATGACCGATCGCCCTTCCTTGAATCCCCGAGTTAAGCAAAATGTGCGGTGTTCCAAACGTGCTCGCTGATAGAACTACGTTCTTCGCTTTCAGAAAATAGGCCTTCTTCTCCGGCGACATCACTTTCAGACCTACGACTTTTTCCTTTTCCGTAAGGACTTGGACTCCCCGGGCTTTTACAGCCAAATCGAAGGGTCGATTCATCGCTTTCGCAATGAAAGTTATGGAGCTGAAAAAAGCGTTGGAATTCACCACTCCAAATTTTGTCGGTTCGAGATCGACTGCTAAAGGTTCATCCATTGATTCGGGAAAACCGTTCCCCTGAAGCCGATGGAGAAGAGTTTGCGTGATCGAAGAGCCTTTGGTGAAGGACTGTGTCACGTTCATAACCCTCTCCGCAAGTTTGTAGTAGAACTCCATCTCATTAACGGTAACAGGCCACCCGGCAATTTCAGAAACATGCATGCGGGGACTGACCGTCCACCAAAACAGGGTTCTTCCCCCCAATGCATAAATTTGGGGCGAGGGATATTGAAGCGGCGATTTACCAACGCTGAAGTAATACTTTAACAAACGTTCAGGATCCAATGTAGCGATATTCTGAGCATTTGTCGGCAATAAGAGATCGCCTGCTTCAACGACACCGATCCGTTTTCCATTGTTCCCCCATTGTTCGCTTAATCTCCAGAGAACAGCGCCTCCTCCTGCCCCAGTGCCGACAATGAGCACATCATATTCCGTTTGCTCCATTTGCTCAAGTGAAGTCAGAGGCACCCATTGCTCCCGGTAAACGGGATTCTCCGGGCAGTTCGGAATCTTTGTCTTATTTATGTAAATTCTAGTATGACTAGGTAGTTTTACTTGTATACCTGTGATGTCCTGATCAGCACTCAGCACATCCGGATTGAGTTTGATGAGTTCCTCTAAGCAGATATCCTGCGCCACACTAATAGTTCTGAGGCTATCTCCGAAATTAGCAATATAAATCCTCAATATTTTCACCCCCCCTTTCAAGCTGATGATATTCCTAAGCATATATATGATGTGAGTGAAGTATAGTTGCAATGTATTTTCCAGTTGAATGAGGAAGACGGCAGCCAGTTACTGAACTGCACCCCGTCAAGTAGACAGTACAAATAACAAAAATCAATTAAGCGGCCTTGGTCCTAAATTCCATCGGACTGAGGCCGTTTAGTTTTGCTTGTAACCGTTCGTT
>NZ_JBWDNW010000019.1:0-125817 GCF_056269405.1 Paenibacillus sp. J2L1-98 | reverse complement strand
CGATCCTTCTCAGCTTGATAACGGCTATTCGACCGCGGGCGCAACGCTCAAGTCGAAGCTTTCGACCTGGCTCGGCTCGTTGCGCAATGCCGCGGGTCAGGCGCTGCGCAACGCTGAGGAAAACGCTCCATAAAGGACACAAGTAACAACCGATGAACGAATAACCGGTGGCTAGGGAATCATTCCTTGGCCTTTTTTTTCTGTGAAAATCATGATCTTAAGTAATACTATTCAATACTGTAATAAATTCAATAGATAGGTACGTGGTGTTTCCATATGATCTGCGGCTGACTATTTTCTACCATCCTACTAACTTCAGACCAAGCTAAACATTAAAAAAAGCATCGTCCTATTTCTTGGCGATGCTGGTAAATTCGACATAAATCTGCGTGTGCCGCATAGATGATCCATGCAGCCATTTTCATGGCTTCCCGGGAACAATAGAGAATGAGCATTCCACAGCAGAAAAAAGCAAACAGAAACCGCCCGGCTCCCGCCCCCGATTTAATATAGCAAATAATTGGTTCCGAAAAACTCGAATTGAACGTCCGTTACTCCGCTTAAATCGAGCGACAAGTTGTATTTGGGCTCGATGAAGACTCGCCATGTAGCAAACGGCCCCAAGAGCGCATATGTTTTTTCTTCTTTTTCGGAAATGTTTCCGTCCTCTACAATTTTTTTCGTTGCAAGTTCATACTTAAACCCGATTTCAACAGGATCATGGGAAAATGAGAACGTGGCTCCCTTCACATCCGCTATCGTTTCCGTGCCAAAGTGGCGAATGGATACGAGGAGATCGCCGTCCTTCGTCTTCGCTCCGTTGATCCATACGCGAATTTTGGTTAAGCGGATGTTCGCCCAGCCTGCAAACGGGCTTTCCGCTTTGCTCGTACTCGGGGTAACGACCGGAAGCGAAAAAATAACGCCATGACTGGCTTTCAGTGTATCCACTTGACTGGCCGAGAGCGAATACAGAAGTCCGCTGCTTGCCGTTGGCGAAGGAAATACTTGGGCTTCGTGACCGTAGGTCTCCACTGCGGAAGCAAATTGTCGGAGCAAATTGCTCTGGATTTTGACAAGAGCAGCATGAGTAATCCCCGACATCGGCGTTCCACTTAAAGCTTGCTGAATGCCGTCAGTTGCCGTCAGCGACCAGAAGCGAAGCGAACGCTGGGTCATATACAATGATTCCATCACCTGAGTTTTGGCGTCGTTATACATGCGAGCCATATAGGTAGTCACGAGAGGAAGATTCGGGTTGACCGCGGCCGCTTGATCGCCGGATAATTGTTCCTTCTTCTGCTTGTAGAATTCATGCTGGTTCTGATATTTGACCCAGAGGGCGATCACGGCATTGTAGTGAACGACAATGTTGTTCCGGTCAATCACACTCTTGATGTAATCGTCAAAAGCCGATTTCAGCACATCCAAGTCTTTCAGTTTGGAACGATAACCGTTCAGAAGATTCATCAATTTCTCCTCCGTCGCCATGAGCTTGGCAGCTCCCGGATCGTCTACTTGTAGCTTACCGCCATCCAGTAACCGGTAACCTTCCAGCAGACCCTCTTCCGTCGCTTCAATTTCGGTAATCGAGTCAATCAGATATGATTTATTAACATCGGCGCCGCGATCGTCAGGAATTTGGCTGGTGCCTTTGTGAATCAAATCGCCAATTTGCAACCCTATCATCCCCAAATTAGGAGCGAAAGCAACCATGGTAAGCGACTCGACCACGTTGGAAAAATTGACCGAAAACAATTTTTCTATCTGCGCTTTGACTTGTTCGATTAATTTCTTCACCTGCTCATGTTTCTGTTTAATAACCGATCCGTAACTCGCAATCGATATGGCCGTTTTGTCCGCATCCGCCTTCAATTGAGCAATGTTGGCCTTGGCCTCATCCATCATGAAGTCGGCATTGCACATGGAAGAGCGCACCTGATCGGTCGTGGCTTCTTGTTTGCGTTGGGCTGTAAAATATGCCGTATACGTCTGTTCGATGATCTTTAAGTTCGCAAGGAGACGTTGCGATTGCTGATCATAGAACGTGTAGGAGCCACGGGGCGTATACGTGTAGCTGCGGCCAAAATAGTCCTGACCGAGGCGAAGCTGCCGCAGCAGCCCTGTCGCGGAGTTGTAAGTAGAGAGCAGCATGGGAATTCCGCCGGTCATAAACAAAGAAGCGCCTTCGTCACGATAAGCTTGATAAAGCGGGTCCGTTTCCACTAATTTAGGCACAAAGCTTAGCCGCGATATAAGCCGCTGAATCAAGGCGGTTGCCGCTTTCAAACTGGTCGTATCGCCTGCGTAATAAAGCGCGTAAGCTCTCTGCAGCAGCATCTGGCATTGATCCGGATGAGCGAATACGAAAGGAATATTTCTCATATCATCGGTGGTGAAGTTGATCGTTGTCACATTAAGCTTACCGCTCTCCCCGGACTTGCCGTTTGCGCCATTGGCTTTCGTGCCGGAACCGTATGCGCCGTAAGCGCCGCCTGCTACATCGATGCCGGTTAGCAGAGAGGCTTTGTCAAGCTCTGATTCTACGCGCAATCGCAGGCTGAGGAGCCCTAACCAATGGTCCAGGTCGGCGGCGGTTCGGCTTGCTTCGTTCACGGCTGCTTCCAGACGAGAAACAAGCTGTGTCAGCGAATCGCGTCCTTTGCTGATGGACTTCAAGCCAGGAAGAGCGCTCAAAATCCCTTTTCGTTTCTTCGCAAGCGCCTGAACGGGATCCATAGGCGGACTTGCATCCATCAGTGCATCAATCTCTGGAAACATTCGCAAAAATGCGTTGCTAAAACCGAGCTCCACTTGGCCGCCGCTTGCTCCGTCAGCACCGTTACCTCCTGTGCCATCAGCCGTGGATTGCCCCGCTCCGCCAGCGCCGCCTCTGGCCCGCAGCTTCATCTTTAGCGCGTTGCCAGACAGAAGTTCCACGTACGTATGGATGGCTCCGGCTGAAGTCGCTTTCTTGCCTGCCTGACCGTCTCCGCTCGGAATGGTCGGCAAACTATCTCCATCGGTTCCCGATACATTCAACTCCGAATTGTCCATTGCGGTCATCGATGAAGCAAACAATCCGAGCATACGCCCGGATACTTTGCCTGATAGCAGCAAAGATTCTGTAAATACGGCAAACATCTCTTGATTCGAAAAGCTGTCGCCAAGAGGCGTACCCGGTCCAAGCCGGACCGGGTCGTCAGCAACAGACAGGATAACTGTGCGATTCTGCAAATGGATGGACTGATACGATTCATCCCGGGGGAGCACCCCGAATGAATCGTCTGTCCCTTCCTGTAGAGGCGTTCTCTTAGTCGTCATTGCTGAATCCTCCTCTTCATCTTAGGCAGGTTTACTCGCGGAATATCTCTCTGCTGTGCTCGTGGGCAGTTCGTTCGGCTGCCTCCCGCTCGCGCTCGCGCACTTCCTTGGCCGTTTCTTCCCGATTCTTGTCCCGCTCCATCCGGTCGCGATCAGCTTCACGATCGCGGATTTCACGCTCCCGATCTTGAATTTCGCGCACAAGATGCGCTTGATCCGCCTCTAGTTTACGACGGCGATCTTCGTCTAATTTCGGGTCGTTTAATTCCTTGATCACTTCTTGAAGCGCGGCATCGTTTCTTTCCATCTGCCGTCTTGTGTCTTCGATCGTCTGATTGACTCGTGTCATGTCCGCCTGAAGATCTCCAATATGCCGATCAAGTTCGTTCCTTTTTTGCGTAAGAACCGTTTCTCGAATCCAACTATCGATAAAGGTTGTCCCCGTTCCCGGACTCACCAGGCTCATCTCGGCGATCTTCGGCTGTGTCACACTCCCGACGACTTCGCCGATCAAGCGGGGCATGTCGATCAAAGGTTCGAATTGCCCTAATGAGGCTCGCAGTTTCGGCTCTAACAACTGTCTCACGCTCTCATTCAACGTTCTTCCCGCCTCCGCCGACACGGCAGCGTGAATGTCGGCCAGAACCTGATCGGGAGGCGTACCGTCATAGTGATCCGGGCGTCTTTGAATTTCGGCGTTGGTCTCCCTTTCAATCGTTTGATGAACAATTTCCGCAAAAGGACTCCAGTCCACCTGCCGCGGGTCTGTTTCCCGATTGGCGACAAGCTCTACCGTACGTTCGATCCGATTTACAACGCCTCTCATACTTCTCATCTCAGGAGCCACCTGTTTTCCGCGGCATTTCTTAATGAGAAATCCGAGCATGCCGGTGAAACCGATCCCCAGAAGAGAAAGAATGGCAAGCGTGGTCTTGGCGGCCGGATTATCCGTCCAGTCCGAATCATCAGACGGCGCAATATATTGCTTGCCTTCGAACGCCTCGACCGTGGCTTGCTTGGTCGGATCGGCATCTGGCGTGGACACGGTTCCGGTTAGCGTAAAGGGAAGCGGGTCGCCGCTGCTATCGTAGGAATCGTGGAACAGCACATCGAACGTCTTTCCATCCGCTGTCCACGTGATATGGTCAGATGCGGCGATGGTTGGACTTATTGCAATGCCATCTACCGTAACCCGTCCTGTTTGGCTGGAGACAATGAATGACTTGCCGCTTAACCAGCTTGGCGAAGAAAGGATATAATACCCGCCCCATAAGCGCAGATCCGTCTCGCTGCTGCTGTGCAAGTGATCAAGCACGCCTTGCAGTTCTTCAGCCGACAGCACATAGTCATTTTGTTGAAGTACATGATCCACGTTCGCAATATCCTCTGTAGCCATCGCCTTCACAAGCTGAGACAAAAGCGGTTGGCTGGTCAAAAGCTCATTAGCAAGCTGAGAGGCATTTTTCGCAGCAGATTCGGCGGATCTTCCAGCCGCAACATTCCATTCACGGTTCACATTCGAGAAAGCGGGCTTATTAATAAAACCTGTGATGAGAAAATCGTATGGCGTTTTGATCCCTGTTGTCTTATCGACATCAATCGCTTGTTTGGCGTCAGGAAATAGCAAGTTGGCCGAGGAGAAGAAATTGAGACTGTGAAAATTGAGCGCTATTCCAGGCATATTAAGGCCGAGATGCGTTAGCTCAAAAGGAGGAGTCTTTACTTTTCCGCCCAACGATTCGAAAAAGGTTGGTGTTTGTCCTTCAACAGAGATGGTGTAGTCGGACGATTGGACGGTAAGATCGACGTCGAAACTTTCTTTTGTCAAATTCGTCAGCGATGCGGATTGTTTGTTCAACGATATGTTAAGATCAATGGTTCCGTAGCTAGTCCCGGTCCCTCCGAAGGTGACACTGCGTTCGGACCAATCTGATGAACGAGCAAGCCGCCAATTCAAGCTGACTACGCTGTCTTTGACCATTAATTTTAACGGGGCGTCTTTCAAATTCAGATTCACATCGTCGATTGATAAACTGTAGAGGGCCGACGATGTTTGGTTTGGATAGGTAACGACTTTCTGATCGACAAGAACATCCATATTAATGGAAGCTCCAGCCTCCGACGGCTGCAGCGTCACCGTATAGCCAGCCTTCACAAGCGCGGCTTGAAAGTACAGCTTGGCAATGAGATCCCGAGAGAGGATGATGCTTGCCGTATGATCCGCAGGAATAGGGAGATTCTGCTTGCCACCAGGCTTAAACACCGGCGTCGGGTCGCCTTGCGGATTGCCGCTGCCCTCGGTCTGAATGTACAAGCTAAGCACGCCGCTTGATTCCGTTCCCTGCTGAACGAACATAAAAGATTTAGGTTTAAGGACGACATCGCCCTCCTTCGCGCTATTATTGACCGTAGCCAGCACATAGTCGATTTCTGCAATATTTTCTTTAAACCAGACTTGCAGTTTCGGAACTAAGTACACTTTCAGAAATTCATCGCCTTCATACTCTTTCCCGTCGCTTGTCTTAATCTCATAGCTGGTTTCCGTTTTATTGGCAAAATGTAAACAAAGATGCTGATCGGTGGATGCACCGTCGGCGAATACAATCACCTTCCCGGAAGGCGTTGCCGACTTTAAATCGCCTGAAACCGAGGCTAGCGGAACCATAGCTATAATTTGATACGTATTCTTAGGCAGCGCTTTGGCCGGATCCTTGTCTGTTTGGTAAGTACCCTCTGTAATCGGCATAATTAACTTACACTTATTGGCAACGAATTGAAGTGTCGGAGATCCTATTTTCAAATTGAACGCCAAAGAAAACTTGCCTTTCCTATCTTCGCCGGTTGTCTCAATTGCAATCGATTGTACGAGTTTGCCAGCCTTATACTGCGCGTCAAGCGATTGATTTAGTTTGTCAACTGCGTAGGAAACGACAATATCCCAATTATTCGTCGTAGAACCTCCTTGCATGGCTGTTACAAGCTCCTCCAGCTTAGGAAAGGTAGTGTCCGAGGAATTGTTCAAAGCGGTTGACGTACTCATCTTATGCCTCCTTCGTAAAATGAAAGTGTCGTTACGTAATAGCAGAGTAGCAGGATCATGTGGCAGCTAGATGGCAAAGTATGAATCGGACTTACGAATTAGAGCGAAACAACAACTGATTTTCATAAAAAAAAAGGCCGGCATCGCTTGGCGAACCGGCATCCTTCTATTGACACATGTCATGAATGACATTCGCGCTCCTCTGAACCGTCTGTCTTTATGTCTCCCTTTTAAATGATGAATCAGACCTTTATTTACGCTGTTTCCTCCGCTTTGGGTAGCATGAGCTGGAACGTCGTTCCCTGCGATGAGCTCTCATTCAGGACCAGCGCCCCGCCCATGGCATTCGCCAGCATCCGGCTTATAGTAAGCCCGAGCCCTAATCCGCGTACCCCGGGCTTCTTGTTCGTTCCCCGGTAATACCTTTCGAAGATGTTGGCCTGCTCGTCAGCAGGAATGCCCGAGCCGTTGTCCCTGATCCGAATATCGTAGAACGGACTCGATGATTCCGTTACAGATAGCCAAATGGTACAATCCGTATCCGGATTGACCGCCTGCCGGCTATTCGTAAAAAGATTGACGATGATTTGCTGAATGCGGCCGGCATCCCCTAGCACCAACAGCTCGCGGACAGGTATCTCTGTCCGTATGACCACGTTGTCATCCCGGCAGAGCAGGCTCCATTGATACGCGATGTCGTTCAGTTGCTTGCCTAAATCGACCGCTTCCGCTTGCATACGCACGTGGCCCGACGCAAATGAATGGAAGTCGAGCAAATCCGATACCAGCTTCTCCAGCCGCTTCGTTTCTTCAAGGGACAAATCGAGAAATTCATCCGCCTCGTTGGCCGCGACCACTTGATCCCGAACCGCGCGAGTAAGACCGCGAATCGATGTAATGGGCGTGCGAAGCTCATGAGTCACTCCGGCAAGCAGCTCGGTGCGCAATTGTTCCAATTGTTCCAGCCTCGCTGCCATGGCATTGAAGTAGGTCAGAAGCTCGTAAATTTCCTGCTCCTTAACATTTTCCTGCAGCAACAACCTGTAATTGCCGGATTCGATTTGTTTCAGCGCGTGCACAACCTTGTGAATCGGCTTCGTCAATTTGCGCATCAGCGAATAAAGAATAAGCCATCCTAACCCTCCCGATAAAAGAAGCAGCGAAACGATCAATCCATACTGCTGGCCGATGTCGGTGAGTTCCCCCCTGTCATAAGAAACGGCGATCGTCCCGATGACGGAACCGTCTCGCCCGTGGACAGGAACAGCGATCGTATAGTGCTTCTCCAGCCTGTTCACGGTAATTCGAGCTTCGAGCGGCGGCGGAGACGGAAAGGCCGGATCGGCTCTGAAAACAGGTTCTGTCGGAACATCAGACCGGTTCGAACCATCCGTCTCCTCGCCGCTGCCAGGAGGCGGAGGCGGCTCTGCTCGTCCTTGAGGAGGCGGATTGGCTTTGTCCGGCGCTCCTTTATAGAACAAACGGCTGCCCGTTCGATCAAATACCGTCAAACCGAACTGCCCAGGAAGTTTGAATTTTCTTTGATTTTGATCGATCCATTTGTAGAACTGATAGGGTATGACTATTTGTCCGGCATCGCTGACGACATAATCTGCCGCTTTCTCTGAAAAACGCTGCACATCGTCTAAGCGCTGAGTGAGAGCCGCATGCTGCAGCCAGGCAACGGAGACAGCTCCGATCAAGATCAACCCGGCACACAGCGTAATGACATAGCGCCAAGTCCAGTACCGCAGCATCGTGCTCCGTTTAGACGTTTTTGTTGGCATAGAACTGGTACCCCGTTCCCCGCAATGTGCGAATTTCGCCTTCTTCCGGCGGCAAACGGAGCAGCGCCTGACGCAGCCGTTTGATGGCGTGATCCACTGCGCGGTCGCTCCCGTCATAATCCATGCCCCATACTCGCTCGATCAATTGCTCTCGATGAAAAATTTGATTCGGATATTCCGCCAGAAACAGCAGCAGCGCCAAATCTTTCGGCGTCAAGGTGAGTCCTGCTCCATTCAAGTAAACGGTTCGCGACTTGAAGTCGATCCTCAAGCTGCCGTACTGCTTCTGGTCCTTCGTTACCAACTCCTGTGTCGGTCTGCGCAGTACAGCATGAATTCGGGCTACAACCTCGTCCGGCTCGAACGGCTTCGTTATATAGTCGTCAGCGCCGTTGTTAAGGCCCAGCAGGCGATCGCCAAGCTCTCCTCTGGCCGTAAGCATAATGACAGGGCAAGCGCTTCTGCTGCGCACCTGTTGCAGCACCTCCCACCCATCTATCCCTTGCAGCATCACGTCAAGCAGGATCAGTGCAGGCTGAAGAGCGGCTAACTGCGCGAGCGCCTCATCTCCCCGTGCAAAGACAGCGCAGTGATAACCCGCTTGTTGAATATAAGCTGTAAGCACGCGAGAAATGGCCACCTCGTCTTCAACAATCATAATCGTCTTCATCAAGCGCCCTCCTTATGAAAGAAATACGGAAGCAATCCCGGCTTTTGTATCTTGTATCTGCAGAACCTGCGCATGTTGGGGTTCGTAAGCTTCCTAGCGATCAAATCTCTCATTCAATTGTAGTATACTTATTTCCAAAACAAAAACAGCAACCGGAGGCCGTACCAACGCTGCCCCCATAGCATCTACAAAGTAGGTAAATTTGTGTCGTTGGACATTCATGATGTCGGATGATAAGAATTTGTTCTGATTTCCGGGTTTTCCTCACATAAATATAAAAAGACCGCCGATAAATACACGGCGGGCTCGCTGCCTTGAACCTACAATTATTCAAGATATGGTAGTATATTTCCATCTTACGGTTCAATTGAGGAAACGAACGATCCTTCGTTTTTGAAAAGCAAAAAGCCGTCCCGAGAGGTCTATCAACCTGTCGGGACGGCTTTTTCGTAGGAATCATTGCGTGTTACCAGCAATGTTCAGTCAAACCATTTCGATCAAAAACCGCCGCATCAGGCGCATTCAGCAATCTTTCAGCCCGCCTTAAGTTAAGAATAAGTAAAGGCCAGTACAATAGCTTTTGTAAGCAATAAGGGGCGCTGAACAAGAAAAGAGGTGTGAGATGAACAAGAATCTGAACTACCGCAATGAATTGAAATTTTTCATTAATTATCATCAATACTTCATTATACGCCAAAGACTGAAAGATCTGATGCAGCAAGACGAGCATGTGGGCCCGACAGGCGAATATCATATCCGCAGCTTGTACTTTGATGATATTAATAACAAGGCTCTGCACGAGAAGCTGGGCGGCGTCCGGGATCGCGTTAAATATCGTATCCGCATCTACAACGGCCAAGATAACATCATTCACTTTGAGAAAAAAATTAAATTCAAAGATTATATCGCCAAAGTGAAGGAGCCGCTCACCAGAGACATGTACGACAAGCTGATGGCCGGCGATCACGATGTGCTGAAAGGACCGGACAAACCGCTTTTGAACGAAATACATGATGAGATGAAGCATAATCTGCTGCGGCCGAAAGTCATCGTCGATTATGTCCGCGAGCCATACGTATGCGAGAACGGCAACGTGCGGATCACATTCGATAAGGAGCTGCGCACCGGACTGCACGCGGTCGATATTTTTGACGAAAGCCTGGAGCCAATCCGCGCTCTCGATAATGACCTGATCATCCTGGAGGTCAAGTACGATGCATACATTCCGGCTTATATCAAAACCGCTTTGCAGCTTGAAGGCTTAAACAGGCAATCGGCTTCGAAATACGTCATCTGCCGCAAACATTTGAAATTCAACACTTGGGAGGATTATTAGAATGGAAACGACTACAACCGCTGCCGCAACGACGGAGGCTACGACGAATTTTACCGATATTTTAAAAAATTCAGTGCTGGAGAACTTTGCTTCTGACATCAGCCTATCAAAGATTTTAATTACGCTTGGTGTCGCTTTTCTGCTAGGCTTCTTCATTTTCTTGCTTTACAAACGGATATTTAGCGGTGTTCTTTACTCAAAAAGCTTTAACGTTTCACTTATCGGCATGACGATGATTACGGCTGTCGTCATTATTGCCATTAACTCCAACCTCGTGCTGTCGCTCGGTATGGTCGGCGCGCTGTCCATCGTACGTTTTAGAACGCCGATCAAGGATCCAACCGATCTGATCTTCCTCTTCTGGGCTGCGGTTGCAGGTATCGTAACGGGCGCGGGCTTCTTCCTGCTTGCGGTAATCGGTTCTGTCGTCGTCGGCCTTATTCTCTTCTTCTTCGTCAAAGGCGGTTCCGTTGAAACGCCATACCTGCTCGTCGTGAACTGCGACAGCGATGCAACCGAGCAGCTGGTTCACAAGCAAGTCGGTACATTAGTGAAGCGTTACAATGTGAAGCAAAAAACGGTGACGCAAGGCAATATTGAAATGACGCTTGAAATTCGTCTGCGCGACGAAACCGGCCGTTTCGTTAACCAATTGACAGAGCTGGCAGGCGTTCGCAATGCGGTGCTCATCAGCTACAGCGGGGATTATGTTTCCTAAAATTCGGGAGGTGCTCAAATGAAAGCGAAGACGCATGCGGTCTTGCTATACTTTTGCTCCATTCTCCTGATTATCGGATTGACCGGATGTGCCGTAGGCGGTACATCCTTCAGTCTCACTAGCTCGGGAATGGCAACGAGCGCAAGCGAGAAATCAGCGGATGAGCAAAAGCTCGATGAAACGGTATTTCCAAAGGATAAAATAGTTGATGTCAAAATCACGATTGATGAATCCGAGTTCCAAGAGCTGCTGGATAATGCCAGCGCCGAGGAATACAAAGAAGCAACCGTTGAATATAACGGGCAAACCTTTAAAAATGTCGGCATACGCGCAAAGGGTAATCTCAGTCTGAGAAGCGTAGTCAATATGCCAGACTCTGACAGATACAGCTTCAAAATATCATTTGACGAATATGTAAGCCAGACGTTAGAAGGAATAACAAAAATCAACTTAAACAATAATTACAGCGATGCATCGTATATGAGAGAGTTCCTTACTTACGAGTTAGCGGAGGAGATGGGGCTTCCGACTCCTAAATATTCATACGTAAACGTTTATGTTAATGATGAACGATGGGGCTTCTATTTGGCTGTTGAGCAAATCGGAGATTCTTATCTGGAGCGTAATTTCGACAATGCGTACGGCGCGCTTTACAAAGCGAACGGCGGAACCGGCAGCGAGCTGAACTGGCTGGAAACAATCAAATCCTATACGGGGCTCGACCTGAAATCCGACAAATCCAATGACGATATTCTGCTCGATTTGTTAGATAAGCTGAACAACGGAACAGAAGTTGCGAGCATACTTGATGTTGATGAAGCATTAAGGTTTATCGCTTTAAATGTGCTTACCGGCAACATGGACAGCTACTTAGGCCAGAATAAGCATAATTACTATTTGTACGAGGATGACGGCATATTCAATGTATTGCCATGGGATTATAATATGGCCTTCGGAGGCTTGGGAGGAACCGGTCTCTTAATCGATGAACCGACTTCCGGCACTTTAACGGATCGCCCTCTCGTGGCAAAGCTGCTGGCAGTAGATGAATATAAGGAAGCTTATCATCAAATCCTTTCAGAAGCCATTGAAGGCTACTTGTCCGATGACGCAATAGCAGCACGGGTGCAGGAAATCCGCGGCATGATTTCGGCCTATGTGAAAGCCGACCCTTCAGCCTTCTACACCTACGACGAGTATGAGAAAGGAATCACTTCCGTTCTAGCGTTTAATACAACGCAAACGACCAGTATCGCACAGCAGCTTGCCGGCACGATTCCTTCCTCCGGCGACGGAACGGGCAGCGGAAGCAGCGGGATGGGCGGCATGGTCGACGGTCGCGGCTTCGGCGGCAATCGTCAAAACGCCCGGCAAAATGCCGGACCAACCGGCGCAGCCGATCAAAATACTGCTGCGCCGGCAGCACAATCCGGCGAGCCGTCTGCGGCGGCTAAAGCGACTGGCGAGCCGGAAGCGCTGAAAAATACAGCTGCGGCTGCCGTTCAGAATGCCGATGACAACGGCATTTCGGCGGCAAATCGCCCAGCGGCTCTGAACGGCAGTGACACAGCGGCGACTAATAAATTGGCAGCCCAAGCCGATGCAGGCACTGCGGCAACTGACGGTCAAAATACGCAAAGCGATGCAGGCAACACGGCTGCTGACGGGCAAAATGCGCAAGGAAATGCAGCAACCGACGGGCAGAATATGCAAGGCGATCCAGGCATGTTCCCTCCTGACGGGCAGATGCCGGACCAGCAGGGCGGCATGCAGGGCGGATTTGGCGGCCAACGGCCAGACGGGCAAGGCGGTATGGGCGGTATGGGCGGCGGAGGCTTCGGGGGACCAGGCACACAAGTTGTTCAAGTCCAAGCCAGTCCTAAGGAAGCGGCGACTACCGGAATCGCGCTCGTGATCTTGCTGTTATCGTGTGCATTCATCGCATTCTATAAGCGCAAACGGCTATAAGGCATTAAAAAACGAAGAGGATCGCTCCATTCCGCTCCTATGGCGGATGGCTGGCGATCCTCTCGTTTTGCCGTCTGGAGTGCGAGCTTGAGCATGCCCTTGGCCATTATCTCCTCCCGCTTAGCGGAGGAGCTTTAGAAACTCTCTCATAAAGCCCGGCAGATCCGGCCACGCGTGTCCGGTTACCAGCTTGCCGTCCACATGAAGCGTATCCGGTGCATAACGGGCACCCAGCTGCTCCACATCGAGCTTGCACGCGGTGTAAGCCGTCATCGTGCGCCCTTCGAAGAAACGATTGTCCTTCAACGCGGCGAACACTTGGGCGGCGTGGCAGATCGCGCCGACCGGCTTGTCCGATTCTAGAAAATGGAGGATAAGACGCGGCAAATGCTCATTTGTCCGAATATACTCCGGCGCCCGGCCGCCCGGGATGATCAGCCCGTCATACTCAGCGGGATCGACGTTCTCAAACGCAATATGGGCCTGCAGTTGATGAGCCGGCTTCTCTGTATACGTCTCCCAGCCGTCCACGAAATCGTGGACAACCGTATGTAGCACTTTCTTCGTCGGTGCCGCTATCACGGCCTCGTAGCCTTCCTCCAGAACGCGGTAATACGGGTAAAAGACTTCCAAAACCTCTGCACCGTCACCAGTCAGAAACAAAATTTTCTTCGGCATGGAATCACTCCTTGGAAATAGTTGGAACCATATTTATTATGATCGCTTGCGCTGTTTCTTGTAAATGGGTACAAATGCATATGAATGTCATAGACCCCTTCGTCCGGGGAATAATCCGAAAATCTAAAATATATTATTTCATTGAAACCTGATCTATATAAAAATGTACATATCATAACTCAAGGCCTCTTCCTATTAAAAAGACACCTGCAAAGGTGTCTTTTTCTGTCTGCTTATTCAAGTTCCCGGCATTGTTCTTCTTTGCCTTTAAGCTCCTCTTCCGAGCCAAATTCCGTTCCTTCCAGGTCCTGCCTCTCAATATGGCCCTTTACTGCAGCGATCGCATCCACGTCAGAATTTTCGATCGGATCCGTGCCGTCTTCGACGATTCGGGATTCATCATATCGATCATTACGTCTAGTTACGTTAGCATAGATTTCCTTGTCATTCATTTGAAATTCAATCCTTTTTATTCAATTGACATTCTTAAAGGCCGCCGCATGATCCCTTGTATCCGTCATTCTCCTGCATCTCCTTGAGATGTTCGCGAATTTCAGGATCCTCCGGCATTTCTGCCACGATCTTTACTTCCGGAACCTGGTCCGTTGTTTCGATTCTCTGATTCTTTGCCTGATTTCGGTCTGCCATAGCACATCTCCTTATCGGGAAAAAATGCCGAGCGGTTATTACTCTTCTTTAGCCTCTGTAGCTCGGTTTTGCTGGAAAGCTTTTGCCGCTTCTTCTGCGGGCTCTGCGGAAAACTCCGTATCTTCTTCGTTTGCCACAGGCATTTTATTCATTTCGGTCGTCTGCACTTCTGCTTTGGACGCTTGGTTATGCTGCCTTGCCATGGATAACACCTCCTTAAAGATAAAAGCAGACCCCTGTAGATTGCGTATTTTCATGGATTATATGCAATTTATGCATAGTTAGATTGATCGAAGTTCAAGCTATTGAGGAATCGAAAGGAGGTCAGATAATGGCAGAGAAAAATATACTTGCTTTCTTTAACAGTCCCGAACAGGCGAAGGACGCGCTGCAGCAGCTAAAGGGGTTGAATCTTATCGATACATCAATAGACCGGGTTAACGCCTACCCCGGAAGCGGAAGCGACCATTTATCAAACCCGATCACCGGAGATATTCCAAGCCTCGGTTATCTCACTTTAGGCGGTGATTTCAACGACCGGAATGCCGGAATTTTAGCCGCCACCAGCGTCAGCGCGAGCGGCATGAGCGCAGGCGGTCCCGACAATACAGTTACCGGAAAAGACACCGTTCTTACGATCGTTGTCGATGAAGCCGATTTCGAGCAAGCATTAAAGACTGTTCAGAAAGCCGGAGCTCTCGTTTAATATTTTTAAATAAAAGAGACGAATGACATGTTTTTCATTTAGAGATAGATGTTCTTGTCCAAGCTAAAGTGTGACATAACAGCCTTGTGCGGAAATTGCCGCGCAAGGCTGTTACATTGTGCCGTTTTCGTCTTTCCCTGCTTATTCCTACACGATAGCGACCGGACGGGTCCATCCTCCGCTCGCCTTTTCCACTTTCACCGGAAAGCAGCAAACTTTAAAGCCGAATGGCCGTGGAATTTGGTCTAAATTGGCCAGTTTCTCGATCTGGCAGTATTCGTGGTCCTTACCGACAAAGTGCGCGGCCCATAGGACGTCATCCCGCGGCACTTGTTTGTATGATTCGGCTTGCAAGTTGAGCGGTATATCCCAGCCCCAGCCATCGGTGCCGACCACCTTGATGCCCTGATTCAGCAGCCAGCGCGTCGCTTCGGCCGATACCCCTGCGTGAAGGAACGCATAATGTTCGTGGTAGAGCCGCTTGTCCGCATCGCACCGGATGAGAACGATATCAAACGGTTTGAGCGTGTATCCGATCCGCTGAAGCTCGGCGATAAGGTCATCCGTTGTAATCTCGTAACCCGGCGTCTTCGCGCTGAAATCGAGCAGTACTCCGTCTGAATAAAACCATTCGAGCGGGAGCTCGTCAATCGTTCTTGACGGTTTCCCTTCCGAAGTCGGCCAGTAGTGCCACGGCGCGTCGATGTGAGTGCCCGTATGTGTACTCAGCGTCACCGTTTCCGTTGCCCATGCCCGGCTTTCCGGGAAATCGTCCGGCTTGAGGCCGAGAATCGCAGCAGCTTGCTGCGCCCCGTCCTCATGGCTCGCATAGTTGATCTTTGCCGGAAGCGGCTCCCGGATGCTAGGACTGAGCGGTACGCTCAAATCGATAAGCTTCATCACTTTCCCTCTCCTTCATACCAGATTCATGCTTATTATATCATTTTGGAGGGATGCCATTTACCGCGATCGCAACTAGCGTATACATCGGGCTGTCGTTCCGATCCGTTACTCTCGCATAATTGCTTCCGTCAATAGACTCTATAACAGTCGGCAAAGGGGAGATCGATCCGTCGGCATAAACAGCTGCCGCAGTCGACAGCTTGGAGACGTCCGTCTGTGCAGGAATCGCTATAAATTTGATTGTTTTCCCTTTCTCCATCACATCGATTTCGCGTCCGCCGTAGCGGAGTGACAGCTTAAAGCTGATCGGATCCACCAGCAGCTCATAGCCGCCTTTATCGGCAGCCGCTTCCGCCAGCTTCCGGATCTGCTCGGATGCTTTGCCGGTCGATACGCTCACTTTAATGTCCGCCGGCGAAGCCTCCTTGCCGAACGGCCGCACGGCAGCCTTCCAATCCTTGCTCCCTGCCACCGGAAATATGCCGTATGCCGTTTGAAGCGTCAAGCTGGACCGGCTGCGGCTAAGCAGCGCCATGTCCAAAACGGATAAGCCTTCAAGCCGGACCTCCCCTGCTGCAGGAGCATGGATAGTCAGCTTATGACTGCTGCCCTGCTCTAGCAAGGACTGCAGCTTGCCGGCATCGACCGTAATGACGGTCAGCTCGCCCGCTTCCGTCAGCTCGGTCGTTCCGTCAGCAAAGTCCGCCTCCGTCCCGTCGATTCGGGCAGTGATAATCACACTGCCGGCAGGGTTTGGACTCGGAATACCGGTTTCGCCGCCATTAGGAGCCTCGCCTGTATTTCCGCCTCCACCTTCACCAGCGCCTTCCTCCGCACTGCCGCCCGAGCCTTCAGCCCCATTGCCGCTGCCGCCCTCCGGCTGCGGGACAATCTCGACAAGCGTCCATTTTTGCGCGGCAAATGCATTGCGTTCCCACAGCTGGACCTGCGTACCGTCTGCCGTACCGCCGTTATCGACATCGAGCGCCTTGCCGCTGTTTACTGCGACAATTGCAACCGTGCCGTCCTCATTCTCAGGCATCGTCCAGCGCTGGTTTTCGTAACCGAAATTGCGCCAAATTTGCAATGGCGAGCCGTTATCCGTGCCCGATGCGTCAAGCGCTTTGCCGCTCACCGCTCCGCGGATGGTAAAACTGCCGGCACCCGCCTCCTCCACATACCATTTTTGGCTGTCGGCTCCTGAATCGGTCCGAATTTTTACATGAGCGCCATTCGCCGCATTATCAGCCTCGAGCACTTTACCGCTGTTTGGATTAACGATTTTGTAGACCGTCTCCTGCACCGGCTCGGTTACTTCAACAAATACGTTTTGATAATAAGCTCTGCCGCCAAACACATTAATCCCAAAATAACCTCTTGCAAAGGTTACATCATTCACATCTATTACAGGCTCGCTGCTGCCGTCCAAATAAATTTTTATATTCGTGCCGTTCGCCGCGATTTTGACATGATACGTCTTGCCGGGCGCAATAAAGGCAGGCACCTTCGCAAGCAGCTGATCGTCCTGGAAAGAGCCGTTATCCTTAAAAAATAACCGCAGAGCCTTCTTGTTCGGATCGATGTTGAAGTAATACCCGCTTGAGCCGTCGCTGTTTGCGCGGAACAGCATCGAAGCGGCGCCTCCGGCGGGATCCAGCTTCACGTCCACCTCATAAATGAAGTTTCGCGCGCTTTCCGCAGACATATAGTTGGCATCCTTATCGAACATGCCGGAAGTACCGTCTGTTGTCGTCAGCCACTGTCCTTTGGATGCCGCATGCCAGCCCGTCAGGTTCGTTTGGAAGCTGCCTACCGTTACGAGCGTCTGACCGACGATATTTCCGTCCTGCGTTGCTGCTGTTATGACTGCTCGCCCCTCAGCGGCCGCTGTCACTGCCCGGCTTCGCGAATTTGCGCCGGACACGGTTGCAACGGCAGCATTGCTTGTAGTCCATGTCAGCTCTTTATTGTCAGCCGTATGCGGAAGCACCGAAGCGTACAGCGTATGCGTCTGGCCGGCAGCAAGCTCAAGCTTGCTAACATCCATCACAACCTTGTCCGGTGATGGTCCATCAATCACATCGTCACGCCATATGTTCGACAGCGGGTAAACGTTCAGCGATACGACATTGACATTTCCGCCCTCGGTGTAGAAGCTCATGCCGTCCCGCGCCGCACCCGGGAAAATCAGGCTCGAAATAACGGCCTCGCCATCGTTGCCGAATACTTCAACCGATGATTCATCAACGAAAATACGCATTTTTACGCGATTATTTCCGCTCTGCGTCAGATTCGCTCCCTGCACCGGACGAAACAACTCCGTAAAATCACTGCGCCCTGCAGCTGTCCGATCTACGAACAGGTTGTCCGCGCCGGTCTCGTAACCGATTACCGTCTGCTCTCCACCAAGCTCCCGCACGGCGAAACCGAACTCGGCTGCAGCATTTTCCGCCGGCAGCTCCACCTCCGCCACGATCTCAAACGCGGTTCCCGTCACACCTTCCAGCAAATTACCGCTTGCAGGGGTTATGGGCTCATTGCTCCAATTTTTCACCGTGCCCCGCAGCGCTTCCAATTCTTCTACAGGCTGCTGGACGAGACGTACGTCGCCGTTATCGTTTGCTTTAAGCAGCAGCTCGCGGGGAACGGACATTTGGCCTTTCCACGGCGAGGTCGGGAAGGAAAACGGATAATCCCAGTTCGCCATCCACCCTATTTCCACGCGGCGCCCGTCAGGCATATCCGCAAACGTCATCGCTGCGTACATATCTCTGCCGCTTTCGTGGCGCAGCACCGTTTCTGCGGGATTGTCGCTTGTAAAGCGCTGTCCGTCAAAGCTGCCGATAAAATATTCCGAATCCGAGCCGTTCGTCTCCGCTCTTGCGCTGGTGCTGATCATCAGCACCCACTTCTTCACTCCGCCGACGTCTAGAGGAAAGAAGTCCGGGCATTCCCATACGCCGCCGTTATGCACATAAGCTCCGTATCCGAACGAATCGATTGCCGTCCAATCCAGCAGATTGACCGATTTGAAGAAGCGGATATGGTCGCCGCCCGACACAACCATGACATATTGGTTATGTTCCTCGTCCCACACGACCTTCGGATCGCGAAAATCCCAGCCCGCTCCCGCTCCGCCAATGTTGTCGATAATCGGATTACCTTCGTGAAACGACCAGCTGCGCCCCTTGTCGCTGCTGTAGGCAATGCCGATCTTCTGATTTCCGTTCCACTTGTCCGGATTGAAGGAGGTATAGTACGCGATTAAGCCTCCTCCCGCCACGCCGTCAAACAATCCTGATTTGTTTGCAGTATCCGCTACCGCCGAGCCGGACCAAGCATGCCCCATTTCGTTCCATTTGATCGCGATCGGCAGCAGCTTCCAATGAACGAGATCCGTGCTCACCGCATGCGCCCACTGTCCGCCGTCCTGATGGAACAGATGATACTCGCCTTGAAAATAAACGAGTCCGTTCGGATCGCTTGCCCAGCCGCGTGTCTGCGTAAAATGATATTGCGGACGATAAAGCTCCGTATGGTCATCCTTCTTGTCCGTTAAGTAAACATTTTGGAAAAATGCCGCTCCGTCCGTCACACTAAGGCCGACATTGCCGCTTGGGGCTTCGCTGCTTTGCAGGGAAATCGCCGGCGCAGCATAGCCGTCCACGTAAACTTTTAGATCAGCCCCGTCCGCCACAACCTCAAGGTGATAGCTTTTTCCCGCTTGAACGGCGATGGGCGCGCTCTGCATTACTGTTTGATCACCCGCTCGCAGCAAGCGGATTTGGTTCGCTGCCGCATTGATTTCCGCAATATAACCGGCAGTGCCGCTTGCGTTTGAACGGAAGAGAAGACCGGCGGCACTGCCGGCACCTGCAACCGTAACATCGCCTTCGAGCATAAAATCGGCAGCGGAGTTTGTCGATAAGCGAGACGACATGCCGCCTCCCGCGCTAACCGCCTTCAAGCCTTCCAGATGCGGATTCCAAGTGCCGGAGGCAGACGACCAGCCGGACATATTCGTTCTAAACCCGGTAACGTTAATGTTCTGAAATACCGCAGATCCATTGTATAGTTGTAAACCTACATATCCCGCAGAATAAGCGGTGTCGCTGACCGAAATTTCCGGAGCATATCCGCTGACCGAAATTTCCGGAGCATATCCGCTGCCGAAATAAACCTCAAGCTTCGACTGCTCCGCCTTTATTCGGGCATGATACACAGTACCCGCAAGAAGGTCCATTGAACTTACGCCCAGCTCCCGGTCGCCGTTCGTGTCGATTAACCGGATGCGGCCGGCATTCGGATCGACCTGCAGCGCATAGGCCTGCGACCCGCTCGCATTGGAGCGGAACAGCATCGTCGCTACAGTGTACGGATCGCGGATTAATATATCCGCTTCATAGGTTAGGTCGTCCGCTTGCGTCTGAGCTATCGCGTAAGCGCTCTCATTTTCCGGCGCGGTTGCTGTCCACCCTTGCGAGGAAGTCGTCCACTGCCCTCCGGCCGTCGTCCAGCCGATAACGTTCGTATGGATTTCATGGGTGCTCACTTCATTAAACTGAACATCGCCGTTATAAATATGCAGCCCGACATTCCCGCTTGAATAAGCGGTGCTTTGCGTGTCGATCGCTAATTGACCGTTCAAATAAATACGCAGGCTCGGGCCATCCGCCGCTATTTTGACATGATAGGCCGTTCCCGGCTCAAGGGTAACCGCGAAAGGCTGGCCAACATCGCTATTCGTCGCATAGTCGAACAACCTGATCCGGTCCATATTAGGATCTAAGCTGAGGACATACCCCTTGCTTCCTTCCGCATTCGACCGGAATACAAGAGAGCCTACTCCATATGGCGAGCTGCCGTCTATCGTAACATTCGCCTCGTACACAAAATTCGAGCCTACCTCCGTCGTTGACATTAGAAAGGCGTTCGAGTCAGCCCCGCTGCTTCCGCTAACCGCCTTATTCCCCTCCGGCGTCCAGCTGCCCGAAATGGGCGTATAGCCCTGCATCACCTTCACGGCTTCACCTGTTTCCGCAGCATTTACGTGCCCGTCCATATTAACCGGCAGCAGCAGCGACCATATCAGCGAAACAGATAATAACGAAACCCATAGCTTTTTTAATCCCATGATGAGCCTCCTTGAATATTTTATACAGCAAACGATATCGTAAGCGCTTTCTCAAATTGGCGAAAAAATATGATCTCCATGATCGCTTCCTGCAGCCCATGAAGAGCAATAAGCGCGAATCCGCGCTTATTGCCGCTTGCCTTTCACTCTCACGAAGCTACGTTAAGCTGATGACCGACGCACCGGCGAGTGCAGTAATCGCCTCGCGCGACGGCATCGATGGAATCGCACCCTTGCCGGTCGCGGCGAGCGCTCCCATAGCATTAGCAAATGCAAGAATCGTACCCAGCTGCTCCTGCGTCCACTCCCTCTGACCGACAGCCAGTCTCGTAAGAAGCCCGTAAAGGATACCGGCCAAGAAGGCATCCCCGGCGCCAGTCGTATCCTTGATCTCGACGCTGTAGCCCGCATGAGCGGCGGTTACCTCGCCTGCACGGCAATAGCTGCCGCTTGCCCCTAGCGTCACCAGCAGCATGGACAGCGACGGAAATTGCTCCAGCAGCTGCTTCGTACCCGTCTCAAGTTCGCTCGTTCCGGTCAAAAATAGCAGCTCCTCCTCCGACAGCTTTACCACATCCGCATACTGCAGACCTTCCAATATACGCTCCTTCGCGATCGCCTCATTGTCCCACAGCGACAAGCGCAAATTCGGATCAAAGGAGATGAGCAGCCCTTTGCTTCTCGCATAGGCGGCTGTACGCAGTGTCGCTGTCCGCGAAGGCTCGTGCGTCATGGAGATGGAGCCGTAATGGAATATTTTCGCCGCATCGATCTGCCCGAGATTAACATCCTCAGCACGAAGCATGTGATCGGCGCCCGGCTGACGGTAGAACGAGAAGGAACGGTCGCCGCTGGCATCCAAATGGACGAAAGCGAGCGTCGTATTAGCCTCTGACGAAAACAACAGCCCTTCCACTTGAATACCGCTTTGCGCAAGCGCTTCGCTCAGATAATAACCAAAAGCATCATCCCCTACCGCTCCAATAAATGCGGTGCTGCAGCCAAGCTTGGCTAAAGCAGCCAGCACATTCGCAGGCGCTCCGCCCGGATTGCGCTCGAGAAGCAGCTGCCCCTGCTCCGAGACACCTTTGGGCGTGAAATCGATCAGCAGCTCGCCAAGCGCGACAACGTCTAATCCGAAGACAGCATTCGCATCCATTACCAAATCGAACTCAACTCCCATGCGTCCAGCGTTTCGATAACCGCCGTTCCTTGGCGGGCGAAGAAGCCGATGCCGACGTTAGCCGGATCCGGATAAATCCGATTCGTAATCGCAACCCGCCCTTCGCCTGCAAATAGTTCAATCGAGGAACGATCGATAAACAGCCTCAGCCGCAAGCGTCCGTCCTCCGCTGGCGCGAGCGGTGCTTCGCTTACTCCGCCATCCCCCGCTCCGCCTAGATTGCGATCCATATAGAGCTTTTGCTCAGCGGCCTTGTAACGGATCTCCGTATACGAGGAGCCGTCCCCGGAGCAGCGGACCCGCAATCCAAGCTCCGATGCACTCGATTTAGATAAATCAAACACGATATCGAGTTCGAGCGAATCACCCTGAACGCTATCTATAGCTGTAAAACCGCCGTCTTCCAAAGCGATATCGGCAGCGGAAATATGCTGTCCGCGCAGGGCGGATAGCTCGGGCACCGGATGGCTCCGCAGCGTCCCGTCCGCTGCGAGTGTCAGCTCGCGCGGCAGCGTCATCGCTCCGAGCCAGCCATGCGCCTGCTCCGGCATTGCAGCTCCCCATATGTTCATCCATGCGATCATAATTCTTCTCCCAAGGTCGTCAATCAGCGTTTGCGGCGCATAGAAATCGAAGCCGTAGTCTATTCGCTCAGCATGCTGCTTCACAAAACGGCAGCTTTCATAATCAAAGGTTCCCGACAAATACAAGTTTTTGACCGGCGCAATGTTCATGGGGGAAATGAGCAGCACATGCCGCTCATCTTTTCCGAGCGGAAACAGGTCCGGACATTCCCACATATCGCCCATCGTTCCGTCGCTCTCGACTGCTACCCCTTGATATTCCCAGCTCAGCAAATCGTTCGACGTGTAAATAATAGCTTTGCCAAGTCCGTCTTTGCCATAACCAACCACCATATACCACTTGTCTCCGCGCTTCCATACCTTCGGATCGCGGAAGCCAAAGCGCACGGCGTCCGGCGAGTCGCCGATAACCGGATTGGCTTCGTGCTTATGGAACGTCACGCCGTCCGCGCTTGTCGCCAGGCATTGAACCTCCTCCGGCGTCTTACCGTCGACATGCCCCGTATAGATCAGAGTCAATACGCCGTTATGCAAAGCGGCGCTGCCTGACCAGCAGCCTTGGCCGCCATCCCCGCCCTTGTCGTAATCCTCGGAAGGCGCAAGCGAAACCGGCATATGCTCCCAGTGCACAAGATCCTTGCTCCGGGCATGCCCCCAGTGCATCGGCCCCTGCTTTGCCTGATAGGGATCATGCTGATAAAACAAATGATAATAGCCGTTAAAATAAATCATCCCGTTCGGATCGTTCATCCAGCCTGCCGGCGGCATCATATGATAATGAAGCCTGAACGTCGTATCCATGGCGCCAATGTTCTCTTTCAGCGCTTCTTCGGCTTGCGCGATGAAAGCTTGATGCCTGCTCTGCTTGCTTGTCGTATTTTCCAACTCACTCACCTATCCTTGCTTGCTATTTTTCTATTTCCAAATAGACTGCATTCTATAGACGTCAACCGTTCGGAACAAGGCAGTCCCGCCGCTCGCGAATAACTCTAGTCCATGACTCCCGGGTGACGGATACAAGAGCGTCGTAAATACCGTTTCCCCGTCATCAACAAACAGCTCAACGACAGACTCATCGACAAAAGCATGCAGCTTAATGCGGTTATGAGCTGCCTGATGAGGCGCGGCAAACCGCTTGCCAAAATGAAACGGTTCGCCTCCGCGATTAATGAAATCGCTCTTGCCGGATTGCATCCGATCCACAAATATCGTCTGATTCGACGGTTCGCAGCCAATAACCGTCGCCTCGGACCCTGTATCCGCGCAAAGCACGCGGAAGCCGAACATATCGGCAGCCTCCCACTCGATCGTCGCGATTAGCTCATATGAGGTGCCTTGAAAGTCCAGCTTTACTGCCTGATCCGCCGCCTCCACGGAAGTTAGCCGCAGCGCATCCATTCTCAGCCTCTTTAGCTCGTCGATCGGCTGCTGGATAATTGTGATCGCGCCGTCAGCTGCGGTCCTCAGCTCAAGCGCGCGGGGGATCGACATGCCGCCCTTCCACGGCTCTGTCGGTCCTGCAAACGGATATTTCCAATTAGACGTCCAGCCGAGCCAAATGGTGCGGCCGTCCTCCTGCGGAATATCCGAGTAGGTGACCGCTGCATAAAAATCTTGGCCGTAATCGGTCCAGCGGATTTGCATGCCTGTCGCATCATCGTTTACGAAGCGGCGTCCGTCAAACTCGCCGATAAAATATTGCGCTGTTGATCCGTCCGTTTCCCCGTTATCGCCAATGCTGACGTGCAGCACCCATTTCCGGCGTCCGGAATCACCCTTTACCGGAAGCTGAAACAGATCGGGGCATTCCCATACGGCGGCCTGAGAGCCTTGACCCTCGCCGAATTCGCTCTCGAAGTGCCACTCTGTCAAATTGCCGGATGAGTAGAAATGAACCCTTTTGTCAACGGAGACGACCATCACCCATTTGCCGCTCGCCTCATGCCACAGCACCTTAGGATCGCGGAAGTCGCGAACACCCGGATTAGGGAGGACGGGATTGCCGGCATATTTGGTCCAGCTGCTTCCATTGTCACGGCTGTAAGCGATACTTTGCGATTGCAAGCCGTCCTTATAATGGGTAAATATCGCGACCAGCCCTGCTTCGCCGCCGAACAAGCCACTCGAATCCTGCTTATCCACGACGCAGGAGCCCGACCATATGTCGCCAAGCTCATCGGCTTCAAGCGCGAGCGGCAGATGCTCCCAATGAATGAGATCGCGGCTGACCGCATGCCCCCATCTTCCCGTAAACTGATAAAACTGATGGTACACACCCTCGTAATACACCATGCCGTTCGGATCGCTCATCGGTCCATGCGGCGGCGTTAGATGGTACTGCGGCCGGTACGGCTCCTTGAATAACTCGGTCACGCTGATCCCCCCGTGTAACGTTTTCTTAAGCCGCCGGAACGTAGAGCGCAAGCTTCGAAAGCGTTGTTTTACCGCCTCTTGAGTACCAGCCCCAGGCCTGCCCCGGCATTTTGTAAATTCTAGTCGTAAGCGCGCTATCGCCGATATAAAAAACGGCCACATCGTTTTCGATCACGATCGTGAACGGGTAATCCACACCCGGCTCAAAGTCAACCGGCACCTGTACATCCGGCTCTATCGAGGGAAGCGTTTCGCCGTTCGCCGCATCATAGCGAATCCGATCCTTGGCAGGCTCGATCTGAATGCCGTATGCCTTCTCAGGCTCTTCGCCTACGCCAGCAACAAGGCCGCTGTAAACGACCTTCTCATCGAACCGGACTGTTCCGGTAATCTTCGCCGTTTGCGGCATTTGGCCGAAAATAATGCCTCCTGCGCCTGCCTCTCCGTCAAGCAGCGTCTCGTCGCCATTTTCGGTTACACTGCCAAGCTGGCGAGCAGCTCCAAGCTCCGCCTTCTTCGACAATAAGCGGTCCACCTCATCCGGCACCTTTACGCCAAGACTGCCATCCTTGCCAAGCGTCAACTCATGCGCGACCATATTGCCGGCCCAGTCCCATTTCATATAATCCTTCTCCAGCTGGCGCGTAGGCACCCAACCGAACAGGAACCGCCTCTCTCCAAGGCTCCCGGTTTTTCCCGCATAAAACGCTCTGCCGTCAAACACATCCTTATCCGGCTTCAGCCAAGGACCGTTAAGCGAATCGCTTATGCGGTAATGCGTTGCCTTCTTGTCGCTGAATTCGGAGAAGACGAGAACCCATTTGCCGTTCATCCGGAAAACATCCGGACATTCCAGCATGAAGAAAGAGGATGCTGCCTCGACCGAGAGCGGCTCGCGAAGCTCCCACTTGCTGAGGTCCTTGGAAGCGAATACCGCGATGACGCCGCCTGCGCCTTCCTTCCTTGCGCTAACCAGCATCCAATACTCGCTCTGCGCCTCGTTAAACAGGACATACGGATCCCTGAAATCGTCTCTTTCATAGCCCGCAGGCGCGTAAAAGGTATCTTCTTCCACCTTCGTCCAGGTTTTCAAATCTTTACTGACCGCATGCATCATGGCTTCCTTTGGCTTGCCCTCCTGCGGGAATTTCCAATTGTGGCCGGTATAATAAGCATGATACGTATCACCCGCTTTAATGACGCTGCCCGTGCCAAGCGCGAGGTCCTGCTCCTGCTCTTCTCCGAACGGGATCGACTCCCCGGCGTACGTATAGTCCGTCAAATTAGCCGTCGAAGCAAGATGCCACGGATGAAAGCCCGGCGCGCCGTCACGCCAGTCCTGCAAATAAAATAAATGGATTTGACCGTTATCGTTAAACGGCATCACATCGCCGACCCAGCCCTCGGGCGGCTTCCAGAACAACCGGTCCTCCGCTTGCTTTGCCTCAGCTGCCGGCGCTGCCGTAGCGGCAGACTCCGCAGCAGCCGTCGCGTTAGGTGACGCCGTCACGCCAGGCTTTCTCGTCTCTTCTCCGCTGCATGAGCTAACCAAGGCAGCAGCGGCCAAGCAAATCGCGGCAACCATAAGCGCCTTCGGCATTCTAGTAAAAATATCATTCTCCTCCTGTCTATGCGCTTATAACGATACCCGCCGCCATGCGTGCATGACGGCGGATAAAGTGCTGTTCTACTTATTGAGTCAGCGTAATTTTAATGCCTTCCTCCAGCATCGCTTTGGCTGTAGCCGCGAACGTCCCTACCGGCGTGCCGTCCTTGATGCCTGTCAAAGCAGCTGTGTTGGCATCCCAGTACTTCTCTACTCCGATCGGCGTGAATAGGATTTTGCCGCCAAGCTCGTTCATTTGATCAACCTTCTCTTGGCCAAACTGCTTCACATTATTTTCTGTAGCCACCTTCATTTCGTTCTCGGATATCATCTTGATGAAAACGGCAGCGCCCTGCGGGTTTTTCGATACCGTCGGGATCGACCAGCCGGACATGCCGCCCGGACCAACATCCTTCGTGCCTTTTGGACCTGTCGGAACCGGTACAAAATCGATTTCGTAGTCGCTTTTAAAGACGGTGAAGCCGCCGAAGCCGTATTCTGCCGTCATAGCCAGCTTGCCGTTTTTGAACTCCGCATTGAAGTAGTCGCCTTCTTTGTCCTTATCGATAAATTTGTCCTTAAGCAGCGCATCCTGCGTGAACTGCATCGCTTCCTTCATGTTGTCAGACTCATAATTCGACGTAATCGAGCCGTCCTCATTGTAAGAAAGAGATGTCACGCCGTTCGACGCAACCATCAGCGGATAGCCTGCATCCCACCAGCCAAAGCCGAATTGGTCGTTTTTGCCGTCGCCGTCCGTATCCTGCGTAAGCTCAAGAGCAGTCGTGCGGAACGTATCCCAGTTCCAGTTGCCTTCGCTGTAAAGCTCGCCTGGCGATTTCACGCCATTGTTGTCAAACAGCGTTTTGTTGTAGTAGATGACGATTGGAGCAGCGCCTGCGCCTGCCGCATACGGCTTGCCGCCGAATGTGAACGCTTTCGTAACCGATGCGTTCCAGAGCGGATCTGCCAAATCCATATATTGATCAAGCGGCTGAACGATCTTTTTCAAAGGATATACAGGGAAGTTTTGGTCGTTTGCCTGCGCTACGTCAACTTGATCGCCTGCGTTGACCATCGAGATAAGCGTCGACTTTTGGTCGCCCCATGGTACCGTGATTACGTTTACTTTACCGCCGTATGCCTGCTCGAACTGCGGTACTGTCTCCCATACCGCGTCATAGGCAGCCGGGTTTGCCGCTTTATTCTGTTCATACTGCTCTTTGGATGTGTGGTATAAAATCGTAATATTGCCGTTGTCGAGCTTAGCCGCTTCTTCTTTTGTCTCTTCCGTTGCTTCCGGCTTGCTGCCGCCGCTATTTGCAGCGCCTTCATTTGTTTTTGCATTGCCGCCGTTATTGGCGGAGCAGCCGGCCATTACCGTGACGATCATCATAATAGCTGCCAGCATCAGCGCGAGTGATTTCATATTTTTGACCATTTAAAAAAACCTCCCCTTATTTGAGTAAACTTGTTTGCGTGCCTGACATTTTTGTTTTTAACGCGGATTGTTCTTAATCTGGGCGTCAACTTCCGGGCCTCGCCTCCCTTCATGAACAGTTCTAACCGGCTCACTTTCATTATTTAATCGCAACATGCTCGATGCTGTCCGTGAAGTAGCGCTGCGTGACCAAATAAAGAATGAACAGCGGCAGGATCGCGAGCAAAGCGCCTGCCTGAATTCGCGTGACGATAACAAGCGGATCGCTGATCGTCTGCACATTGACGACGGACTGCAAATCAACCCGCAGCGAGGATAAGGCGATCGCAAAGTTTTTCTTCAAGTTGCCAAGCAGCAGGTTCGACATGTAGAACTCGTTCCAATGCCAGACGAAGGAGAATAGAAAGACGGTAATGATCGCGTTCTTCGCATTCGGAAGCATGACGGTAAAGAAGGTTTTGAACGGTCCGCAGCCGTCCATATAAGCCGCATCTTCCAGCTCGTTTGGCATCCCTTTGAAAAACTGCCGGAAGATGAAAATATATAATCCGGAGCGGAGACCCATGCCGAGCATCGACGGCAGGTAGAACGCCCAGTAGCTGCCGACAAGACTGATGGAATCAGGGCCGCCCGTCACCGCCGATGTCAGCTTCATGATGCCAAAGGCATCGAAGTACTTCATGTCCGCGTAGAGCGGCAATATAATGGTTTGCACCGGCACGACCAGCGTCAAGATGACGAGCGTGAACAAAAGTCCCGAAAACCGGAATTTAAATCTCGCGAATCCATAAGCGACGAAGGCGCAGGACAATACATCCAGAAGCCCGCAGCCGATGCCGATGATCATGCTGTTTTGCAGCGCGTCCCAGAAGTCCATGACGCGCAGCGCGTCGGTGAAATTGCTTAATGTAAAATTTTTCGGCACCCAGATGACGCTCGGGTCCATCGCCTCCTCCGGACGGCGGAGCGCCATGCTGAGCATGTAAAGCAGCGGATAGAGCAGTTGATATGCCAGTGCCGCAAGAAGAGCGAAGCGAATGACGGAAGAGAAAATCTTCCTGCCCCGTTTCAGCTGCTTTTTCTGAATGATTGCCTTCAATTCGGGTTCCCCGCTTTCCGTTTAATCCTGCATGTAGACGATGCGTTTCTTGAGCAGCATATAGACAGCGCCAAGGAACACGGCAATCAGCAGGCAATACAGCCACGCGAGCGCACTGCTGTAACCGAACCTGACCTGCGAGAAAGCCGTATTGTAAATCATCAGAATGACGCTGTTGCCGTAATCCGTGAACGTGTCGATAATCGTATAGATGATATTCAGCATCATCATCGGCGTCAGCATCGGCAGCGTTATTTTCCAAAACTGCTCCCAAGGCCTCGCCCCTTCGATCGAAGAAGCTTCGTACAAATATCCCGGAATGGCATGCAGCCCTGCCAGAAAGAGCAGCACCTGCACGCCGGACCGCCATGTCAGGTCAAAAATGCGGGCGATCACGTTATTGAAAATTTCAATCAGCTGCGCCCCCAGCCCAAGCTCCTGCAGGATGCCGTTAATACCGGCTCCCGTGAACAAATACACGCTTCCCGCTCCGCCCCGCATCCCTTCCGAGAACACATCCTCCTTCAAAATTTGCATCAGTACGCCCGAGGCGATAATGACTGGAAGGAAGGATACAGCGCGCATGAACCCTCTGCCGCGAAACTTTTTTTTCAAGAGCACGGCCACAAACAGGCTGTACACGAGGATCAGCGGAACGCCGTAAAGCATGTTGATGAATGAATTAGCCGCTTCTCTGATGAAAGCCGGGTCCTTGAACAAGGCGTACTCGAAATTGTCCCAGCCGATAAATACACCGCGCAGCCCTTCTGGCGTCATCTCCATGTTTTGAAACGAATAAAGAAGCGACGTGAACAACGGCTTTGCGAAAAACAAGATAAAGCCGAGCACCCAGGGAAGCACGAATAGAAAGCCGTACAGTTCTTTTTTCTTCGTATACGGCAAAGCTCGTAGTTGTTTAATCATGCGTTCACCTCCTAACGGATGAGGTAGCTGAGCGCCGGAATTTGATCAGCGCCAACGGCAGCTCCCTCATTGTTGTAATTAACGACAGCTGTTTTGCCGTTTTCGAACGTTGTGCGGTATACGCCGTCCTGCAGCTTCTCATGGTTCGTAATCGCTATTCCCGCTACTTCGCCAAGCGCTTTGTTCAAGTGATTATATTGCACCTTCATATCCTCATAAAGCAGATTGAAATCGGCGCTGTACAGGGAATCGTATTCAGTTCCTGTCAGCAGCGCGGAGTCTCTTGCGATAAACTTAAAGGCAGGATATGTGCCGGTTTCGATCAATTTCAGCATATAGCGCTGCGGCATGCTCGAGAGATTAACAGGCTCGCTGTAGGCAGGCAGCAGTCCGCTTAGCGCAATGCTGTAGAACGGAACCTCCTCATCCTCCGAGTCAAAGCCGCTTGAGAACAGCGGAACGTCGGACAAGCTTTGCGCATACGGGAAGGTGTACGCATTCGGCTGATCGAACATCAAGCCGCCAAGATTCCTTTGCCCCTTCTGCAGGCCGCTTTCCCATACGGCGCCCGTCACATTCTTCGGCTGGCTGTCGCGCCGGAAGTCCGAATAGATAATCGAGCCGACCGTTTGCAGCGAAGCATGCTTCAGGCCGCCCTTTGCCGCGGCAGCGGTAAAGCGGTCAACCGCCTCATTCACCGATGTCGGCTTCAGCAAATACCAAAGCTTCAAATCCTTGTTTTTCGTTTGATCGCTCAAACGGTAATCATATTTCAGCACCGGAGCACGGCTGATGCCTTTGGCAGCATCCCAAAACTTGCTGAAGCCGTTGCCGCCTTCATACATTTTGACCGGATCCGCAGCGGGGTAGAAAGCAACGCCCTTCGACTCCAGATTTTTAGCCAGCGCTTTGAATCCTTTGTTCCCGCCAAGCTTTCCTTCCGCATCAAGCGAGACTGGAATTTCATCCTTCGCGCCGCCCGCCGCCCAGCCCTCAAGCCGGACCGATAAGTTCGAGATCCCGTCCGCCAGCAAGCGATCCGCCGCCTTGCCGGCATCCTTAAAGGACGTAAGCACTTCTACCGTGTTGTAAGGTACACCTAGAAACGTTGCTTTCTTCTTTACGCCGCCGACAAAGTCCACGAGCACCGGAAGCTGCTTCCCGTCCGCTGCAGCTTGCAAGGACGCAGGCTTTACGCCAAGCTCATGTTGCAAATAGCTGCGATACTTGCCTGCCATCCCCGCGTAATTCGCGTCCTTTCCGTTTAGGAAGTAATACATGACCTCGTAATCTACGCCGCCCGTCATCGACTGCGAAGCACGGGTAACCTGCTTCTCGTTCAAGGTTCCTTCCAGCAGCAGATTCGTTTCGAATTCGATCAGGTTCAAATAGCTGAAGACGTTATTGTACGAATTGTTCTTGCCGCTCACCTCGGCCGTAATGCCCGCCTGGTAAGCGCCTTTATGAATGACCGCGATAAAGGCCGCGTCATCCTTCTTCATGCCGAACACGGGCAGCCTGACCGTCTCCTTCTGATCCGTTTTACTCGGATAATCCAGCGCCTGGTCCCCGCCGTAAACCCGTTCGTTATAGCTTTTGTAGCTGCTTTTGCTGTTGTTGAAGTTGATTAGCGCTCCGCTGCCATCCGGTACGAACAAATAACCTTCATTCGCACTGCCGGCCGCCCCGAAGAACGGAAGCAGACTAATGCTGACAAGTTTGAACTTATCCTCCTGCTTAACGCCTTCCGTTATGATCGCCGCCGACAATGCATCGCCGCTAAGCGTATACCGGACGGGCACCGTGAAGCCTGCTTTCGGAAACTGATACGTCACTTCAATGCCGCCCTGCACCTTGCTCCATGCCGGTGCCGCTTCCTTGACGCTTCCCGTAAAGCTGTTGAGTTGAAACGGCTTATTTTGGTTATCCACGTAATCGAGCAGCAGCTGTGCGGACAGATCCATTTTTTTGGCGCCCTTGGCCAGCTTATCCGCTTCCCGGCCGGCCGGATTGCTCGTCCAGACAGCTCCCGATGCCGTATCCGTCACGATAATCTCGGCTGTGGCCGGCACATAATCGAGCGTAAGCCTGCCGGTATCTGCAGCCCGAATCTTATCGCCGCTTTGCTCCGCTTTTTTCGTCTGGCCCGCCGCAAAATTAACTTCTACGCCGCCCGTTACGGCTGTAACAAGCAGCATTGCCGCCATGATAGCCGTCCATATTCGCAATTTCATGCTGCCTTCCCCTTTCTGATCAACGTTCTGCCTCATAAGCGGAACAGCATTTCGTTATATACCGTGTAGATGAACACATACACCTGCTGGAACAGCGTATAGAACAGCACCGCCAGGAAAATAACGATTCCCATTGCCGCGAACGTCATAGCGAACGATTGAAGCGTCTTAACCGCTCCGTAATCATGAATGGTTAGCATGCCGATAAACATCAGAACCGCGCTCCATATCATCGCTAATGTCGTTATATAGCCGAGGAACATGCCCTCCTCTTGTACAAGCACCCTGCTGAGCAGCGTCGAAACGATAACCGCCGCCACATAAGGAACGATGGCGTACGCGCTGATGATCGCGATTTGCTTCGCTTTGCCCTCGCCGTCCATCCACGTTGCAACCGCCCAGTTGCCCGCAACCCAAAGCGCATACAGCACGATCGTTTTGGCCGCGATCAGCCATACGTTCAAGGCGCTTAGATCGGACAGGTTAAACGTGTAGCCCGTGCTCTGCCGCTTGAAGATCGAAGCGATGAAAAAGACAAGCACGATCATACCCGATGCAAGCAGCGAGCCTTTGCCCTCCTCCTTGACAGCATTAAAGCTGTCAAAAGGATGAAGCAAAGCGCTGAACGGATTTAGTTTTTTTGGCGATACAGCCGCAGCTATCATCGGCTAACCTCCCTTCGTCTCTTGTTCCTTGCTGCGCTAACGGCCTTAAAGCCGTAATAGCCGGCAAGCGCGAAGATGAAAATCGTCATGATGAGCGGCAGATTGTCGCGCACCGTTTGCATCCGGATTTGTCCGAACGTATCGGAATAGCCGGACCGGTCCGTTCCTTGCCGGTAATAGGAAAGCGCCTCGTCATAGCTCCCTTCCTTATCGAGCGCCTTAGCAATGCCTACATAGGCTATACTGTTATAGGCATTTCTCTTCGCCACGGACTGCCAGATTACGGCGGCTTCCTCGTATAGCCCCTGGTTGTAAAGCACCGTCGCTTTGCGCACCAGAGCGCCGTACTCCGAAAGCGCAAACCTTGTTATATTGCGCTTCGCCGTGTCGAGCACCAGCACCTCGCCCTTCCAATAAGCCACCGCCGAAGGCTGGAGAAACGTTCCCTTCTGATTGCCGAGCGAGCCGAATACCGCGATCGGATTGCCTTCGGAATCGTATTCGAATACGCGTCCCCTCGTCCGGTCAAGCCCGGCGATGAAGCCGTCCGCATCGACGCTGAGATCGACGAACGACGTATCCTGCTTCACCCCCTGCTTGAAGGAAAATTCCTTGTCGCCGAAATCGGCCGCTCCCAGCTGGCCCATCAGAACGTTGTTGCCAAGCGGGTTCAGCTTCTTGATCTCTTCCCGCGAGTTTTTGGATATAATCGTCGTCGTATAGACGAAGTTGTCATAACCGATGTCAAGGTTCGAGTACTCAATCGGCAGCAGTTTCATCATCGCCGAGCGCTGCTCCTTCGAGAGCAGGTTTTTCCAGAACGTCTCGAGCACGACGGCCGGCGTCACTTCCACCCGGTTACTTCCGAAGTAGCCTGTAAATTTCCCCTCGCTGTTAAACTGCATAAGGCCGTAGAACTGTCCTTCCGACAGCACATAAATCCGCCCTGCATTGTCCACGGCCACTTTTGTCGGCTTGAATTGAAAACCTTCCGGGATGAGCGGATCAGCCGGCTTCTCAATGACAAGCTGCACCTTCTTATCCGCTCCTACACGAAGGATTCGGCCGCTATCCTTATCCGCGATATACATTGTGCCTTCATTTGCAACAAACAGTCCCATAGGGGAGGCAAGCGTCGTTTCTTTGCCGTTCCATTCGAGCTTGTCGATAATGTCAACCGTCTCGAAGCGGTCATTCAGCTTCACAATTCGTTTATTGCCGGTGTCCGCGATATAGATCGCGTTGCTCTTGTCCACGAACAGATCCTGCGGCTCGCTGAACGCTCCGGCTCCTGCCTGGATTCCCGAATACGTACGCTCAGGCAAATAGCTGGCCGGGGCCGCTTTCGATTTATCCCATTCGTCGTATACATAAGACTGGTAAGGCGCTTCGGCCTTTACGGTTAACGGCGCTGCGGCGAGTATCGGGAGAAGCAGCGCAGCAGCCAGCACAATTTTGATTTTCATGGCTCCACCTCTAATCTCCATCATTTGATCCCCGCGAAGGTCATCGTCTCCACGACCTTCCTTTGCAGCAATATAAATACGATAATGGGCGGGATCATCAGAATGACCGCTGCGGCAGACCCGGCACCCATCCTCGCGATAGGGTCGCCTGCCACGATTTGCTCAAGCGCCATCCGGAACACCTTGAGTGATTCATCGAAAATAAGCTCCTTCGGCGCGTAGTTCCAAAGATTAATGAATTGAAAGATGACAACCGTCATTATTGCAGGCGTCGAATTCGGCCAGATGATCGAGAAAAACGTTTTAAACTCGCTTGCGCCGTCAATGCGCGCCGCCTCCAGGATCGCATCGGGCAGCTGCTCGATAAACTGCTTCATGAGGAACAGCCCGAGTGAAGCGCCGATCCATGGCAGAATCAATGCCGAGTAGGTGTTCACGATGTCAAGCTGCGACATGAGCACGAATTGCGGAATGAATGTCACCTGAGGGACAAACATGAGCGCCATGACAATAATGGAGAACAAAATATTTTTTCCCGGGAACTTGTGCTTCGCAAGCGGGTAAGCCGCCATGGCCGCAAACAGCACATGCAGCACCGTACCGACGATAGATATAAGCGCCGTATTAAAAATGTACCGGGACAACGGCACCCACATATTGGATGCCAGCTGGAATAAATCCGTAAAGTTATTGAATGTCGGCCTCATGACGATCAGGCTCGGCGGAAATTGCAGCAGCTCGTCAATCGGCTTCAGCGACGTAATAACAGCGAAGATGAACGGAAACGCGGAGAAAAGACCGAGAAGCGCCACGAATCCGAATATCGCGATGTTGCCGGCTAATGACCGCCTTGCTTTCATGCCGGATTTTTTGGTAGTTATCGTGAACATGGATGTCCTCCTGCGATCAAATTCCAACCTTTTGCAATATTTTCGTTACGAGCCGGTTCGTGAACACCATCATGAAGAACAGCACGACCGCCATGGCGGAGGCATATCCCATCTCGTAACGGATACTGCCGTAATCCATAACGTGGGTAACCATCGTTTCGCCCGCATAGTCCGTACTCGGAAACCCTGCAAGCTGGATGGATACATCCGCTACGCTGAAGGAGATGACGATCTGCATGACCGCTCCGAAGATCAACTGCGGAATCATGGACGGCAGCGTAATGTACCACAGCTCCTGAAACCGGTTTTTAATGCCGTCCACTACGCCCGCTTCATACAAGCTGCGGTCTACCGTTTGCAAACCTGCCACGAAGGCGAGGAAGCTTATGCCTAGACTCATCCATAGCTGAACGACGATCAGAATGAGCAAAATGTATTCCTTATCCAGCAGCCATGCGATAGGATCGCTTATGATTCCCAGCCCCATCAGCATGCCGTTCAAATAGCCGTAAGCATCCGGGCTGAAAATGAGCCGCCACATCGGGAACACGGATATTCCGATAATCGTCGGGATATAGAACACGGTCGTCGCAATGGAGCGCAGCGTTTTGGACAGATCGTTGATCATCCAAGCGACCAGGAAGCTGAGCACATAACTGACAGGCCCGGTGACAAAGGCGAAAAACAACGTGTTCTTGACGGCAATGATAAAGATGTCGTCATCCAGAAACAGCCGGATGTAGTTGTACCAGCCGATGAAGCGCGGCGGCTCGATCATGTTGTAATACGTAAAACCGAGTACAATCGACAGCACGACAGGAAGGATCGTGAAGAGCAGAAAGAAAATCATGTACGGCGTCATCAGTAAATAGCTTTCCTTATGTCTGCCGATCGTTTGGGTTATCGATTTTTTCATTGCTCCACCCCGAATTCATACCTTTTTCGTTTAATTTCTTCATTGATGTCCTTGTTCCAATAGAAGAGGCTTTCCCTTGCATTGCCCATTTGGAACACGACCTCACGGAACGCGTTATCGATGTTTCTTGACGTATAATAGCCGCCCGGAAGCTCTGGAATTTCTTTAACCTGCTTCCACTGCGCGATTAGATTCGCCTGCTCGGCGCGGCTCCAGTTTGTCGATTCGAACGAGATCAGATTGGCCGGCACTCTTCTGCCCAGCACGCCCATCTCATTTTCCAGCTGGCTGACGAATTGGCTTTGAATTTCCGGCCGGTTGAACCACTGCATGAAAGCCCATGCGTCATCCGCATTTTTGGCATCCTTCAAAATAATGGATGCTGTGCCCGTCGCGCCCGTCGAGCGGTCAATCTTTCCGCCTTCTTGTTTCATGCCCGGAATCGGCACCATGTCCCAAGTGCCGGTTATTTCCGGCGCCGCTGCCGCTAAGCGGGTATAAAGCTTGTAGGTCGAGACGACGATCGGCATCTCGCCGGTGCGGAACCGGTTGAAATCATCCTTATAGAGCGGATAATCGTACAGGTTGTAGAAATCCGTCCAATGCTTGAAGGCTGTGAACGCCTGCGGCTCGTCGAAACGGGTTCCGTCTTCTTTGGCATTGTAGATGCCGCTTCCGCTTTGCATGAGAAGCGTCGGGAACAAATTCAGCGATCCGATACCTTTGGTCAACAGTTGGAATGCATCCAGATTCTCGTATGGCAAGCCGATTTGCATATTATTGTTTTGCAGCACGGGAGCGATCTTGAGAAGCTCCTCCCATGTTTGCGGAGGTTCGATGCCAAGCTCCTTCAGCACATCTTTCCGGTAGAACAGCATAAAAAATTCTTGATCATCCGGAATGGCGAAGGTGCTGCCTTTGTACTGGTATGGAACGAATGCGGAGTCCATATATTCCTTCTTCATGGATTCAAACTCGCTGAACTGATCCAGCGGAGTCAGCGCTCCGCGCACAGCTAAGTTCATCGTATCGCCGCGGCTTGTAAATAGATTGACGTCCGGCCCTTCGCCCGCCATGACGGCCGTTACAAGGGAGGTGCCGACGAGATTCAGATTGACGCTAATTCCTGTCTCGGGGATGAAGGATTCATCGATTAACCGCTTTAACACGAACGCTTGGTCACGGCCGAGACCCGTCCAGACTTGAATGGAGCGCTCTGCCTCCTCGCTGCCTTCCATCGAATCGTAATTTTGCAGGAACGAGCCTGCGAACGCGCGAATCTCATGGACGCTTTGCGCAAGAAGCCCCGCTTCCGCCTTCGGCCGTTCGTTATCTTTAGCGGCAATATACAAATAATCTAGCTCCAGCGGCTGCTTCATGGCGCTCAGCATCCAATCTGCTAAAGCGGTAATATTCGTTTTGTAATTTTCGAGCCGCTTCGGAATTTGGTCCGGCCGGTCGATGAAGCCGTTAAGCTGAAGAGCAAGCAGTTTTAACGTTCTGGAGCCTGCATTCGCTTGTCCGGACATTTCATCGAGTCTAACTGCCTCTTCTTTCATTTGAGCGGAAAGCTTCTGGAACTGCCCGATCAGGCCGGGTACGCTTTTATCAATATCGTAATCGCGGTAGACGTCAGGCTTAACGCCTGTTATCATCACGATTTTGCGATAAATTTGATTGAGGTCGTATACCATTTGCTGAATATTTTTCACTGCGCCGGCCATATCGCCAAGCGTGACTTCCAGCTTAAGCTCATGCTCGCCCTTCGCGAGGTAATAAAGGTAAGGCTCCCCCGTTTCTTCACCCAGCTCCATGATGTCCCACTTCAATTCATAAGGAAAACGGACAGCGTTCATTTCCTTAAACGGCACGCTGCCGTCCAGCTCGATCTTCCTGGAAACGAATGATCCCTTAACCTCGTTCTGGTGATAACGAATGCCGATTTTGTACCAGCCATCCTCCGGCACCTCGAATTTATAACTGATCCACTGGCCTGGGCTGTCCCAGTTGCTGCCGCCGATCGTATTGATTCGGAGCAGCGTCGGACTATACGGCGTCGTTAACGGCGACGTTCTGTCGGTCGTCGGGAACAAGCCTGAAGCCGACTTGGCATAAGCGTGCTCCGCTTGAACCGTAATGAACGCTTTGCTGTTTTCAGCAGCGGCGCCGGCATTCTGCGAAGCTTTGTAACCCGCATAATCGCGTGCATTCGCCACCTTTGTCAGCTGGAGATAATCAACGGCTGCACTCTCTCTCTCATTTTCAAGCCTGATGACATGCTCGCCCTTTTTCAGTGAGAGGCGCAAAGGTCCATCTTCCATCTCTCCTGCAGCAGCCACTTTCGTGTGAAGCCAAACTTCACCTTCAAGCTGCTTGGGCCTCAGCTCGTTTCCGCCGCTTTTCCTGAGCGCGCCCGGCTCATCGTAGAACAATCGGTTAAGTTCAAACGGCGCATACGGATCTGAGATCGCTTCACCATCTACATAGAGCATGAACTCGATCGGCTGTCCGTTCCCTTTTAGCGGATAATAGCCAAGGGATAGCTCATAATCGCCCTCATCCGCTGCGTTAACCGTCCATTCGAGCGTATCGCCTTCCTTCCACTGCGCGATGCGCTGTCTTCCTTTCCACTCTGGAACAATGCTCGCGCTCGTATGCGGGGCGTTCAGGCTGCCGGCATCCAGCAGGATGCCTTCTGTCGGACGCTTGGCATCCGTCAGCTTGTATGCTACCGCGTCGGCGGTTTTTTCCTCGGAGTAGGAGAATACTGCTGCCGCGCCTATCGTTGCAATGAGAAGCGAGAACATCACGGTGTAAAAGATCCAATTTTTATTCACGGCCAACCCCCGAATTCGTTTTTTCCGCTTTCCCGCCCTGTTGGAACGAGGAGAAAGCACTTTGAATTGCTGCTGCATGATCAATATATCAAAAAGAAATGCGCACTAATTTCACAATGCTCGGGTCCTGACTTTCAAAGTTTTTGGGACTAATGATCGAGGTGAGGATTTCACGATGAAGTAGACATAAAAAAAGATGACCCCGGATTTTGGGTCATCTTTTTGAATTTGGAACGCGAAACAGCAACCATATCGTTTATTTATATCCTCTATGCTAAACCTAAATCATTTATCAATCGTTTATAATCGGTTTCATCTTCTTCATCATAATGTTTTTTCCGGTATTCTTTCAATTTCCTCAGGGCTTAAATAATTATTAATATCCCCCATGTTTAAGAACTCAGCTAATCTCATTGAATTTGGAAGAGAGGATGTTAGCTTTTATTGAATAAACAGTCAAGATGATGCGGCCTGTGCTGATAGATGAATGAGTGGCTTGATAAATTAGATGGAATGAGAAAGAGGTTCTAGATTTAGGTAGAATTTAATATGCAAAATTATGGCTTGAATTTTCTCAATAACCGCTCTTAAGAGAGGCAGGCAGGGGACCCTGTAAATGTTGGGTTGGATCATAGAGCACCTGCCTGCCAATGGGCTGTATTACGACCCTATGTTTTCTCCTTGCCGCGATTTACCAACGATAGTACTCTTTGCCTTCATTATTGTCCGGGATATAGACTATCACATTGCGGACGTTCAACAGCCCGGGTTTGTAACGATTGCCCTGATCATCAACGAATTCGGTTAATGGATGGCTGGATTTACCAAGTGGCAGCACATCCGCTACATATGTGTACTTTTCGTCAATGGTGATTTTCACATCGTACCGAACATCTCCGCTCCGGTTCTGGACAATCAGATCATTTTTCGTAAAGGCAATGTCGGTAAAAGGAATCGTGCCGGATGGAACGGGGACGCCGCATCCGGTCGTGAAGACAGCAAGGCAAACGATCAGCAAAAATGATGCAACGTTTCTCCACGCCGGTTTTCTCATGCAATTCATCAGATCTGTCCGCATCATCTACATTCCTTTCCATCTGATTCAATAGACAAGGCAAGGTCAAAGAACAGATTTGGCGAGCCGGGATGGCTGCGGTGCAATTCAACGGCGATGATATTAGGTCCCTTCACAAGCTTGTTCAAATGCGCTTTCAGATCAATTCTTCGATAGAAGGAAAATTCATTCGGATACGCCAGCGACGATCTGGTTAAGAGACCGGTTCGAATGGAGTCCCGGGATACTTCCTGGCCGTTCAGATAAACGACGTAACCGTCCTCATAGGCGATATTTAAATATAAACCGGACAGCCCCCCCGGATCGCCATCCAATTCAAACGAATTGCGAAAATAATAAGTTGGGGACTTCGCGGCCTTCAGGCTTGTTTGAACATAAGCCTGCCGCTCCCAGTTATTCGTATGTCCCAAAGGAGCCCTGCCGATCTTCCAGGCGGAATCGTCGTATTCCGGACTGCGCCAATCATAAGCAGGCAGTGGAACAGTTTCCGTGTGCAAAGTTTCAATGATCGGACCTTCTCCCGTCACATCTAACCCTTTCGGTATGGAGAATTTGATCTCCTTGCTGCCCGGATGGTAGCGCCATAAGGATTGTATGCCCACAAGCGGAATTTCCTGCTTTTGTTTCAACGTAGCCAAGTTCCACGAAGCCAGATTCAGCGCATCCTGTTCCAGTTGATCCAGCACTTGTCCCTGTTTATTCTCGGCCTTAATGAACAGCGCGTCATTATTCGCTTCAATGACCGTAATGAAGGGCGTTTCCTTCAGCCTGGACAAATCCCACATTCCCCAGCCCTTATATTCGGCGGGCACATAACCGGAAGGCTTTTGTTCAACGGCCAATTCAAGAGTATAGACGGAATCGCGGATGAAAACCGCGTTAATTCCGGCGGCTCTGAACGCGTTCCATATCTCGGGAAGCTTCGGATCTTCGCTCAGCCATGCAACGTTGAACGTTGGCTTAGATTCGTCAACCGACTGACGGATCCATTCCAACTGACGGTCTCCCGCATCCGATAACCGGTCGGCGTTCAGAAAAAAAAATCTGGCATTTCCGTGACTTACCGTATAGAAAGATTTCCCGTAACCCGGAAGCGTCTCTGCAGGCAGATGAGGATAAGCTTGGTTGAAACGGTTTTCCGTCGTAGAACCGTCATATATGGGATAAAGTTGAAACGTTTGCGCTTCCGGATGACGCTGCAGCAGCTGATAGGGCGCAACAAAAAACGAAATGTCCCCGAATTGCTTGGTCCACTCCCCGAGTTCCCCTTCATGTTGGCTGAAATAACCGAATCGAAACGACATGGACGACGGGGCGGATGACTTGAATCCTTCCGTCGGCACGTTTGTCCAATAGTAGGAAAAAAACAGAAGACAAAAGGACACCCACAGCAACAAAGAAAGTTTATATTTGGATATGATGGACATGATTAGCCCCCTCCTCCTCCCGGCAAAGTGTTCGGCATGTTCGGCCAGCCTAGTAAGGCGTGGTAAACCGTCGGCCAGATGACTATCAGATTGACGAAAAAGGCAACTGCAAATACGATCGTCCATGGTTTCAGAGCAACCTCTTTCCGTCCGATCGTCCAGTGGAATATTGCCCATGCGGCCAACCAGACGAGCAGTCCTGCCGTTTCTTTGCCGGCATAGGGACCGATGCCCCACCAACTGGGTATCCAGGAGCCGATCTTCAGCAAAACCGGATTGGCTCTGACCGGATTGTAAACGCTCCATATGTGACAGACAGTTGTAGTTGCGATACCGAGCCATACCGAAAGCAGAACGGCAGCGATTTCACCTGTTTTTCGATGTTTGTGCACTTGCACGATTTTCTCCCCTTTCAACCGTGTTGAAAATCATACCATTCTAAGTCTAGCCAAGCTGATGCCAAGCACAAATCCGATCAGCAAACAGATCCAGAATAGCGTGATTAATAAAGCGATGATCCCGCTTGCCGCCGAGCCTGGTTCGAGAGCATGGCGAAACCGGCGCAATAAAACGGCCGCCCCAATTCCCAAAGGGAGCGGGTACAGCGAGACGAATTCTTTATATTCCATCACGATCAAATGTACCGAGGGGCTATGGTACATCAGCCACTCCTGGGGACCGTCCGGCCCCCGGTAAGCGATGTAGAGCAAGTTTCCGAACACGATCGTGAGCAGAACCATAAGATTCGTCAGCCAGAGCGACCATTCCAGGCTGGCCGCGGCCCCATTCTTGCCCCGTAGCATGGGATAGGTCAGATGCATCGTATAGCAGCTCATGATGACGGTGACGGTCGCGCCCAATCCGTGCAGGACGGCCGTCAGCTTATGGTTGCTGAAACCAATGACATTGAACAAAGGAATTGATAAAAAAAGGAGTGCGGCTACGCTCGCTTGCGTAATCGCAAAATCTCTTGCAGTGAACAATGATCTCATCGGCTGTCCATCTCTCTCTTTCGGGATTTACTTGATTCTTATTCGATTGATATGACTTGTCATATCGATTAAGCATAGAGAAGAATTGTAACAGGTATGTTTTGGCGAGTTTAAATAATTGTTAATTTGAGAGTAAGTTTTAAATAGTTTTTTCATTATTTTTTATATTTTTTTATATTTTTTATAGAACTTCTATTATTTAATTAACAAAAAAATAAAACAATCTATCAAATTTAACCAGTATAATTAGCATTGGCAGTTTGGTTCCGGGAATATCTGCTAACCGCAAACTCTTTCGTGGGGATAAGAGGAAAGAAAGATGGAAGCAAATCAGCCGGGGTGGTAGCGGTGTGCCGCCGGCTGGGATGCCAGTAGTGAAAGGAGGGAAAGAAGATTTTTTTTAGTTTCAGCTTTAGACAGCACGGTGCGGTGGTTTCCCGTGATTCCGACTCCTAATCAAAGAGAAGAGAAGGGAAGAAAAAGATGAAAGCTAAGTGGAAAGGTTTATTGGTTCTTTGTGTTATTAGTATTCTTCTCACCATTGGTATGTACAGCGCGTCAGCTGCAGGCAACCTCATAAAAGGGCCGTATCTGCTGTTCGAAGGTTCCAACACCTCGATGAGCGTTCTTTGGCAGACGAGCGTGACTGAGTCGAACGTCATCAAATGGGGTACCGACACCACTTATTCGATGGGGCAAGCGACCGTCGGGACGTACGGTTCCGCCAACCAGCACAAGTACACCATCACCGGGCTGCAGCCGGGCACCAAGTATTACTATGATGTAGACGGTCAGGCTGGTTCTTTCCGCACCGCGCCGGCGGCTACCGCTACCTCCGTGAAGTTCCTCGCCTACGGCGACAGCCGCAGCACCCCAAGTAATCATGAGCAGGTAGCATCCCGTGCACGTTCGGCTTATACCGCCGACCCAGCCTACCAGACCCTTATCCTGCACAGCGGGGATTTTGTCGCAACCGAAACCGAGAGCGACTGGACTTCTCAATACTTCGTATCCGGGTCCACGTACCCGCAGATGCACGCCCTCCAGGCCGAGGTCCCAATGATCGGGGCAAGAGGCAACCATGAGGGTGCAGGCGCGGTCTACAATAAGTACTTCCCCTATCCGTACGTGGCTAACTACTACTGGTCCTTCGATTACGGCCCGGTCCATTTCGTAGTGCTTGACGAGTATGCGACCTTTACCTCCGGCTCGGCCCAGTACAACTGGCTGGTCAACGACCTTGCTTCCACCACCAAGCCGTGGAAGATTGTAATGGCCCATCAGCCGGGATGGGGCGCCGGCACTCATGCGAATAATGCCACTGTCCAGAGCGCCATCCATCCAGTCCTGAAGCAGTACGGGGTACAAATGTACTTAAATGGACACAACCATAACTATGCACGTGCGGTCGTCGAAGGCATCCAGTACGTTACCTCTGGCGGCGGCGGCGCTTCCTTGTATGTTCCTAACCCAAGCAATCCGAACATCGTCAAAACAGATCAGTCGTTCCACTACGCCGAGTTCAACGTTGCAGGAAGCACAATGGCAATGACCGCCCGCAGGGCAGACGGCACGGTAATTGAGACCATATCGGTTCCCCAAGGCGGTGGCGGCGGCAACCAGCCTCCAGTCGCTAATGCCGGCCCTGACCAGACTGTAACCGACACCGACGGTAACGGCTCCGAAACGGTTACCCTGAACGGGACCGGAAGCAGTGATCCGGACGGAACGATCTCTTCCTATGTCTGGAAAGAGGGGGCAACCCAGATTGCCACCGGCGCCACTCCGAGCGTCAGCCTGGCTGTTGGCACCCATACATTAACCCTTACGGTGACAGATAACGGCGGGGCCACTGCCACTGACACGGTAGTCGTCACCGTCAATGCTGCCGGCGGCGGCACTCCTACTACGGTCACTTCCCAAGTCAGCGCTGGCAGCGATGATGCCGAACAGCGTCAGACCGGCGGCACCATGTCCCTCACAAGTTCCGACTTGGAGTTGGTGTACGACACCGCGACCACTGGCAACCAGTACGTCGGAATGCGCTTCAACAACGTCAACGTGCCGCAAGGCAAAATCATTACTAACGCCTACATCCAGTTCACCGTGGATGAGACGAACTCCGGCGCCACTAACCTGACTGTCAAGGGGCAGGCAGACGATAACCCGGGCACCTTCACCACGTCGGCTAACAACATCTCCTCCCGCGCCACCACGACAGCTTCCGTCTCTTGGAGCCCTGTCGCTTGGAACACGGTGGGTGCTGCCGGGGTTGACCAGAGGACCCCAGACCTGAAGAGCATTGTCCAAGAAACCGTCAACCGCACCGGCTGGGCCCAGAACAATTCCATGGTCTTCATCGTCACAGGTACCGGTGAGCGGACCGCGTCGGCATACGAAGTCGCAGCTGCGAAAGCTCCCAAGCTTGTAGTGACTTACCAGTAAGATTTGTTTGTTCGCAGTATAATAAAACAGGCGGTCGCAGGGTTTTCCCTGCGACCGCTCAATAACTCAAAGAAGAAACGAGGATATCGTCATGCCTGTACAATGGTTCAGAAGACTAGCGTCATTGATCCTGATCGCTTCATTTCTTTTAATAGCAACCCCTGTCTTCGCTCACGACTTGAATCTGGGAGGATCAAAATGGGCCATTGGCAAGGATCGAATTCTGTTCACCATTGAGCTCGGCCCCTCCCTGTTTTCGCAAATAAGAGGGATCAAGGAACTCGGCCATGACCTTGACAGTCTCACCGGTGAGCAGCTCCGGGAAATGGCAACCGGCATTATTCAACCTTACATCAACGAGAAGCTGTCGGTTTCCGTCAATGACCGCTCTTACCCGGTAACGGTAGACAGAATAGAGCGAGAAGGAACATTGTGGAAAATATGGCTGAGGGTAAGCGATATCAATTTTGACTGGCAAGACAAAAAGATAAAGATTGATTACCGGTTGTTATTTGAAGAAACTAAAAATGACCATGTGAATATTGGTGTGATCTATTTTTCCGATGCCGATGACGACTCGGTGCAGAAGGTCTTCGATTATACCCAGCCGGATTTGCAGTATACATTCGAATCCAACAAAACCGTGTGGGAATTCTCCGTTAAATCTAAAGCCGCCGCTTTACGGTCGGAAATATTTACCTTTTTATCACTTGGAATCAAACATATCCTAACCGGATATGACCATATATTATTCCTGGTCGCTTTAATTTTGATAGGTTTATCTACTAGGGAAGCCATAAAAATTATCACTTCCTTTACTGTGGCGCACAGCATTACTTTGCTGCTGGCGGCAATGCAGGCTGTCACTCTGAACTCCAGGATTGTCGAAAGCGTGATCGCCCTCTCCATCTGCTATATCGCTCTTGAAAACATATTGTCAAAACAGGCCATTGATCGCTGGCTGGTAACATTCGCCTTCGGTTTAATTCACGGATTCGGCTTTGCCAGCGTACTTCAGGAGTACATCGCAAGAAAATCGGATCTTGTTCTCTCGGTAGTCTCGTTTAACGTCGGCGTGGAAGTGGGACAGCTGATGATCGTTTTAATCCTGTTGCCCGTTCTGCAGCTGATGAGGAAAAAGTTCGATACAAGAAGAATAATCGCTGGAGCGTCCATAGCCATCTTTATTCTTGGTTTAATCTGGTTCGTCGAGCGGGCATTCAATCTGCAACTGGTACCGTTCTAATCATGTGAGGGGGAAGTACATGAAGAAAAATAAATCACCATATTTTTTTTCAATTATGATTGCTTTAATTATCTTCATTACAAGTCCTGGCACAAGCATGGCTCAAAACAGTTCTCAGGACCTTGAACAGGAATACAGCAATAAAGCGAATCAATTTTTTGTTGACAAAAATTATGATCAGGCTGCTTTAGTTTTGGAAGAACTTCTGGCAAAGAATCCGGATCTGAATAATGAAACGGTCTACAGGCAATTGACCCATCTCTATGATAATTACCTTTTTAATTTTGAAAAAGCTTTGTCCTTTTATGAAATGTATCTTGTCCAATTCCCTGAGGGGAAATTTACCAGTACTTTTCGGGAAAGAGTTGCTTATCTAAATGAAAGGCGTTCTGAATGGCAAGCATTGCGAGATTTTAGAAAAATCCAGTTAGAAGAAGGCAATATTCGCATCAAAGAAAGCCTGAAGGAAGTCGAAACCATTCTTTCAAAGAGTAAGAACGCATTAATTGCGCCCGAAATGCACATCTATTTGGCTAACAAATATTTTGAAACTACTCAATATCAAGAGGCGAGAATGCATGCGGAAAAATACATAAACAGCTTTGACAAGGCCGGCATGTCAAGTATAGACAAAGCCCTGGCCCTGAATTTGTATTCCGACATTCTCATTAAGCAACATCGTTTCGGCAAGGCGATCAGGGCCTTGGATCAGGTAATGGCGCTGGGAAATCCGGGAGAAAACTTTAATTATGCAGTGAAAAAAAACAATATTATAAACCAAAGGAACATGTGGTATGGATTCATGCTTTCCCTTTTATATTTTATATCGGTGGTAATATTGCTAATTCCCATAAAGTTTTGGCAGCATTTCAATTTACAAAATTATGCCAGGCAGCTTGTTGCGCCTTTATTACTCCTTGCCCTAATATCACTAGGCCCTGTCTTGATCCTAATAATAACTGAAGAGCAGGTAGTCGACCTTAGGTTTTTCTTTAGCCTGTTGGGCTTATCAATCCTCTCGCTTATGATAATAAGGCTTCTTGCCCCGCTGTCATTGAAAACAGGCAGATTGGTTTATGTTTTGATAAGTTGTTTGCATATGGTTGCCGCTTCTTTCATGACTTATTACATGATTGTTTACACACCGGTGTAAATGCCGTCAGCCCTTATTTTTCCAAAAAGGAGGGAGATAGAAATGAACACTGTAATAGGGGCTGATATAGATCCTGTGGCTGCCTTAATTATGATGTTATTTTGGAGTTCGGCCGCTGCAGCCATATTGATAAACACCATTTATGCCTTTATTTTTTCAGAAAAGAAAAATATATTAAATGAAAAATGTAATGAAGACTGATCCAGACAATTTGAATTTAAGAGCCGAACATTTCGGTGGAATCATAGGAATTAGAATCCCCCCGCTTGTTTTAGTGGACAGGCATTTATGAGAGATTTGAGAGTGAATGATTCACCTCTCTGGCATAAAAATAGAAATTACCTGTCTGCTCCGACTGAAGTACATTTTAACGTTACGGAGTTTTGTCCTCTAAGATGTAACCACTGTACCAGCAATTCGGGAAAAGATCAGGGCAAATATTCTTTGATACCGGCAACATCAAGATGGCGGGCACGTTACATATAGAGGGAATAACTGAAATTCAAGCTTCAAAAGGGGCAATCTCAGAAGTCATCCCTGATGACTTCTGAAATTGCCCCTTTCCCGTCTAGATTACGACTATATTAACCCGCCATTGTAACCGACCGGCTCCGCGCAGCGACGTTGCGGCCGTTATCCTTCGCATCGTACAGCGCCCTGTCGCACAGCTCGTACAGCGTTTCAAGTCTAGTATGCTGGTCGGGAACGAGTGTAACCACGCCCAGACTGATCGAGAGATCGTTTAGCATTTCCGGAATATGAACCTGCATCGTAGCCTTTCTTAGACCTTCTACGATTCGGTCTGATTCAATTTCGTTCGCCCCCGGCAGCAAAACGGCAAATTCGTCGCCGCCATACCGGCCGAAGCAGCCATTGCCGTTAAGCTCGGCGCGGATATGCTTAGCAAGCTCCTGCAGCGCACAATCTCCAATGTGGTGTCCATACGTGTCGTTGATCTTTTTGAAATGATCAATATCGAACAACACCAGTGAAAGATGCGCATGTTTTTTCGCATGCTCACCAATCATTTGTTTTGACTGCAACACAAACGTCCTTCGATTTAATACACCCGTCAAATCATCGTAATTCGCTAACCGTACAAGTTCTTGGTCGACTTGTTCTTTCAACAAAAGTACGAATCCAATATTTCCGATGAACATAATTAAAAATAGCGCTAGAAATGATAACGTCTGGTAAATGCCAGCTGTAAACAGCCCGATCGGCAGATGTGATTCCAACGCAGTCATTGCTCTTCCAATCAGGGAAACGAAGGCAGAAACATACAATAATCCGATGATTTTCAAAATGAACGATGGGTTTTTGGTCCGAATCATCGAATAAGCCGGAATGACCATAAATGCAGCTGTGCCTAGCGATGCTGCGGCTATTCTTATATTTTCTTCATTTCTAAAGAAAATAACCATATGAAACGCTGCAATAGCGGCGAAGGTTAACGCGATATACAGTATTTTCGTAGAACGATGAAAAGCCTGCTGCAGCTTAAGCATTGCGACCGTTTCCAGCGAAAATCCAATAAACAGCAAGGAATTGGCTGCCGATATCGTAAACACATCAGGAATGCCATTGCGCACGATAAGCAGCAGCCAAGCGAGCCCTTGTGTACATTTTGCAAGTAAGAACATACTCAAAATACGATCTTTCGTATGCGTACGCCAATATGCGCTAATGAGAACGACAGATAATAGATGTCCTAATACGATCAAGATCAAAACCGTCTTCAAATCCAGCAGCAATGTCAAGATGAGCACCAACTTATGTTAAAAATAACTAATTGGTTTGATTATACTAGATGCTCATTCTTTTTTCATTTTCTTTTTGCATCGGCTTCATGCTTTCTCGTGCTGCCATTCCCGGTATTCCTTAGGACTCATTCCATAATATTTTTTGAAAGAGGTACTGAAATAGCTGGAACTGGATATGCCGACGAGCATCGCGATATCCGTAAGCTTAAGCTCGCTTTGCGCAAGAAGCTCGCCCGCCTTGTTCATCCGCAAGCTCGTAACGTACTCGCTGAACGTCACGCCTGCATGCTGCTTGAACAGACCTGACAAATACGTCTCGTTAAGGTGGAACATCCCTGCAAGCGAGGTCAACGTCAGCTCATAGGCAAAATTATCATCCACATATTTTTGAACGGCCTTCACGATAGATTGACCGCTTGAACTCCGCGTTTTCAGCGCTTCCTTCATGACCAGACACGCAAGCTCCTCCAGCTGCCCGAGCACCTGCTCCCGCGAATGAAAGTCGCCGATCGTCATTTGACAATCCCAAAGCCGCTTCTGCAGCACTGCTTCCCCCGCTTCATACTTTTTGGCGATAGAATGAAAAAGGAGCAGGATGCGCGAGGCGATAAAGGTGAAAGTAAACATCGGATAATCGATCCCGCGCGGAATAATGCGCTCAATCAGCGCCGAATAGGACTTATAGTCGCCGTTCTCCACGGACACGACAAGCTGCCTCTCTATTTCCGGTGAGAACGCCGCTATCAAATCCTGTACATATTGGTCGCCCGCTCCATTCGTTCCGTGAATCGTGCTGCGGCTCCACGAGAGCATGCTGGACGAATAGCCGTTTTTGAATTGCCGCACGCCGTTAACCTTTTCTCCCACTCCGATAACGGAGTCGAGCCTCAAATACTTTTGTATATTTTGTTTAATTTGGCGTATAAACCGTTCCGTACAATCGGCCCCTGCCTCAGCTCCCGCATTTTCAACTAAAAAATGCATCATCGAAGGATGGCTGGCATCATAGAAAGGATGAATGCCCGAATATCCGCTTGCCGTCTCCCGGCACAGCATCTGGAAAGCCATATGCAGCAGATCAATATGTTCACGTTCATCGCCAAGCCTGCCGGGCGGCACTCTCATTTCGACCGCAATGAACCGGGCTTGAAGCTGCTCATCAATAAGTGCCGACAAATGCAGCTGCTCCAGTCTCTCCTTAATAATCAAGAGGCTGTAAAATTCCTCCTTGACCAGCCTTAGCAGCATTTGCTCCTGCAGGGAAAGCAGCTGCTGCTCTCTCTGCAGCTGCTCAGCCTTCTGCATCTGTTCGCCGGTCTGCTCTAAAGCAATTTCTGCTGACAGCTTCGCTAGCAAATCGGACAGCTCCTTGCGGCCAACCGGCTTCAGCAAATAATCTTTAACGCCGGCCTGAATGGCTGCCTGCATATAAGCGTAATCGGAATAACCGGATAATACGACGAGTTTGAGCGACGGGTACAACCGCTTGCAAGCCGTAATCAGCCCGATGCCATCCATCTGCGGCATGCGGATATCGGTTATGAGCACATCCGGAAGTTGACGCTCCTGCAGAAGCTGTAGAGCCTCCTCGCCGTTCGACGCTTCAGCCTCGATTTGAAAACCTGCGGCGTTCCAATCAATTTTTGCCTTTATGCTGTTCCGTACACCCGCTTCATCATCGACTATAATAATGCTGTACACGTCTCTCACCCCTTAACCGCGGGAATGCTAATCCGAATTTCAGTCCCTTCACCGCGCCTCGATTCAATGCTGACCTTAAGCTGTTCCCCGTAATAAAGACGGCAGCGCGACAGCACATTTCGCAGACCGATGCTGTCCCCGCCGCTGTTCAAAATATCGACCGAATCCGTATTGCTCAGCTCTCCCATTAAATGCGCGATTAAAGCAGCATCCATGCCTATCCCGTTGTCTGCCACGCTAATGTGAAGACGGTCCTGGTCCGTTCTCACTTGGAGCGAAATTTTCGCAACGCCGCTCTCCTCCAAGCTGTATTTAACAGCATTCTCTACAATAGGCTGTAATATAAATTTCGCAATCATCAGTTGACTGGACGCCATATCCTCTTCAATCTCGACATGCAGCCGTTCCTCGTAACGCAGCTGCAGGATGAACAAATAATCGCGGATATAGTTCATCTCTTCCTTCACCTTAACCAAATCGCTATTTAAATTAAGCGAGTATCGCATCATTTGTCCAAGCGCCTCCGTCGCGTCCATCAATACATCATTTTTTTTCATTGCGGCAAGCCCGCCAATTATTTCTAGCGTGTTGTTAAAAAAATGCGGATTGATCTGCAGCAGCAGCGCTTTATACTCCGCATTTTTGCGGCGCAGATTCGTCTCGAACTCCGTCTCGATTAAATACCGCAGCCGTGTCGTCATATTTTCGAATACCCTCGTCACGTAGCCGACCTCGGTATGACCGGTTCGAACGGACGGCATCATGCTGAAGGCCTGTGCAAATTCTCCCCGCTCAACATGCTTCATCGCTCTGGCCATTGACGTAAGCGGCCTTGTAATGCCGTAGGAGAACCAGAATGCGACAAGAATAATAAGCATAAGCAATATCAGGCTAATAAACAACATCGTCCGGCGGATTTGATCGATCTTTACGAACAGCTCCTTCTCGGGAACCTCTCCGATTACATACCAGTCCTGCTCTTCAAAATAACGATAAAACAATAAATAGCTGTCATCTTCTCTCTTAATCGGAAAGACGCCGCTTGCCGCATTGCTCTGCGCCGCTTTAATTTCTGCAAGGCCTGCTGACAATATCGACACACTTTCCTCCGGCAGCTGCTGGTTAAGCACGCTGCTGCCGTCCGAGGTCAGCAGGTAGGCCCGTCCGGTTTCACCAAAACGGATTTTCTCGATTGCATCACGCAGCACGGAGGTCGGATAATTGATTTTTACAAACCCTGATTTTGTAAACGATTGCAATTGTACTAAGGGGAGCATATAACTGTTAACTAATCTGGCTTTCATAATCGTATCCGCCTGGTCGGGGTCCGAATGCGCCTTCGTCCAGCGCTTGTCCTCTTCGATAAACCGCTCATACCAATCCTGCTCCAAATACGACCGGTCCTGCGTCCAAACGCCGCCTCCGAAGTCAGAGAAGACTCCGATGGAGATACCGCTGGAATTGTTTATCGAATATGACGATACATATTCGAGCATCTTTTGCTTTGCGAGAAGACGCTCCTCTACCGAGCTTTCCCGGCTCATTTGAGCCGTGATCCATTCCTGCGTCACGCGGTTGCTCATCACTTGATTGCCGATTTCTTCAACCTGCGTCATAGACGTATTGACATGTGAGGCAAATTGCTCGATCGTCTGTGACGTCGACGTTTCAATCGATTGACGAATAAGCTTGGACGACTCTTGGCTGAGTACGAGCACGAGCGTAATGAACGGGACGATAAGCAGCAAAGAGAAAGCCGCCATCAGCCGGCTTCTAAGCGAGAAAAACATCGGGCAGCCCCCTCTCCATTCATCATCTTCATTTCGAAATGGCCTGTGAATCAGCATACGCCTTATCGATCGTGCTGATCGCAGCCTGAACCGCTTCATCCAAGTTCCGCTTCTCCAGCGTCACTTCCTCGAACAATTTTTTGACGGCCTCCGATACTTGCGGAAACACCGGCGTAATGGGACGAGGTCTGCCGTACTTCTGGTTTTGGATAACGAAAATATTTTTCGGATATTCATTCAGCTCCGCAAATTCCTTAGCGACCGAATACCTTGCCGGAATATCCCGCGTAATGCTCGTATACAATTTCATGCCCTCATAGCTGGTCATCCAATTGACGAACATCCAGGCTTCTTCCGGATGCCTGCTCTTCGTCGATATGCCCAGTCCCCAGCTGCCATTGGCAACAGCTTGTCTGCTTCCCTTTGGCAGAGGAGCAACATCAAAGTCTTCGCCCAGCTTAAAGTCCGGGAAGTTTTCCGCTATATGAGAAAGAGACCATGTGCCGTCAATCGTAATGCCCAGCTTGCGGTTAGGAAAAGCATCAACAGGATATTCGAACGAAGCAACTTTATATTTCGTGAACAGCTCGGCATAAAACGTCAGAGCCCGCTTCGTTTCGGGCGAGTCCAGATAGCCCTTCGCCGTAGTCCCTTCCGGATTCATCACTTCTCCGCCGAATTGCCAGATGATCGGATATTTGAAATAAGCGGTCGCTCCCGCGTTTTGAAAGCCCTGCGCCGGATCAATGCCATAAATGCCATTAGCCGGATCGTTGATTTTTTTCGCTGCCTCAAGCACCTGCTCCCATGTCCAGGCTTCGTCCGGATTGCGTGAGGGCAGAGGGAGGCCGGCAGCCTCAAACATTTTTTTATTATAAAACATCGCAATCGATGACTCCGTCAATGGCGCCAAATAAATATCTTGCCGGTACGTGTAGCCGTCGATCGTCGTTTGCGGAATATCCTCGATATATCCGTTTCTCTTGAAGTTACCGGTGAGCGGCAGCAGCGCGCCCGCTTCCGCGTAGGATGCCAGATTCGGTGCGTCGATCGCCATAATATCAGGCGGATTGCCTGCTGCGACTGAGGTTCTAAGCTTCGTATCGTAATCACTGTACGGAAAAGGCATCATTTCTATATTTATCAACGGATGCTTCTCCATAAACGAAGCGATCAAATGATCATAGGCGGAATTTTCGGCTTTATTACCTGAATTTCTCCAAAAGGTAAGGGTTACCGGTCTTTCGATCGCGACTTTTTCCTGCTGACTGTCATTTTCCGCAGGAGCGCTGTTATCTTTCATGCAGCCTGTTATAAGCATAATTCCTAACGTAATCAATAAACCGGCTGTATAATTATTTCTTCTCACGGCTGGTGCTCCCCCTTTACTCATCGCGATCTGCTGCGGCATTTCATCCATTCAGAATAACAGAATCAGGAGCAGCCGCGCTTATAATTTTCTCTGTTTTTTTATTTAAATATTCTCAGGTTGCCCCGTCAATCCCTCAAACGAGTAAAGGACTGCCCGCCAGGTCTAATCAAACCTGACGGGCAGTCCCTTGAGCTATTTGATATATTTTCCCGTTATTCCTGCTCCGCGCACTGCTTCTCCTTTATCAAAAATACGGATATGTATTGCAGTACGGCCATCGTGAACAAAACAACCGGCAGCCAGATGGATTGCAAACCGCCTGCCAGCAGGATGAGTAAAGAAATAGACAGTACCCTTCCCGCGTTAAGGAAAAGCTCCCTCATGACGACCGATTCTACCCGGAGCTGCCCTTTAAGCGGCAGCGTGCCGATTAACCGATAGTAATAGGAGGTTAGCGTATTGACCGCCAGCGGATTACAGATCGAGAACAAAATCATAAAGACGGCGACCGACCAAAACGCAACTTGGAATAGCAGCAGCGCTGAACCGATCACAACGCCTGTCGTTGAAAGCAGAACATATTTGCGCACTTGCTCCTTTTGCGCTTTTCTGGAAATGACGTAGCCGGTAGCGACGGTAAGCGAAGAGAAGAAAACGCCCAAGTACCCTACCCAATCCTCACGGCCGACCGTTTGATACAGCATAATGTTCGGCAGAAACAGCATGATACCCTGGAAAAGACCAAGCACGAAGAAGCTGTACAACGCCTTCAGCCAGCGCCGGTTTTTGTTCATCACAAGTCCCATAAACTTTAAATAATAAGCTTTGTGATGGGAGGGGACCATCGGAATGCGAAAACTGACGACCGCAGCAATAAGGAACATAACAAACGCGAGCGTGAAAATAAAAACATAACCCTGCAGCCCCTCATTGCGTTGAATGATGAATCCGGCAAGCGCCGGTCCGGCAAGCCCCGATGCATTGAATACGATCATATTGATCGCGAGAAACCTTATCCGGTTTGCTTCAGTCGAAACATCGTATTGAATAACTAAGTAACCGGTCCAGTAAAGTCCTGCCGCAACCCCGTTAAAAATGGCAAACCATATGTAATATTGTGCAACATGCTCCTGGGCAATGACGACCATTAAATAAAAGACGGCTATCATAACGATGCCCAGCCGGTAGGTAACCATTCGGTCACTCCGCTTCGCGATCCAGCCTCCGAGCGCGAAAGCAGGCGGCGTCAGTAAAAAGACAACGATGTTATACATCCCGTTAACCGTTAAATCCTGTGTCAGCCTCCACAAATATAAATTGAGGAACAAGCCTGACATCGATGCGCCGAACTGAAAACAGCAGTGAATAATTAATGCAGTGACAGCTTCCTTGCCCAGCCTGCTTTCAGCTGGAAGCGGCGTACTCTTCATCAGATTCAATCTGGTCCAAAATCTCGTCTCCGTCCGCATTTGCTGCATCCCCCGTTGTTTCTCAACTGGATAACGTTTTCTTTTTATTTATTTTATCATACGGAAACCTTATATCCGCGACTCAAGAAAGCGCTCTCTCCTTCAAAATAGCCGCTATCCTCTCATATGAAGCAGCCAAGTAAACGTATTCTTTGTTTTTGGCCTTTGTTCGCATGATTAGACTTACAAGCTCGACTTGAAAATGTTAGGGTGAAGGGCTTTATCGCTTTAAACGAACAAATAACTAAAATACATACGTATAGCAAGCTGCCCTCTCATCACAAACTACAGTCATCACTTCGAAAAGGAGGGAATTGCACCATGGCAAAGCAGCAAGGTCACGCGACAAAAAACACGACGACAAAATCATCCGATAAAAAAAGCAACGGTTCCGGCAATAACCACTAACCGAACAAGGCAGTCCGGCATAAACGCAAATGACCCATTACCCGCTTATTAAGCTGCGGTAATGGGTTATTTCTTATGGGCAATAAAAGGTTATTTTTATTTTTTATCGAATTATTAGCGTAAGAGACAACATATTATGACTAGAAAAAGTGGTGAATCATCTATGACTTCTTATTCCTATACCGTAATCGATTTTGAGACGAGCGGACTCGATCCAAAGAAGGATCGTGTCATTGAAATGGCGGCAATCCGCTGTGTTAACGGCGAAATCGCGAGTGAATTCAGCACGCTTGTCCGTTATGACGGCAAGCTGTCCGCCAAAATAACGGAGCTGACCGGCATTACCGACGAAATGACCGCTGCAGGTATGGACGAGGATACCGCATTCCGTATTTTAAACCGGATGCTTGGCGATAACATCTTGATCGCTCACAATGCTGCATTCGACCTTGGCTTCCTGCACCATTCCCTGCTTCGAATCGCCGGCCGATCGTTTACCAACAGCTTTATTGATACGCTGACAATTAGTCGCGCGCGGCATGTCTATCCGCATACGCTGAAGGATATGTCGGATCGCTACGGCATCCCTCTGATCGGCGGCCACCGTGCGCTGAACGACGTCATCGCCTGCTGGGAAATATTCCGCAAAATGGACGAGGAGAAGCCGGTAGACGGTTATTTGAACACGCTCGGCTATCTCAAAAAATTTGGGCCTCCCGCTTGGAGTCCGCCAGCAACGAGACTCGAGCCCATCGAGCTCAAATACGCTGCTCGTTAAACGCGTTCCTTCCCTTTATCCGATTCGCCCGCATTTTTGTTCGCGGCTTCCCGGTCCTGCTGCATCTCCTCTACCGTCTTCACCTTAAGACGGGCTGCGCCTTCGTAATCTCGCGTTGGAAGCAGCGGACCTTCAGCTAAACGCTTCTTGGCTGCGGCGATGGACTCCGTATATTGCGGCAGCCACTGCTCCTGCGCCACAAGCATTTCATCGACCATTTGCCAAATTTCATTCGGATTGCATACGGCGCCGACGAGCGGATCCATCATAAACGCCTGCCGCAGCAGCTTATCGTCGCCATGAATGGCTGCCTCTACAGCAAGGCGCTGTACGGAAATGCTTACATTGCACACGGCTGCTGCACCAAGAGGCAGCTCGCCAACGGTTGGCATCGAAATGCCGTTGCGGTCGACGTAGCCCGGCGCTTCGATGATGGCGTCGTTAGGCAGGTTGGCGATGACCCCTTTATTTTCCACGTTAAAGTGTCCGCGGTAAATTCTGCCGGTTTCCAGCCCTTCGATAATATAAGAGCCATGCTCATGGCTGCGCAGCTCGCTCTTGAATTCATTTGCCGGATCCTTCATCCAGTTTGGAAAATCGGTCTCGAACCAATTGCGCCCCTCCGTGCATACGCGCAAATAGCCGCCTGTTTCTCCGTTTATCCATGAGCTCAAATCGATCCAGTCGTTAATTTCCTCCGGACGCTTGCGGTACCAAGGCACATATTCGCTCAGATGTCCGTTCGATTCGGTGCTGTAATAGCCGAAGCGGCGCAGCATGTCGATGCGCACCTTCTCGGTGCGGCTAAAGTCCGGATGCTTCTCGAATGCGTCCAGCAGCTTGCCGGTCAGGTCCTCGCCGTTATCTTTAATTTGAATATACCACGTTTGATGGTTAATGCCCGCGCAAACAATATCGACTTCCTCCTGCTTCAGCCCGAATGCCTCGGCAATTTGCCAATGCCCGCCCTGCACGCCGTGACATAATCCAATCGTCCGCACGCCGCCATACTTGTTGCAGGCCCAAGTCATCATTGCCATCGGGTTTGCATAGTTGAGCAGCATCACATCCTCCGCAGCAACCTCCCGAATGTCACGGCAAATGTTCATCATCTCGGCGATGCCCCGCTGCCCGTACATGATGCCGCCGGCGCTCAGCGTATCGCCTACGCATTGGTCAACGCCGTATTTGAGCGGAATATCCACATCGGTTGCGAACGCTTCAAGACCGCCTACGCGAATTGTACAAATTACGTACTTCGCATCCTTTAGAGCCTCGCGCCGGTCGGTTGTCGATTGGATCCGGATAGACAAGCCATTCTCATGAATATCGCGCTGGCAAAGTGCGGTTACCATCTCCAGGTTATGCGCATTAATATCCGTAAAAGCAACTTCGATGGTTTGAAATTCAGGTACCGCAAGTAGGTCGCGCAGCAAGCCGCGCGTAAACCCGATCGAGCCGGCGCCTATAAACGTAATTTTAAAAGTAGACATGCCAATCAGCCTCCGCTTATCGTCAGATAGAGTCGTTTAATCTCTTCTACATTGTAGCAACGATAAATCGGAAGCGTTATCAATATAGTGACCAACTGTCTTTCACAGTGTCAGAAATCGTCACTTTTGTTGATCTCGGTTTGGCCGCGGCTGTCCAAAGTTTGCGTATCAACCGAGTTACGGTAAGCAATCGGAGTCTGGCTCGTATACTTTTTGAACATGGCGTGGAAATATTGCCGGCTCCCGACGCCGACATAATCACAAATGTCGGCGATTGCGATATCCGTCTCGCGCAGCAGCATTTTCGCCTTCTCCATTCGCAGCTCCGTTAAATAACTCGTTATCGTTTTGCCCAGCTGAGCGCGGAATACACGGTGCAAATAACCTGGATGCAGGCTAACGGCCGCCGCAATATCCTTCACCTGAATGTCGCGGTCATAGTTATGATGCATAAATTCGATGGTTTGCTTCACATAGAGATCTGCGGGATTTACGCCATGTGCGCAAGACTCATAGTGTAAACGCGCAATGGCCAAAATCAGCTGGGCAAACAGCAGCTCCGCCTTAATATTGATGCGTTTGCCGCGGCTATCCAGCTCAAGCACTAAGCTTTTAAGCACCTGATACACCTCGCTGGGATCGCGCAATAACAAATAAGAGGACGGCTCTGTGATCAATCCAGCCACAAATTCGTCCTCCAAGGCAAGCTGCCGCATAGAAGGAAACGCTGCCCGGCGCTCCCTAAAATCAAATTCAACGTTAAGCATCCGGCAAGGGCCCCGCTCGTCAACGGTAAGCCGATGAGGAACATTCGCATCCAGAATAATAAAATCACCCTTCTTAAGCGTCATTTCGCAAGCTGCTGCAGTTGCAGTCGCCTCCAGCCCGATGCCGCAGGCCCCGGATATGACATACATAATTTCTATCGAATCATGTGTGTGAGAGGTCATCGTATAATCTGCCCACTGCTTAAAGTAACAAGCAAACACATGCGGGTACAAATCTCCCTCCAGCCACTCTTGCTTGAACAGCGTTCCGCTCACGAGCTGTCTCCCCCTTGCTCAGCAACTAGTTGTGTGACACGGATGCGAGCTTAGCCACTGCGCGCAGTGCCGTCTCGATTTCCCGCTCAACCGCTTTGGCGACAACATCCGTATGCGGATCGTACTCGCCTGCCAAATCAGCATCGGCATAGCCATCCAGCGCCAAAATCGCTCCGGCGCGTACTCCGCGCAGCGACGCAATGACATACAATGCCGCAATCTCCATCTCAACGGCAAGCGCTCCCGCCTGCTTGTATTGACGATGCGGAATGTCCACAACGCCGGAGAAAAACACGTCCAGCGTTACCGTAATACCTTTTTTCACGATGCCTTCGCTCTCCAGAGCAGTCTCGTACAGCGCTTCGGTAACCTCGCTGTCCGCAACGGCCGGAAAGCCCGCCGGCACGAGCTGATGCGTAAGGCCTTCCGCACGCACGGCAGCGGTGCTTACGATAAGGCTTCCCGCCGGGTGCTCGGCCGAATAAGAGCCGGCCGTACCGACGCGAATGAGTGTCTTGACGCCTCCGCGAATAAGCTCCTCAAAGCAAACGGCCGCTCCGGGCGAGCCTACGCCATGGCTTACTATCGCAATATGCACCCCTTCAAAATCACCTACGAACGTCCGGTATTCGCGGGCAAACGCAAGCTCTCTTACATTATTCAACCGGTGTGAAATGGCTTCTGCACGCCGCGGATCGCCGCACACGATTGCATAAGCCGGCAAATCTTCCGGATTTACTTGTAGTATAGGCAGCATCTGTTAATCAAACTCCTTCTTCATCCATTCATCCTCAGGCATCGAATTCTCATCGCTGCTGAAGCGCTGCTCCTTAAACGGATCCGCATAGTTATGAAAGCCATTGCGCTCCCAGAAGCCTTCGCGGTCCTCCTTCATGAATTCAATGCCCGTAATCCACTTCGCGCTCTTCCAAAAATATAAATGCGGAACGAGCAGGCGCATCGGCCAGCCATGCTTATCGGTCAATGGCTCTCCGTCAAATCGATGCGCGAGCAGCACATTATCATACAGCATATCCTCTAACGGCAAATTCGTATCATAATCCTCATCTGCGTGAATCATCACATATTTAGCTTCCGGCTTTACTCCAAGCAAAGGCAGTAAATCCTTGAACTTTATGCCTTCCCACTCCGTATCCAGCTTCGACCAGCGGGTAACGCAGTGGATATCGCATACGGTCTTCGTTTGCGGCAGAGCGAGCAGCTCCCCGAAGCTGAACGCGCGCTCCTCCTCCACCTCGCCGAACACCCGCAGCGACCAGCTGTTTATATCATAAAGAGGCACATCCCCTTCATGCAGGATCGGAAACCGTTCCGTCACCGTTTGACCCGGCGGCACCCGGAGCGCAAGCTCAGGGGCAACCTCCGCCTGTCTAACCGCAGCCGCTTTCTTCAGACGCTCTGCTTTTTTATGCATGCTGTATACCTCCAAATTCCATCTAATTTCGCTGTAAATGAAAAGCAATTGTTACCCGGCCTTCGATGCTTTATCTGGAGCTTTCGTTCGATTTGCGTGCTTCCTGCATATACCCTTTGTCCTTAAAAAATAACATAGCGGCAATCGTTACGATATACGGCAGCATCATCGTAAAATGAGTCGGCAGGGCAAAGCCCTGCAGCCTGATGCTGAGCGCGTCCATAAAACCGAATAGCAGGCTGGAAGCGGCAACGCCAATCGGATTGGATTGGCCGAGCATCGTCGCAACGAGCGCGATGAACCCTCTTCCCGATGTCATGCCTTCGGTAAACATCGTAACATTGCCAAGCGACAGCTGCGCGCCCGCCAGCCCGCATAATACGCCGCACATCAGCACTGCGCCATATTGGATGCGGGACACTTTAATGCCAAGGCTCTTCGCGGCCGTCGGATTCTCGCCGGCAGCAAGCAATCGGAAGCCGGTAACCGTTTTGAATAGAAACAGCTGCAGTGCAATTACAAGCAATAGAGATAAATAAACGAGCGGCGAATGGCCTGACAGCACCTCTCCAAGCCATGGAATATCCTTAAGCACCGGGATATCCCATTTCGGAAGTCCAACCATATCCTTATTGTAGTATGCGCCTTTGACATCAAAGATCGCGCGCAGCGAGAAGGTCGTTAGTCCAAGCGCCAGAAAGTTGAGCGCAATACCTACGACGATAACATTTGCTTTCAGATGAATACTCATATAGCCGAACAAGATAGAAAATAATAGCGAACACAACACCGCAAATAAAACCGCGGCAAACACATTTCCCGAAAAGTGGTTACCCACGATGGCAGAGAAAGCTCCGATCAGCACTAAGCCTTCCAGGCCTACGTTAAACAAGCCGACTCGCGCGCATATCGCGCCGCCGAGTGCCGCAAGCAAAATTGGCGTAACCATGCGAAGCGTCGAGGCAAACAGCGAGACATCCAATAAAAATTCCATATTATGACCTCGCCTTCCTGCGTTTAATGAACGAATAAGTGAATTTAGCCGAGACGAACAAAATGAGCACCGCTTGAATAATGCTCGATACCTCCAGCGGAACCTCCGTGTTTCGCTCCATGCCCATTCCGCCGGTTTGCAGTGCAGCCAGCAGAATAGCGGCGAATGCCGTACCGAGCGGATGCGATCCGGCAAGCAGCGTCGCCATAATGCCCGACCACGCATAACCCGGTGTCGTTAACGCCCCGTCCAAATAACGGTACTGCGTGCCGAGCACCTCGACGGAGCCTGCCAGTCCGGCAAAGCCGCCGCTTGCGAACATGCTCAGCAGCATCATTTTGCCCCGCTGCACGCCTCCGTAGCTTGCGAATAACGGATTGCCGCCCAGCATTCTGATTTCATAGCCTTTTACGGTGTAGCGCATAAACAAGAACAGCAGCACCGCACAAACCGCAGCAATAATAAATCCGCCGTGAAGGCTCATCCCTTTAAACAGCTTAGGCAGCCAAACGCTTTGATCGATCATGACGGTTTGCGCCATCGCAGCAGAGCCTGTCCGATCCTTAAGCGGGTACGATACGGTGTAGCCTGCGAAGAGCACAGCAATGTAATTGAGCAATAACGTTGTGATGAGTAAATTCATTCGGAACCTGGCATCCAGCCAGCCTGCGAAGGCCGACCATATCCCCCCGGAAATAATGCCGGCAATTATAGCCGCAATAAGTTTAAACGAGCCGGGTCCTGGCAGATAGATGGCCGTTACAGCGGCACTAAGCGCGCCTAATACCATTTGTCCTTCCGAGCCCATATTAAAAAATCCGGCGCGAAAGGCAAGAGCTACTCCAAGCCCGATCAAAATAATAGGTGTAGCCCGGCTTAACGTATTCGTAAAGAAGTAAAAACTGCCGAAGGCACCCTTCCACATTTCCGCGTACGTATCTACGACGGATCCCCCGACGATTACGATGGCGATCGCTCCGGCTGCCAGGCCTACGATGACAGCCAAGAGCGGCTGCATCAGCGAACGTCCGAATTGTATCAGCTTATCCAACCGCTTTTCCTCCCGCCATTAGCAAACTAATTTGTTCCTCTGTAGCCGTGTCCGAGTCCAGCTCGCCTACGATCTGCCCCTCGTACATGACTAAAATCCGATCCGACAGCTTCAATATTTCCGTCAGCTCCGAGGAAATGAGCAAAATCGCGCCTCGTTCATCCCGCTTCTTCAAAAGCTCGCCATGTATAATTTCCATCGCACCGACATCGACTCCCCGCGTCGGCTCTGCGGCAATAAGAAACGGCGACTTCTGCGCAAGCTCGCGGGCAACGATCAGCTTCTGAAGATTTCCACCGGACAAAAACTGAGCCTTTGTAGACAAGGAGCCCGTTTTTATACCGAATCGGGTTACCCATTCGCCTATCATTTGACGGATGCTCTTTCCGTTCAGAACGCCGAATTTCTGATGCTCTCCTGCATGTCCCATCAAGCCGTTCTCAGTGACCGTCGCATCCTTAGCAACGCCCCATTGATAGCGGTCCTCTGGAATATGAGCAAGACCGCGCTCGCGTATGGCTCCAACCGGCGCGCCGGTTACATCCTGTCCAAGCAGCATAATCCTGCCTGAATCCGGCTTCATAAGACCGGAAATCGTTTGAATAAGCTCCGATTGGCCGTTCCCCGATATGCCGGCGACGCCGACAATTTCCCCTTCATTCACCTGAAGGCTGACGCCGTTCAGCAGCGGCTTCGTTTTGCCGCCTTTCATTGACAAATTCGATACCTCAAGCACAGGCTTGCCTGCTCTGGCCTCATTCCGAGATATATGTACCAAATCCCGGCCAACCATGAGCCGCGACAACTGTTCCGCATTCGTGTTCTTCGCGTCGACGGTTCCTGTCACCTTGCCGTCCCTCAGCACGGTAATCCGGTCGGCGACTTCCATAATTTCCTGCAGCTTGTGACTGATAAGGACAAAGCTCTTGCCCTGCGCCGCTAATCCTTTGATCGCGGCCAGCAGTTCCTTCACCTCCAGCGGCGTTAAGACGCCGGTTGGTTCATCCAAAATGATAACCTCGGCTCCCTGATACAGCACCTTTAATATTTCAACGCGCTGCTGCATGCCTAATGAGCAATCCGCAACCTTTTTCCAAGGATCTACCGGCATGCCGTATAGCTTGCCAAGCCGTTCCGCTTGCCCGGCAGCAGCCTTTCGATCGAAGCCTGCTCCTTTGGAGGGCTCGCGTCCGATCACAATATTTTCGGCGATTGTAAACGTCGGGAACAGCATAAAATGCTGGTGTACCATTCCGATTTTATGCTTGATCGCATCGGCAGGGCTCGCAAACGCAACCGGCTTGCCATCCAGTCGGATCTCGCCGCTTGTCGGACTTTCCATTCCGTATAAAATGCGCATCAGCGTCGTTTTTCCAGCGCCGTTTTCGCCGACTAAGGCATGAATTTCTCCTCTTTGCAGCGAAAACTGTACCTGGCTGTTCGCCGTTACGCTTCCGTATGATTTCGTAATGCTGTCCATTTGCAGCAACATACAAACGCTCCTCTCCTTTTATTGCCGTATAACAAAAAAAACGACTTCCTCCAAAGCAGAGGAAGCTTCCATGCAACAAGCAAACCGGCTGCATGGGTAGCAGCCGGCCTGTCATTCTATTGGGCTAGCGGGTTTACTACAACGATTTTACCAGATTTAATATCTTCGGCAATAGCTTTTACTTTATCGACATTTTCTTGGCCGATGAACGGGTTAAGCGTCGTATCCGTGTCTTTTGTTACGAATGTTAAGCCTACGCCGCCTTCCTTCAAGCCGTAGTCTGCTACACCGTATGCGAAGCTGCCTTCAACAAAGCTTTTTACCGTTTCGTAAGCTACTGCATCCGTACCTTTCAATTGCGAAAGAACGATATGCTCCGGATCCTCGTCTGTACGGTCCGTATCTTGGCCGGAAGTGAAGAAGCCTTTTTCCTTCGCCGCTTCGAATACGCCGTTATCGCCGACTGCCGCCATACCTGCGATATAGTCAGCTCCTTTGGATTGCTGAAGCAGTGCAAGCTCTTTGCCTTTAACCGGATCCGTAAAGCTTCCTACATAGTTGATAAGGAATTGAGCGTCCGGATTTGTGCTTTTCAAGCCCTGCTCGAAGCCGGAAGTATATTTGCTAAGCAGCGGAGCGTCCATAGCCACGACAGCTCCAACGATGTTCGTTTTTGTGGCAAGGCCGGCAAGTGCTCCCATCAGGTAGGAAGCTTCTTGCTCACGGAAGTTTACGCTGCGAACGTTCGGCAGATCAACGACAGTATCAATGATCGCGAAAGGCTTGTCCGGATTTTCGGCTGCTACTTTTTTTAGCGCATCCTCTGCTTGGAAGGTTGCCGTAATTATCAAATCATAATCTTCCGCTACCGTTGCGCGCAGGTTTTGTTCAAAACCGGCAGGATCGGTCGATTCGATCGTTTTCACTTCAGCGCCGAATTCCGCGCCGGCCTTTTTGAAGCCTTCATCCATCAATACGAAAAACTTGTTAACGCCGATTTTTTCAGGCAGCACAAGCGCGATTTTTTTCTTTTCAGCTTTATCGCCTGCTGCGTTATTTGCCGCGTTCCCTGCGTTATTTTTGTTAGATCCGCAAGCTGCGACAATCGCAACCATCAAAATCAACGAAACCGCTAAAGCAATTGCTTTTTTCATCATGATCTCCCCTAAACAATAATATGCATAAATCCCCTTTAATCCTAGTTGTTTTATCGGAATTTGTCAACCTGTTTTGCGAAGTCAAATTTCATGTTTATTCTACACCATATTTATTTCATTAAAAATAAATTGTATAAAAGGTCACGAATTTGTAACATCCAATTCCATATTTCTGCTCATCTGCTCAAAGAGCTTAAGCCCAATCTCCATATCCGCGACCGACATCCCGTCGAAGAGCTTATGCATCATTTTCGAGCGTATCGTCTCGATGAGTTTTACGATCTTTAATCCTTCTTCCGTTATATCCAGCATTACCACACGCCGGTCCTGTTCGCCCCGCTCCCGCTTCACATAGCCAAGCTCGATAAGTCGGTCCGCAATGCCGGTAACGCCTCCGCTCGTAATTTGCAGCTGGTCGGCCATTGCCGATGCCTTCTGCGCGCCCGTTTCCTCTAAAATAATAAGCATTTTTCCATGCGTCATCCCCAGGCCATGCACGTTATAGGTGTTCCATTCGGCATTTATTTGTCTGCGCACCTGGCGAAACGATTCGTCCAGACGCCTCATTAACTCCAGCCTTTCCGTACTTGAAGCTTCCAAGCGATCACCAACCTTAACTTTTATTTCTGATAACCTCAGCTTTCATATTATAACGTTCATTCAAAAGTTTAACTAATTTTCTTCTGTAGAAATATGCAATTCCCCGCAGTATGCAGCTCAAAAAGGCCAACCACTGGATGTTGGTTGACCTTTTCGCCCCATAAATCCGTCACTTTGACAAGCGCCAAGAGCTGGATTTTGTTTGATTAGGAAGCGCTTAGCCTACGATGCACCACGCTGCTGCCGTCATCCCTGCAAAAAGCGCAGCGGAGGCTTGTCGAGCAAGCCTTTGCGCGCCGTCTGCCACAGCTCCTTCATAAGCTGCTGCAGCGGCCAAGCGGCTGTCGATGCAGCGGACACCGCAATCCCGAACCGGTGCGTCAGCGACGCTCCTGCAACAATGGGGTGCTCAGGAGAGGAGAAGCCGTCCAGCTTCTCCTGAAGCTGCTCCAGATGAGCGCCATTCACGCGGTCAGAAAAGATATAAAAGGTTGCCCAGTGAGTCATTTCGTCCCAGCAGCCCGGGGCAGGAATAGCTTGCTTAACCGGCTCGATCCGCTGCCGCTGCGAGAAAATGAGCTCCCCGCCGTAATAAACCTTAAGCATATTACAATAAGAGCGGTAATCGAACCGCTCGCCTCGGAGCGTACGGCCGGGACAAAGCACATCGGCCTGCAGCCATGCAGAGCCTGCCTTCAAATGCACCAGCGTCTCGTTCCGAAACGAAGCATCCTTGTAAAGCATAACCGGTTCCGGCATATGCTCGACGACCGCATTCTCCTCAAGCGTGAACGTCTGCTGCACCCGGGAGCCTCCGCCCGGCATGCTCGGATGCACCTTCATGTACGATTGGTTCGTAATCATGACATGGGAGCCTTGCTCCGACGTCCATTCCAGCTCATAGCTGTCGCCGTCCAGCAGACCCGGCGATACGTCCATGACGATGACACCGAGCTGACCGTCCAGCGGAAAAGCTTTTGCTATTTTGACCGGTGCGGTATGGTATTTATTTTCGAGTATCGTTTGCCCGCGCCGGCTTGCGAAGGAAGCGCGCAGCACGGAAATTTTTGCTTGCGGCCCGTTTCCGTACTCTACAGTTCGCGTACGCTCCATTAAGAAGCGGAGTGACGGTGCTCAGGAGGGATGCTGGACAGCTGGATGACATGCGAATGTTCTGTACCGCGCGCATGAGCTACCTCATGCGTAAGCCAGCTTACGATCTCGTCCACGCCGTCGCCGCCGAACAAGTTGGAAAATACAAAAGGACGGCCGCCGCGCATCTTCACCGTATCAGCCTCCATCACCTCAAGGCTCGCACCCACATAAGGCGCCAGATCGATTTTGTTAATGACGAGCAAGTCCGAGCGCATGATGCCAGGGCCGCCCTTACGCGGAATTTTCTCTCCCTGGGCCACGTCGATAATATAAATAAACCGGTCGACGAGCTCGGGGCTGAACGCTGCAGCCAAGTTGTCGCCGCCGCTCTCGATAAAGATCAAATCCAAGTTGTCGAAACGGCGCTCCAGCTCCTCAATGGCTTCAAAGTTCATCGAGGCATCCTCGCGAATTGCCGTATGCGGACAGCCGCCCGTCTCCACCCCGATAATGCGTTCCTCAGGCAGCACACCTGTGTTGAACAAAATCCGGGCGTCTTCCTTCGTATAAATGTCGTTTGTAATGACGGCTACGCTGTACTTCGTATGAAGCTCGCGCGTCAACCGCTCAACAAGCGCCGTCTTGCCGGAGCCGACCGGACCGCCTATCCCGATGCGGATCGGTCTCGTGCTATCTATCGTCTTACATTCCCACTCCTGATGTGAATGCCCTTGTCCTTGGCACATTGTCATTCCTCCATTTCAATAGTTAAGACATAAATAATCTCGAATATAAGCGTTCGTGGCGCATCATCGCCATCTCCGCCATCGGCATATTGGAGTATGCGTCTTCCGGCTCCAGCTCCTCCGCGACCTTAAGCGCTTCTTCCGTTAAAGGCATAAGTCTTGCAATTAGTGATTGTCCCTCCGTCTGTCCCATCGACATCAGACGAAGCGCGCTATTCACGCAGGTTACGATACATGTATAAAAATAACCCTGTATCGCCCGCTCCTCCGATACGCCCAGCAGCCAGCAGGCATAGCCGTGCGTAAGCGGATGGGATGCGAAGCATTTACCGGCGCGCATCGCCTCCGTCAGCGGCGGCCAATCCAGCTGAGGATGAATGGCCGATGCCAGCTGAAGCAGGCGGCGCCCCATTTTCTCCACTCCGCTGCGGGTTTCCGATGCGACTCTCTGTAAATGGACAAACCTTTCAACCGACCAAAGCCGCTCCCAATCCGCTTGCGGAGCATCCCGGTAAACCGCCTTGATGACCATTGCATCCGAGCTCGCCCAGCTTTGCAGCAGCATAGCGGAAGCATAAGCGTAAAGCTGGCTGGAGTTGTTCATCCTGCCATCCTGAACCATCGTCTCCAGACCGAACGAATGCGAGAAGCCTCCGATCGGAAGAGCCGAGTCCAGCAGCTGCTGCATGGCCAGCCATCTAACCTGATCATTCATTTACGTTTGCCCCTCCTGTCTTCTGAGGCCGTAACCTTAGCTAGAACAAGAAATACCGCTGCGCCATCGGCAGCACCTCCGCCGGCTCGCATGTCACATGCTCCCCGTCCACCATAACATGGTAGGTTTCAGGATCCACCTCAAGCTTTGGCGTCGCATCGTTATGGATCATATCTTTCTTTGTCACCGAACGGCAGCCCTTCACCGGTTCAATTCGCTTCTGGAGCCCCAGTTCCTTGGCGATTCCGCGCTCGAAGGCTGCCTGCGAAACAAACGTGATCGAGCTGTTATACACCAGCTTACCGAAGGAAGCGAACATTGGACGGCCAAATACCGGCTGCGGCGTCGGAATCGAGGCGTTAGGATCGCCCATTTGTGCGAATGCGATGCTGCCGCCCTTCAATACGAGATCCGGCTTGACGCCAAAAAACATCGGATTCCAAATGACGAGATCGGCGAATTTACCTGCTTCCAGCGAGCCGACCAGATGAGAGATACCGTGAGTGACAGCCGGATTTATCGTATATTTCGCAATGTAGCGTTTAATACGGAAATTATCGTGCTGCCCGTTATCCGGCGATAGCGGTCCGCGCTGCTTTTTCATTTTGTCAGCCGTCTGCCATGTCCGAATAATAACCTCCCCGACACGGCCCATCGCCTGCGAGTCCGAGCTAATCATGCTGAAAACGCCTAGATCATGCAAAATATCTTCTGCGGCAATCGTCTCCGGCCTAATCCGCGAATCGGCGAACGCGACATCCTCCGGTATGCTGCTGTCCAAATGATGACAAACCATCAGCATATCCAAATGCTCTTCTATGGTATTAATCGTAAAGGGGCGCGTTGGATTCGTCGAAGACGGAAGCACATTCAGCTCGCCCGCCGCGACGATAATATCCGGCGCATGGCCGCCGCCCGCGCCTTCTGTATGGTAGGTATGAATCGTCCGCCCGCCGATTGCGGCCAGCGTATCCTCTACAAAGCCCGCTTCGTTTAATGTATCCGTATGGATGGCAACCTGGACGTCATACTGATCCGCCGCCTGCAGACAGGCATCGATTGCTGCCGGTGTCGTGCCCCAATCCTCATGCAGCTTCAGTCCGATTGCTCCCGCTTCGATCTGCTCAATGAGCGGCGCGGTAAATGAGGCATTGCCCTTCCCCGTAAAACCGATATTCATCGGAAAATGTTCCGCTGCCTCCAGCATGCGGCGCATATGCCATGCGCCTGGCGTTACCGTTGTCGCGTTCGTCCCCGTTGCCGGTCCGGTTCCGCCTCCGATCATCGTCGTTACGCCGGAGGAGAGCGCCGTCTCGATTTGCTGCGGGCAGATGAAATGAATATGTGAATCGATAGCTCCGGCAGTGACGATTTTCCCTTCTCCGGCAATGACCTCGGTGCTCGCGCCAACGATCATATTCGGATGCACGCCATCCATAATATCCGGATTGCCCGCTTTGCCGATGCCGACAATCATTCCGTCCTTAATGCCGATATCCGCTTTCACAATGCCGGAATGATCAATAATAACCGCATTCGTTATGAGCGTGTCCAACACGCCTTCATCGCGCAATGCGCCGCTCGATTGTCCCATCCCGTCGCGTATTACCTTGCCGCCGCCGAATTTGCATTCATCGCCGTAAACCGTATAATCATGCTCAATCTCCGCCCAAAGCTCCGTATCGGCCAGCCGAACGGCATCGCCGGCCGTCGGTCCGAACATAGCTGCATAGCTCCGCCGATCCATCTTGGTCATGCGTTCTCTCCCTCCCAAGCTGCCAGCCGCTCCCGAACCGCTTCAGGCATTGCGCCTGCCTCTGCTTTCCCGCGGCTTAATCCGTTTAATCCATAAGAAAGCTTCGCGCCGCCTAGCTCCACGACCGTAACGGGCTTCTCCTCGCCCGGCTCGAAACGGACCGCCGTTCCCGCAGCAATGTGCAGCCGCATGCCGAACGCTGCCTCGCGGTCAAATTTCAGGGCGCGGTTCACTTCGAAAAAATGATAATGAGAGCCTACCTGAACGGGTCGATCGCCTGTGTTCACGACGATCAGCTGCTTCGTCAGGCGCCCGGCGTTTAATTCAATTTCACCCGCAGCCGTTCGATATTCACCTGGTATCATCCTGCAAGCGCTCCTCTCTCTTATGTACTGGCCTATCACATTCATATACCATTATCGCTTTCCAGCGTTTATAACCGTTTGCCGTTTCTACCCCGTAATCGGGTAATGAATCGTGACGAGCTTCGTCCCGTCCGGGAAAGTCGCTTCCACCTGAACCTCGTGAATCATTTCCGGGATGCCGGGCATCACCTGCTCGGCCTTTAAAATTTGCGTTCCAAATTCCATTAGCTGCGCAACCGTCATGCCATCGCGTGCGCCCTCCATAATTTCAGAGGTGATGAGCGCTACACTTTCTGGATAATTAAGCTTCACGCCGCGTTTCATTCGACGTCTGGCCAAATCCGCAGCGATTGTAATGAGCAGCTTTTCTTTTTCACGTTCGGTCAACTGCATTGTTTCACCTCTTTCCCCGTAATAGTTTCATTATAGTCAGCAAATAATGGTAAGTAAATGTTACCGCGTCACATATTGTTACACAAAAACAAACAATTCAGAAAAATCATCCATCGTTCATTATGGATTTAACATCATATTTACACGATTAAATAGGTAGGAATAATCGACTAAAATCGACAAAATTCACTTTTTGTGCCCGCAGCGACTCGAGACGAAGCAAAGTGCAATTGATTATTCATCGCCGTATCCGTCATTTGCCATAATGACACTAAGCTCACATCATTCTTCATTATTTTTTAACGTTTACAGGTTATGGCATAACCGGCCGGCGTTATAGCCAACGCTTGTCCGTTGTGATAAAATCGAGAGTATTGAATTTATTTAAGCAAATAGGGGGCACTTAAATGGCGGCCAAAAGAATGCGTTCTGATATGATCAAAAAAGGATTCGACCGCGCACCGCACCGCAGCTTGCTTCGCGCCGCGGGCGTAAAAGAGGAAGATTTCGACAAGCCGTTTATCGCGGTTTGTAACTCGTATATTGATATTATTCCTGGTCACGTCCACTTGCAGGAGTTCGGCAAGCTGGTTAAGGAAGCCATCCGCGAGGCGGGCGGCGTTCCTTTCGAATTTAATACAATCGGCGTTGACGACGGCATTGCGATGGGCCACATCGGTATGCGTTACTCGCTTGCCAGCCGTGAAATTATTGCCGATTCGATCGAGACTGTCGTTAACGCGCACTGGTTCGACGGCATGGTCTGCATTCCGAACTGCGACAAAATTACACCGGGCATGATTATGGGCGCGCTTCGCGTCAACATCCCGACTATGCTTGTCAGCGGCGGACCAATGAAAGCAGGTAAAACCTCCGATGGCCGTTCGATCTCGCTATCCAGCGTATTCGAAGGCGTAGGCGCTCACCAAGCCGGCAAAATCAATGACGATCAGCTGATGGAGCTTGAACAATTCGGTTGTCCGACTTGCGGATCATGCTCCGGTATGTTTACAGCTAACTCAATGAACTGTTTGGCTGAAGGCCTTGGACTTGCATTGCCTGGCAACGGTACGATTCTTGCCGTTTCCCCAGAGCGTAAAGAGTTCGTTAAAGACGCGGCACGCCAGCTTATGAAGATCATTGAGCTTGGCATTAAACCGCGTGATATCGTTACAAAAGATACAATCGACAATGCTTTCGCGCTTGATATGGCAATGGGCGGCTCCACAAATACGGTTCTTCACACGCTTGCCATCGCGCATGAAGCTGGTATCGAGTACCCGATTGAGCGTATCAACGAAGTGGCTGAGCGCGTTCCGCATCTTGCGAAGATCGCTCCTGCATCGGATTACCACATTGAAGATGTACACAATGCGGGCGGTGTCAGCGCAGTTCTTAACGAGCTGTTTAAGAAGGAGGGCGCTTTGCACGGCGACTGCATAACCGTTACCGGCAAAACGCTGCGCGAAAATGTTATCGGCTGTGAGATCCAAGATACCGACGTCATCCGCACGATTGACAATCCGCATACGGAACGCGGCGGTCTTGCTGTATTGTTCGGTAACCTTGCTCCTAACGGCGCTATCATCAAAACGGGCGCAGTTGATAAATCAGTTGGCGGCTACCACAAAGGTCCTGCTATCTGCTTCGATTCTCAGGACGAAGCTTTGCATGGCATCGCTAACGGCAAAATTAAAGAAGGACATGTTGTCGTCATCCGATACGAAGGACCGCGCGGCGGCCCGGGCATGCCGGAAATGCTGGCACCAACATCCCAAATCGTCGGTATGGGTCTAGGCGCGAAGGTCGCGCTCGTAACAGACGGACGCTTCTCCGGCGCATCCCGCGGCATAAGCATCGGCCATGCATCGCCAGAAGCTGCTGAAGGCGGACCGATCGCATTCGTTCAAGACGGGGATATCATCGAGATCGATATGAACAACCGTACAATGGATCTTCTGATCAGCGACGAAGAATTCGAGAAACGCCGTTCCGAATGGAAAGGCTTCGAGCTTAAAATCAAACGCGGCTATCTAGCCCGTTACGCTCACCTTGTAACTTCCGCCAGCACTGGCGGCGTTATGAAAATGTAATTTGAGCTTAGCCATGCGTAAACGGCTGACTCCGTCCTTGGACGGACAAGGCTCGTTCCGCTTTGAAATATAAGCTGCGCATAAATAGTAAATTTATACATTCTTAATTTTTAGCAAACAGAGGAGTGCAAGCTGGATACAGCCTGCGCTCCTCTGTTGTATAGGGCCTCAATATAGAAAAACAGCCGTTCTAGGATGATGTCCTGAGCGGCTGCTATGGATTAAATCATTTATGATAGCTATATAGCTGTTGTTTTCGTGCCCAGCTGCGCAGCTTCGTCGGCTGCCGCGCTTATTGTCCGTTCCACCGCATCGCTTATGCGCTCAGCTTCCTCTTGCATCTTGTTCAGCTGCACCGTTGCATACCGCCTTATCGTTGCGACAGGCATGAGCAGCATTCGCGGTGAAATGGTTTCTCTTCTTTTCTTGCCCTTTGCCGTCTGCTGCGTATTGGTCAGAACCCTAATCAGAATGCGCAAATAGATGCGCGTCGACTTCGCGAACAGGCCTTCCGGCAGCTCGAATATTTCAAAACCTAATCGGTCAGCGCCGCGATGGATCATCGTGACGCCGTAGACCGCCTTAATATCATTCGCCTCGTTATCTTCCGCCAGCTGGTTGGCGAGCTGCGGCAGTGCCTGCTCCACTTCGCGAAGCATGCGGATGCCGGTAGCTACCGGCGATTTGGAGGTCGCCGCAATCGCCGACAGTTTTTTGTTATCAAAATGTAATTCTGCGACGCGGTCGCCCTTCATTACTCGGCCGCCTTCGGCAAATACAATATCTTGGCCGTTATATGTCGTCACGCGATAATGAAATGCGGCATCCTTCGCTTCCCCAACCGTTTTTAAGCGGAAGATGACATGAAAGGTCCTTTCCCACAGCAGCCACAGCGTAATGGCAGCCTTCTTCCAAATAGAAGAATGAACTGCGCGCGCAGCATCGGTCAGCTTCATCATTTCGTTGATCCCGACAAAACGATAGCCCCGTTTCATGCCTTCTTCTAAGTAGGCTTCAAGTGCGATAAGCATGTTTTTTGGAGCATCCTTATCCGCCCCGAAAGTCATGCCGCAATCATGTAATAGCATAACCTCGCCCGGTCTCAGCTTCCTCATCATCCGCTTCTTCAACCGCTCGGGACCAAGGCGCAAACGCCAATCGCCAAACATGGCCGACCATAAAATAATTTGCAAATAACCCAGATTCGCATAATCGAATACGTTTACGATCCCCCAGGGCGGCCGGTAATAAACCGAGCGTTCGCCTGTCGCATTCTCAATAATATCAATGGTACGTTCGATTTGCCGCTTGACTGTCCGGGGGCGCATGAGCCAATTCGATTTATGAACATAATTATGAATACCGATAATGTGACCTTCTGCCTTCATTCGCTGCAGCAGCGCTTCCTGCCCCTCCGCATGTGCGCCCACGACAAAAAAGGTCGCTTTCGCATTGTAGCGTGCGAGCAGATCAAGCAGCTGCGGCGTATAGACTGGATCCGGTCCGTCATCAAACGTCAGGGAAATCTCCTTCTCCACGCGCCCCTTCTTAAATACGCGAAAGCCGAAGGTCCGGCTAATGAGACCTGGAAGAAAGGCATAGAACGTCACGACGTAAAGTCCCCACAGCAGCAAATTTTCCATTTTGTTTTCCCCACCGTTATATGATTTAGTCGACGAATAAATAGCGGTACAAAACAACAACAATAGCTTTAATTGTAGCATACCGCAATAAAAAATAGGCATCTTTTTAAAAACTATAGTACAATCTTTATGGAAATATGAATATAGAAAAAGAAGGAGTAGGACTATGCTTCCATTTTACAAAAAGTACTGGCGAACAGCCTTTGACATCGCGCTAATTGCTCTCACTGTATATTTGATTATGTATTCCTTCAGCTATTTGTACCGCATTGCGACACCTATTTTCTTTTCCTTCCTCATTTATTTATGTATCGAACCGTTAGCGAGGCGGCTGAACAAGCTGGGGATGAAGAAATCGATCGCCTCCGGCATTTCCGTTCTGCTGTTCACGCTTATTATACTGGCCGCCTTCTCCGGCGCCGCGTATCTGCTGACGAAGCAGGGGACGGAGCTGGTCGCGAATTTTCCGAAATATCAAGAAATACTCGCCACTCAAATTGCCAATATTACCGAAGAGGTGCAAAGAAGATTCGGCACCCTGCCGGCCGACCTCGAGCTCGTTCAGCGCTCCAAAGATTTAATCGAAGGGGCATCGGCCACTTTGACTAAATTCGGACAAACGGTGCTTGTTAACATAATCGGTTACGTTTCGTCCTTCTCCACGTTCGTCTTTAATTTTGTGGTTGGCATTATATTAGCCTATTTCCTGAGCATCGAGATTACGACATGGAAAAAAACAGCCGAGGACAAAACGCCGAATACGTTCAAGAATGCGTTTTTCTTCCTTCGCAACAACGTATTTAAAGGGATTGCGCTTTACATTAAGGCTCAGGCAAAAATGATCAGCATCACCTTTTTTGTCATTTTGATCGCGCTTGTGCTGCTCGGCGTGGAAAATGCGTTCGTTATCGCGGTCGTATCCGCTATCTTCGACATTTTGCCGCTGCTCGGCGTCGGCACCATCTTTATTCCATGGATTATTTATTTGATCATCGTAGGCAAAATCACGCTGGCGATCTGGTTGTCCGCGCTATTTCTAGCTGTCGTGCTCACCCGCCAAATTCTTGAGCCTAAAATTACAGGCGACTCCTTAGGCGTATCCGCCTTCACGATGCTCGCTTTCATGATTGTGTCGCTCTCGTTGTTTGGCGTATCCGGCGTCATCTTATCGCCAATCCTTATGATCTTGATCAAGGCGCTGTACGATCAAGGCTACTTCCACCGCTGGATTCATGCGCCTCTTGGGGAATTCGATAATCCTCCAGCCGAATCCTACGTGGAAAGCCTGACGAAGCGTGAAGAAGACGATAAGAAATAACGGGCAGATAAGGAAGTGGAAGGAGTCTGACACCGCCCGGCGGAGGTGCAGCCTCCTTTCACGGTGAAATAAGAGCCATGTCTGCCGCAGCGTATTATTATTTCGCTGCGGCAGACATGGCTCTTGTGATTTCTGAAAGGCATTTTGTTGAGGCTTGACCAAGTGTGTCTGATCGACCGTTTGGTTACCGGGCTAGCTGCCATCGCCGCTCGGTAAGGCGGCGGCGATGTCCATGACGCCGCGGAAGAGCTTGGTCGCCTGATTCGCGCTGCCGGGCGGCTGGTTTTCCACGAGCACAGCAATAGCGTATCGTGGTTTTTTAACCGGGCCGTAGCCCGCAAACCACTGGTTGTTGCGGGCGATTCCGGCCCGGGTCATTTCGGCGGTGCCCGATTTGCCGGCTACCGCCCACAGCCCTTGGCGGATCGATCGACCGGTTCCATGGTCGACGACCGCCTTCATGCCGCGCAGCAGCGCATGAGCGGTGGCCGGCTTTATCCGGCCATGAATCGCTTGCGCACGCTGTGCGGGAAGCTTCACCATCCGCTGGCCGTTGGCATAGCGGATTTCACTGACAAGGCGCGGCTCCATCACGCGCCCCTCATTCAGCAGCGTCACAATCAGATTTGCCGCCTGAAGCGGCGACATCGTTACATCACGCTGCCCAATCCCGCTCTGCGCGAGCACGCCGCCATCGACGGATTCCAGCAATGCGGCCTGCTCCCTCGCCTTCAGCGCTGCCTCCCGCTTTCCGCTCCGCTTTCCGGGATGGCCGCCTGACTCGCCTCCAGTCTTAAAGCTGCTGACAGGCGCAAACAGCTGCCCGCTCTCCTCCTCTTCCAGAAGACGAAGCGGCGCTGCAAACGGTCCAAAGGCATCCTCACGATGCCAGCCCGCCTGCCGTCCTATGCCCAGCGCGTCCGCGGTACGCTTCAGCTCGGACGCCTTGAGCCGCTCCGCAATCGTTGCAAACACAATGTTGCATGATTGGGCTAGTCCTTCCTCAAGCGTCACGTGACCATGGCCGCCTTCCTTCCAGCAGGACAAGCCGTATTTTCCGTATTCGCCGTTACAAAAAAACGTTTCATGCCGGTTTACCGCTCCCGATTCTAAAGCGGCTGCCTCCGTAACCAGCTTGAACACCGAGCCGGGAGCTACCGCCTTGAGCGCATGATTGGCCCATTCGGAGCCATCGGAGCTTTGGAACTGTCCCGGCTTTAGCTGCGGTCTTGACACCATCGCGACAATATCCGCATTGCTCGTGTCAAGCACGACGATCGCTCCCTCCTGCATGCCCTGCGCATCCACGTAGTCTTCGATCTCATTTTGCAGCTTCAAATCGATGGTCGTAACCGCCTTCAGCGGATAGTAACGGTTGCCAGGCTGCGTAATGCGCATATCAAGCCCATGCATCGGTGCGTTTTGTCCATCTATGAAATAAGAGACAGAGGTAGCCCCTACACCGTGCAGCAGCTTATCCAGCGACTTCTCCAGCCCCGAGCCGCCAACCTGCTCGGCAAGCTTTCTTTTGCCGCTTGCCAGCTCATGCGCATGAACAGCTTGCAGCCACTCCGGATGCTGGCTCGTAAAGCCAATGACATGTTTAGCCTCAAACTGCGGCAAATACCGGTTGCGGTATGGAAGCACGCGCATTCCATTTAACTTCAGCTCCTTAATCCGCTTCGCTTGAGCAGCGGTTAGACGCAATGGACGCTGCTCTCCGTCAGCTTTCCAAAATACAGGCTCCCGCACAGCATCCCACTTCTGCAGCAATTTTTCCTCTGTTATGCCTAACAAACCGCTAAGCTTGGTTAAGTCCTCCTTTTGCCCCCGCATTTCCTTCCGGATAGGAAAAAGAGCGATAGCCGAATAGGTTTCACCTGTAATAGGTACGCCATGACGATCGTAGAAATCGCCGCGTCCGGTATCCAGCACCAAATTACGCTGACGCTGCTGAACCGACAGCCTTTGCCAGCCGCCGCGGCTAGCCTGCTGCGAAAGAACGGCCGCCGAAGAGCTGCCCGGCATTAGCTGCAGCCAGGCAAGACGCCCTATATAGACCAGCATGATTAAGCTGATCAGCCAGGCAGCTAACCATATGCGTTTAAACATGTCTATTCACCATGATGACGGTGCTCCTTTTTTGTCGCAGCTTGATGGTCTGTGCGCTTCAATCCATATAGGCCTATTATTTCCTTCACACGCTTCCCTTCAAACATCATCCATCATTTCCGCAAAAAAAAGAGCCTTCAGCAATAAATGCCTGAACAGCTCTTCCACAACCCCAATAATTCCTAAATGTTGATGAATTTATAATTGCTATTTCATTATGCTGCCGCTGCTATTCGATCTTAAACCGCGAAAGCGAATTTTTCAGTTCGCGTGATACCGTGTCCAGCTTCTCGGAAAGGCGAACCATGCCGTCGCTGATGCTAAGCTGCTCAGAGCTAAGCGATGCGACTTCCTCGGAGGTAGCGGACGACTCCTCTGCTACCGCGCTTACGTTTGTCATCGCATCCGCCAGAACGGCCTGCGACTCATCCAGCTGACCGATGGAATCCGTAACGAGATCCAGCTTTTGCGCAAGCTGACCCATTTGACCGGAAACCGTTAAGAAAATTTGATTGGCTTCTTTTACCGAACCGATCTGTTCTTGGAACAACGGGTATGCGTCCGACAATACATGCACCGTCTCGTCAATCTCGCCTCTAATTTTCTCAGTAATTTGTCCAACCACATCGATAGACTGACGGGATTGATCCGCGAGCTTACGGATTTCGTCCGCCACGACCATGAACCCTTTACCCGCCGCACCTGCGCGAGCTGCCTCAATAGCAGCGTTCAATGACAAAATATTCGTCTGCTTCGTTAAGTTGTTGAGCACGTCCAAAATTTTAACGATGGAGCCCGTGCTTTCCTTCAGCGCATCTACCTTCTCAACCATCGAGCGCGTCATTTCTTCCGTCATGCCGGTCTTCTGTATGAGCACGCCCATATAGGTCGTTCCCTGCTGGCTGGCTTTCTCGACCTCTTGAGCGGAGTGCACCATCTGCTCGTTCGCATCGATTACTTTTTTCATTTGAACATCGATGTTGCCGGTCAAATCCGTGCCTCTCTCAGCTTCAACCGCCAGGCTCGTTGCTCCGCCTGCGATCTCTTCTGTCGCGACGGCGATTTCCTTAGCGGACATAGCCGTTTTCCTTGATGCATCGCTTAGCTCGGTTGCCGTTATAAGCACTTCCTCGGCAGACCTTGTCGTCTGAACAGCTAATGCCGTAATTTGCGTCATCATGAGGTTAAAGCTTTCGCTCAGCTCGCCGATTTCATCCTGGCGCTTATTCATGACGGATCGGACAGTTAAATTGCCGCTGGCGCCTTCAGTCATCAAGTTGCGTATTTTCACAAGCGGCTGCGCAATGGTCAAAATAACGAGAATTCCGATTGCAACCGCAATTAGTGCGGCAACAAAAACGGTCAACCAAGTCAAGCTTTGAATCGCCTTGGCATCTTTAACCAGCTCTTTTACCGGTACTGTTCCGATCAGCTTCCAGTCCATCATTGCAAATGTTTTATAAGCGGCAAGCACGGATTCTCCGTTATTCGTTTTCACTTTCAAGGAGCCCTCAAGCGACTGGTCCCCTTCTTTTGGAAGACTGATGCCGGACGCTTTGCCGGTCATACCCGGGTCAGCATTCGTTATGTAATCACCGTTCGCGTTCACAATTGAAATCTGGCTGCCTTCGCCAAGGATGACATCATGGTAACGTTCCGCAATGGAGTCTGCTTCCACTTCCAACAGCAGCACATAGGATGGTTCACTGGACATCGTATCCTTAATAAGACGGCTTAGTCCTATCGTAGGAACGCTGCCTGGATTGGACAACCCTTCCGGCTGCGGTGGAATCCAGTTCGTTTTCCCTGCTTTTTCAACGGTTTCCATGAACCAGGCTGTTTTCATAAGTCTTTCTGCGCTGCTGCTTGTTGCCGATCCGGAGGTTACAACTTCCAGCTTCGGATTGACCGGCAAGAGCATCATTGAGACAATCGTATTGTTGCCCATAATATAATTTTGCATTTTGTCGCTTAAATTACGCGATGCTTCGAATTTAGCGTAATCATCGCCGCTGCTCAGCATTTTACGCACAAGCTCATGAAAGTCTTTATCGATTAATATTTGCAGAGTCAGATCCTCATACGTCTTATAAATAACGTCCAGGTTATTCGCAACCTGCTTGATCGTTTCAAAGCTGGCATCCGAAACCTTGCTCTCTACAATGGACTTCGTCTTTGCATATGCCAATAGACCTACTGTCAAAACGCAAGCAATAATGCTGCAAAAAATAATAAAAAACAATTTCATGCCAACCGATTTGACCGGATTGGACAGCTTCATTCCTTTCATTGAGGCTGAAGCCGCCTTCATCGCCGCCTGAGAAATAGCCTTCATTCCTGATTGCGCTTTCACAGCTGCACCGGCTTTCGCGTCATTTGAGCCTCCTAGCTCAGCTTCGTGTTTTTTCTGCTTCGACTTCTTCGCTTTTTGTTCTTCTGGATTTTTCATTGGGAAAGACACCGCCTTCAAAATTGTGAGTCAAAAAATAGTTCGAATGTTGCTAGCGAATCTTGCCGGAATATGTATTTGCAAATTTACATTATATTATTTTATATCGACAGAACCTTGTCAAATCATAATAATAAAATACAAAAAAAAAAGAGCCTTATTTTTTAAAAAAAATAAGACTCCAGTCATGCTATTTCTTTTTTTTACTTTTTTCCTATCTTCTTCCTCATCATATCCATGGGCTTAACAGGCTTCAGCGTACGGATTCGGATATGCTGCAGCGGATGGCGCGCTGCTTCAAGCGCCTCGCCATCGGCATCGGTAATTTCCGTTACCGTCTGCTTGAAAAATGTTCCCTCTGGGCCAACAAATTCGATTTCTTGCCCCAGCTTAAAATGATTCCGCTGCTGCACCGTCGCAAATCCCGTTTTCGCATCGTAAGCAAGCACGACTCCGGCAAAGTCATAAGGAGCCGCTTTATCCTCCGGCTCATAAATATGATCCTCTGCTCCCGGTGTATCTAGGAAAAATCCGGTATTTAGCGGACGGTTAGCAGCCTTATTGATCTCTTCCACCCATTGCTGCTTCAGCTCAAAATGCTCCGGATCCGCGAAATAAGCATCGATCGCTTGCCGGTACACGTTAACGACCGTCGCCACATAATGAATGCTCTTCATTCTGCCTTCGATCTTGAAGCTGTCCACGCCAACCTCAATGAGTTCGGGCAAGTATTCGATCATGCACAAATCCTTTGAACCCATTGTAAATTTATCTTCATACTCGGGATACAGAGGCATTTCATCAACAAACAGATCATACTTCCAACGGCAAGACTGGCAGCAGCCGCCGCGGTTGGAGTCCCGGTCCGTAAAATGGTTTGAGAGCACGCATCTGCCGGAAAACGATGAGCACATTGCGCCATGTATGAAGGCTTCGATCTCAATATCGACATGCTTCTTAATTTCAGCGATATCCTTAAAGCTTGTTTCGCGTGCAAGCACCACGCGCGGCAAGCCTTCATCCTTCCAAAATTGTACAGCCTGCCAATTGAGGGTCGATTGCTGCGTGCTTAAATGAACCTCAAGCTTCGGAGCCACGCGCTGCGCCGTTTCAATAATAGCCGGATCAGCCGCAATGATTGCAGAAATACCTGCTTCTTCCAAAGCACGCAAATATTCCTCAAGGCCTTCGACATCCTCGTTATGCGCATAAATATTCGTTGCGACAAATACTTTAGCGCCGTAGCGGTTCGCAAACTCTACGCCTTCCTTCATCTCCTCGAAGCTGAAGTTATCCGCATTGGAACGCAAGCCGTATTTCTGTCCGCCGATATAAACAGCGTCGGCACCGTAATGAACAGCAAATTTCAGCTTCTCCAGATTGCCTGCGGGTGCGAGCAGCTCAGGCTTATCCAGCCGGTTCCGTTTTCCTTGATAACGCGGAGTCGTTTTTTCTGTTGTGGTCATTTCGTGCACCTCCTTAAAGTTTTGCGAAGCAAAACTCACTTCGTAAGCATTCACTTAGTTTTGCGAAGCAAAACTCACTTCGTAAGCATTCCCTTATTAATACACTTGCTCCTTGTAGAAGAACCCGAAGCTTAGCTCGCGATTTGGATCCTGAACCCGTTTAATGGCTTCCAGCCATTCCTCTTGAAATGTATAGCCAGCCGGATCTGCCAAATACGCGTCGATTGCCTGCCGGTATGAGCGTACCACGATTTCGTTGTATTCGATTGATTTCATAATTCCTTCAATCTTCAAGCTGCCTACTTCAGCCTCCATCAGCTCATGAAGGTTTTCGACCATGCAGATGTCGTCCGAGCTCATAATATGAGTCCCGTTAGCATCTTCAAAGATCGGGTAACGCTCATCCTGCCGCTCCGCTTCCATCACGTACAGACCGCGGTCCTTATCCTTCTGAGGCAGCCGCTCCGGCTCCGCTTGATGCTCCAAGTAGCTTTCCAAAAGCGAACGCTTGGAATGATAAATGTTCGTCATGCCATGCACCTGAACCTCAACTACGAGCTCTGTGTTTGAAGTCGTTTCGATCACCTGCTCCATGTTCAGCTCCCGCGCCAGCACATATCTGGCAGCACCTCTGCGCCCCCAATAGTTAGCGGTCACATAGTTGGTTGAAGTCATCTCCGCATTCCAATGCAAGGCCATCCCGGGAGCATGCGCTCTAGCAGCCATAAGAACGGCAGGGTCGCCAAACACAAATGCATCCACGCCAGCTTCCGCAAGCGCACGCACGTAATCATTTAACGAATCTACCGCTTCATTGTCCATCAGGTTGTTAAGAGCCGCATAAATCCGGACGCCCTTTGGCTTTGCTATCTTTACCGCTTGTGCGATCATTTCCTTATTGAACTCTCCTGCTAACCGCATACCGTAACGCGCTTCGCCGATGACAAAAGCATCCGCACCTGCTGCAATGAGCCTCTCCAGCTCCTCTAACGTTGCGGCGGTAGCTAACAATTCCGGCTTGTACGCCATGCCTTAATCCTCCTCAAAAGCTTCGGGTTAACCGATTGACTGACTACGCAGCGAACTACCCAGCCGTCTGGTTACTCTTCTCAATGTTTCTCAAATGCTCTTTATAGGTTTTCGCGAACAAATGGGTCTGACTACCGTCTTTTTTCGTCACGTAAAAGAAATATTCCGTTTTCTCCGGATACAATGCCGCTTTAATCGATTCGAGGCTCGGGCTCGCAATTGGTCCCGGCGGCAGGCCTTCCACTTCATAAGTGTTATAAGGACTGTCTATAAGCAAATCCTTTTCATACAACCGTTCCTTCGGCTTATCAAGCGAATATTGAACCGTCGCGTCAATTTGGAGCTTCATGCCGTCTTCAAGGCGGTTATAAATAATGCCGGCTACAAGCGCTCTTTCCTCGTCGACGACGACTTCCCGTTCAACGAGCGATGCGATGGTCAGAAGGTCGTGGAAGGTCATTTTTTTCTCTTCCAGCACATCCATCCAGCCCTCTGGCAAATCGGCAAGCTTCCGGTCTAGCTCCGACACCATCCGCTTAATAATGTCCTCTTCCGTGCTCCCCTTCTTCATTTCATACGTCTCGGGAAAGAGGTATCCTTCAAGACGCTGGTGAAGCTTCTTGTTGTCTGGAATTGTCCGAACAGCCTCCGCGTCGCCCCATTTTTTTTGCGAGGCAACCAGTCCAATAAACTTTTTCTTATCGATCAGCTTCTCCGCCGCAAGTTTGTCAGCCATCTGCAGTACGGTAAAGCCTTCAGGTATCGTGAAGCGAATCGTTTCTGCTGCTACCGTATCGCCGGCGTTCAGCTTTGCTATGATCGCATCATTGTCCATTCCCGGGCTAAGCTCATATACACCCGCCTGAAAGCGGGCCCCTTGGTCATTCAGCTTCAAATAATATTTAAAAATAAACGAGTTCTTGATTATCCCTTGCTGCTCAAGTAAATCCGCAACCTCATTCGCCGAAGTTCCTTTAGGAATATCAAACTTTTGTACATCTCCTGCAGCAGTAGGCTGCAAGCTGTTCCATACGTAGAATGCGATGCTTCCTGCACCTACGATCATAATGCCTAGCAAGCTTAAAATTACCCATAGTGTTATGCGGCTTCGCTTCGGACCGGATGATGACAGCTGGTCGCGATGCTCATGCTGCTGCGGTGACTTGTCCAATCTTAGACCCCCTCTTTACTCTCTGTGAGCTGCCCTCTGCCTAATTGCGCAGGCAAAAACGGCTGAGACCATGCTCTGGCGGCTCAGCTTATTTCTCACGGTGAACGGTAAGTTAGATTCTCCGGTGAGAATGTCCCGTAACATGGAACAAAAGAGCGGTTATAAGCCGCTCTCTCGTTCCATACCTATAGAATTGCTGCACCTTACGGACGTTCGTCGGATGTGAACAGCAAATCGTCATAAGCTTCAGACGCCGCTTCCCACTCTTCATCGTCCTCGATGTTTTCCAGCTGCGGTTCTCCATCAACTTGGATCACGCGGAATAGCTCGACATCTTCCTCGCCGCGCATCGGGTCAGATTGTAAGGCTGCATAAATACGATCTCCCAGCTGAAATTCAGCCATAATATCGTATACCTCTACACTGCCGTCATCCGCTTCGAGTTCAATTTCATTGCCGAATGCGTTTCTTAAGCTATTGAGCTTCTTTGGCGCCTCATGCTCTGTGCCAGACATTAGTTCTCTTCCTCCATCTCGCCAAGGAGAGTATTGAACGTTTCCTCGACCATGTTCCATTCTTCTTCGTCTTCAATCGTGTACAGCTTCAGATCATCTTCTTCTTCTTCATAACGGAAAGCATAAACTTCATCTTCCTCGTCATTTTCGCCATTTAGCGGAACAACCATCATATATTTCTGATCGGAACCATCAACTTCAAACTTCATGATGACTTCGAATTCCTCTTCGTTGCCTTCTTCATCCGGAATATAAATAATTTCCGGCTCTTCGAATTCCAAGTCTTCTTTTGTCATGTTTACCCTCACCTTTTCGCTTTAGAATCGAGATAATTTTGCAAAATAAGCGTTGCCGCCATTTTGTCTATTACGAGCTTTCGCTTCTTCCGGCTGACGTCCGCTTCAATCAGCGTCCGTTCGGCAGCTACCGTAGTCAGCCTTTCATCCCAAAGGTGAACAGGTATGTTTAGTTTCTGCTTAATCTGTTCTGCAAATTCCATGCAAATTTCCCCACGTGGACCGATGGTACCGTTCATATTTTTCGGCAGACCGACAACGATTTCACTAACTTCATGCTCCTTTACCAGCTCAGCTATGCGGTCAAATTCGCTTCCGTCGCGTCTGCGTTCAACTACTCCGGTCCCTTGTGCGGTCCAACGAAAGGCGTCGCTGACAGCAACTCCAATATTGCGGTCACCGTAATCCAATCCCATCAATCTCATGTCTTGTCCGGCTCCTGCCTGCTTTGTTATTGTTTCTTATGGTTTAGATAAAACCGGACAAGCTCTTCAATTAATTCGTCTCGTTCTTTCTTGCGAATTAAACTTCTGGCGTTGTTATGCCGCGGAATATACGCGGGATCTCCGGACAGCAAATACCCAACGATCTGGTTAATCGGATTGTATTCTTTCTCCAGCAGCGCTTCATGCACGGATAGCAGAATGTCCTGAGAAGATTCAACCCCCTCCGCCTTCACGTTAAACTTCATTGTTTTGTCCATGGAACTCATCGCCAGCACCTCGCTTTCCAAACCACTTTTCAATGAGATATACATTTATATCATATCACATTTGTTTGATTAAGAACTAGTTCTTCCGCAAGTTTCAAAGCTTCATCCAATTTTGATGTATCTTTTCCGCCCGCTTGCGCCATATCCGGACGTCCGCCGCCGCTTCCGCCGCAGTGAACAGCAGCCTCTTTTACGATTTTGCCTGCATGGAAGCCTTTTTTAACAAGATCCGCCGAAACCGCAGCGGCCAGGTTAACTTTGTCATCAGCGATCGCTCCAAGCACGATAACACTTGACTCAAGTTTCAGCTTCAGCTCATCGACAATCCCCCGCAGCGCGTCCATGGAAGGCGCGCTTACTTTTGCGCAGAGCACCGTAATGCCGCCAACTGTTTTCGCGTTTTGCTCGAGCGAGCCCGCTTCGATGCGGCTTAGCTTCGCTTGCAATGACTCATTGTCGCGCGAGAGTTCCTTCATCTGGCCGTACAAGGCCTCAATTCGTTTCGGCACATCATTCGTATTCGATTTCAGCAGGGAAGCCGATTGCTTAAGCAGCTCAAGCTGGCCTTCCAAGAAGTTATAAGCATGCTTACCTGTAACAGCTTCAATTCTCCGAACGCCCGAGCCGATACCGCTCTCGCTGAGCAGCTTGAAAAGTCCGATTTGCGAAGTATTGCTTACGTGACAGCCTCCGCATAGCTCTAAGCTGTAGCTGCCAACCTGTACGACGCGCACCTCATCGCCATACTTCTCGCCAAACAAGGCCATAGCGCCCATCGCTTTCGCTTCATTCAAAGATTTCGTATCGATCGATACGGCCGTACCCAGCCAAATTTGCTCGTTCACACGGCGCTCGATGGCAACAAGCTCTTCAGCCGTAATGCTGCCAAAATGCGAGAAGTCGAAACGCAGACGCTCAGCCTCAACGAGGGATCCCGCTTGATTGACATGGTCGCCAAGCACCTCTTTAAGCGCTTTGTGAAGCAAATGCGTTGCCGTGTGGTTCTTGATCACATCATCGCGTACTGCTCTCGTAACAACCGCCTCAGCAACTTCGCCCGTACGCACGGTGCCTGCCGTAACTACGGCATGATGAACGCTTTGACCGTGAGGCGCCTTCGTCACATCTTTGACCTGGAGGGTAAAACCCTTACCCGTAATCGTTCCTTTGTCGCCGATCTGTCCGCCGCTTTCTGCGTAGAAAGGCGTGCGATCCAAAATAACAACTACTTTGCTGCCTTCAGCTGCAGCATCAACCAGTAAATCGTCGTGTACGATTGCAATGATTTTAGACTCAGTTACCAGTTCATTATAGCCAACAAACTCGCTTTTAATCGTAAAATCGCCAAGCGGACCGCCTTGAACCTTCATGCTTCCTGTGTCTTGGCGTGCTGCGCGCGCACGATCGCGCTGTGCTTCCATAGCTGCGTCAAAGCCTGCGCGGTCAACCGTCATTCCGTTCTCCGAAGCATAGTCTTCTGTCAAATCGAACGGGAAGCCGTAAGTGTCATATAAACGGAATGCATCGTCGCCGTTAATTTCTTTGTTGCCTGCTTTCGCTGCTGCAGCCACCAGTTCGGACAGCATAGCTAGGCCGTCCGACAACGTCTCATGGAAGCGTTCTTCCTCCGTGCGGATAACACGCTCGATAAACTCGCGCTTCTCTACAACCTCCGGGTAATAAACGCCCATTACCTCGCCAACGACGGATGTCAGCTCATGCAGGAACGGACGGTCGATACCGATTGTCTTTCCATAGCGCACTGCGCGGCGGAGCAAGCGGCGGATAATGTAGCCGCGGCCTTCGTTCGACGGCATTACGCCGTCGCCAACCGCGAACGCAACGGTACGGATATGGTCGGCGATGACTTTGAGCGCAATGTCATGCTCTTCGTTTGCTTTGTAGCTGACCTTAGCAATTTCGCAAGTACGATCTATAATCGGACGGAACAAATCCGTATCGAAGTTTGAATCCACATCCTGCAAAATCGAAGCAAAACGCTCGAGTCCTGCGCCTGTATCGATGTTTTTGATTGGAAGCGGCGTATAGCTGCCATCCTTATTATGGTTGAATTGCGAGAACACGACGTTCCATACTTCAAGGAAGCGCTCATTTTCTCCGCCAGGCCAGCATTCCGGATCATTCAGGTCGCCGTACTTGTCGCCGCGATCGTAAAAAATTTCCGTACAAGGTCCGCACGGGCCCTCGCCGATATCCCAGAAGTTCTCATCCAGCTTATAGATGCGCTCAGCAGGAATGCCGATTTTTGTATTCCAGAACGTAAATGCTTCCTCATCCTCAGGATATACCGTTACCGACAAGCGATCCGGATCAAAGCCGATCCATTGCGGCTCGGTTAGAAACTCCCATGCCCAAGTAATGGCTTCTTCTTTAAAATAATCGCCGATCGAGAAGTTGCCCAGCATCTCAAAAAACGTATGGTGACGGCGGGTCTTGCCGACGTTCTCAATATCATTCGTACGGATACATTTTTGCGAGTTCGTAATACGCGGGTTCTCCGGAATAACGCGGCCGTCAAAATAAGCCTTCAATGGCGCCATGCCTGCATTGATCCATAGCAAGGAAGGATCGTTATGCGGTACGAGGGACGCGCTCGGTTCAATTTTATGGCCTTTGCTTTCAAAAAAAGCAAGCCATTTTGCACGAATTTCACTAGCTTTCATTAATATAAGCCCCCTTTAATTGATAAAACACAAAAACGCCCCTGTCATAGACAGGGACGAATAAATTCGCGGTACCACCCTGGTTATTGCACAGCATGCGCAATCGCCTTCATTGGACGATAACGGGTCCACCCGGTGAAGTTCTTTCACACTCCGAAAAGAGCTTTCGGCCACTCTTCGTTATAAAAGCTTTCTCAACCAACGCTCAAAAGCTCCACAAGGAACCATAGCGAAGAAGCTTTCTCTCTGGCTAACGGGCTATGACGTACTTCATTTCGTCAACGTTTTATCCAAATATGATAAACACTTGATTAATTAAAAATTATAGCTACACCCCTTACGCCTGTCAAATAATCTTTCGCCGCACGTAATAAGCAAACATATGCTGAATAATGACCTTGCAGGCGGCAAAGATGGGAACGGCTAAAATCATGCCGACGATACCCGCTATTTCGCCGCCGACAAGCAGGGCAAAAATAATCGACAAAGGATGCATATGAAGCGTTCGTCCTACGACCTGTGGAGAAACGACGTTTCCTTCAAGTATTTGGCATACAGCGTTTACGATGCCGACTAGGATAACCATTTTTATGGATACGGTTGAAGCCATCAGCAGCGCGGGAGCAGCCCCAAAAAACGGCCCTAAGTATGGAATAACATTCGTAATGGCAACGATTCCCGCGAGCAGCAAGGCATAGGGCATTCCAATAAATAAGTAACCGAAATACGCAAGCACTCCCACGATAACGCAGACCAAAAATTGACCGCGAATATAGCTGCCGAGAGCCGTATCAATATCCTTTAACAGCCTGACTGTATTTTTACGATGCGTCTTGGGCACGTACGTAATAACGGTCCGTTCAAATACGTCAAAATCTTTTAATATATAGAAAGCAAGAAACGGAATAATGAATGTGATAAATAGGACATTCACCATCGATCCGATATTATTCACAAAATTAAACAGGCTGTCCGAAAGCTTCTTCTCCATATGCATCAACGATTTATTCACGCCGTTGCGAATGCTCTCCGGCAAAAACGAAGTATTATTTATGTCGGTTACGATATTTTGGGCGCGCATCGACAGCTCCGGCGCATGACGGTTCAATTCCTGCACCTGATTGATGAACATCGGAATCAAATTAACGAGCAGCACCGTAATGACCGCGCAAAACACAGCATAAATAAGCAGGACGGCGATCGTCCTTGGCACTTTCCGGTCATGAAGCATCGTAACGATCGGGTTCAGAACATAGGATATTATCATCGCGATGATGAAGGGAGCAAGCACGGATTTCAAAAAATCATAAACGTTAACGATAAGAGGTTTTATAAGCAGCATCAGATAAATGGCGAGCAAGCCTAATATCATATAAATCAGCCAAACAAACAGACGGCTTTTGGTAAAGCGTTCCACCGCCCTCACCCCCGAACTTTCTTATTCCGGCCAGCCTCAAATAGGATAAGCGGAACTAGTTCAGTATATGTACAAGCGGTGAATTTCATCCTCGAACAACAAAAAAAACGGCCAAAGACCGTTTTTCGATTTTCGTTTCTATTGCAAATCACATTAGTTGGCGTGAATCTGCGGTATTTCCTCTTCAAAGAACAAGTCGTCGAGTGAGCTAAGCGTGCCATCCTCTTCCACTTGGTAAACCGACATTTTGTCGCCGTTAACCGTCAGTTCAATGAAGCAGCCCCAGCAATAAAACTGGTGTGAACCGATCTTTCCGATATCTTTCGAATTACAGTTCGGACATCTCATCATCTTTCATTTCTCCCTATCCTTGAAATTGGAAGCTGCGACAGGCTCCAATTCCGCTTCACTGACAGCAGGAACAATAATCGCGTCTTCCCCGAGTAACACACTATCCGGATCACTCGGCGCCTTCAGCCATTTGCGCCCTTCCATCAGATCCGAAACAAAACCGTCCGTAAGCTCGTATCCTATTATTTGTGTACCCTGTTTTGGGTAAAAATAAACATCCGATATACGGCCAAGCTGCAAACCTTGGACAGTCACGACGGGCAAATCCTTTATTTTAACTAATCCTGTGTAAAAAGAACGCAGCAATAGTTTCGATTTCATCCGAACAATCACAGCTTCGCTTTCTATAATAACGGTGTCCTCGCCGCAGGATAACACGTGAGACCACTCCACTGTTTTCACAGATGAAGCAAACCACTTAGCACAATCGAGTATTAGGCCCTTAAGCAGCCAATGCTCATCGAACCAAGCATCCTTGACTGTTCCGACTAGCTTCCCGGAGTGGATCACGATAACGGGAAGACCAATAAGCTGTTGAAGTTTGATCACGCTCAGGCAGAGGCCTCCTAGTAGTTATTACGAATACGCCTCACGATTGTTCCAACTTTTTGTGCGGCATCTTCTAATTCCTCCAAAGTATTCCCCAAACCGAAGCTAAATCTTACAGCGGATTGAATTTGCTCCTGCGGTAAATCCATAGCGCGCAACACATGCGAGCGCTCAAGCGCACCGGAAGTACAGGCCGAGCCGCTTGCTGCCGCGATCCCTTCCATATCCAGGTTCATCAGCATCGTCTCCGTATCAACACCGATAAAGCTGATATTTACGATATGCGGCAAATATTGATGCTCGCTGCCATTTATAACGATGGGCACGTCAACATGCGTTTGCAGCAGCTCTATCCATCTCTTACGAAGCTTGTCCATAAAAAGTTGCTTATTTTCCAGCTCGTTCACACAAATGTCAACAGCAGCCGCAAATCCGGCAATGCCGGCGATATTTTCCGTTCCCGCACGGCGCTTTCTCTCCTGAGAGCCGCCATGCTGAATCGCGTCGAGCGGCGTCCCGTTAGCCAGGTATAGCGCGCCAACACCTTGCGGGCCGTTGATTTTATGTGCGGAGAAGCTCATCAAATCAACAGGCAGCTCACTGAGCCGATATCGGGTCCAGCCCAAGGATTGAACGGCATCAACATGAAAAATAGCGCCGCCCGCCTTAGCGATTTGTCCAATTTCTTCGATAGGCTGCAGCGTACCAACCTCGTTATTTCCGTGCATAATGCTAATGAGTCCCGTTTCCGGCGTCATTGCAGCTTGAACCAGCGCAGGCGACGTTCGTCCGGTGCTGTCAACCGGCAGCACCGTTACGGTGAATCCTTCTTCCTTGGCAAGCCATTCGCATGTATGTAGAACGGCGTGATGCTCGCCCGCTGATGTGATGATATGTGTTTTACCCCGTTTGCGCTGTGCTCTGGCCGCACCGGTCAACGCCGCGTTATCGCTTTCGGTTCCGCCGGAAGTAAACAATAATTCTGCCGGCTTGCAGCCTAGGGCAGCAGAAATAGAATCGCGCGAACGGTTCAGCTGCTGCTTGGCAGCTCTTCCGTAAGCGTGCATGCTGGACGAGTTGCCGCCAGGCCCCTGCATAATCTCAAGCATCGCTTTCGCAACGTCAGGATGCAAAGGCGTAGTGGCAGCATGATCAAAGTAGTATGTTTTCATAAGTCAACTTCCTTTAAATGTAGAACATGTAGCTGTCAGGTTTGCCTTCATCCTCAAAGTTGATGAGGTCAGCGAGCGTCGTTGAATCAAGCACTTCAGCGATGCTGTCGCGGATTCGCAGCCACAATTGACGTTTAGCAGGATCATCCTCTTCCGTAAAGTCAACAGGAGATATCGGGCCCTCAAGAATACGGATAATGTCGCCTGATGTGATCGTTTCCGGATCTTTGGATAAAACATAGCCGCCATATGCGCCCCGAATGCTCTTCACTAGACCTGCGTTACGCAGAGGTGCTACTAATTGCTCCAAATAGTGTTCGGAAAGCTGATTTCGTTCAGCAATGCTTTTGAGCGAAGTCGGGCCTTCACCAAATTTAGCCGCAAGTTCCATCATAATAGTTAAGCCGTAGCGGCCTTTCGTCGATATTTTCAAAGTGGCACCTCTTTTATTAGTTGTTATGTTCGAATAATGAAATTTCTACTCTATTAGCTCTTTAAACCTCTGTATTCCCATTTCACTTATATGTTAACATATCACGCGAGCATCGTGTGCAAAAAGGTATACAACTTCATGAAAAAGTTTTCAGCCTATGTTACAATAATAGTTGTTTGATTCGAGCAAGGTGGTGTTTACGATGGATAAACCAAAAGCTTCGACAAGGGTGGTCGTCGGCATGTCAGGCGGCGTCGATTCCTCCGTCACTGCGCTGCTGCTGAAGCAGCAAGGCTATGACGTTGTCGGCATTTTTATGAAAAACTGGGATGATACAGATGAATTCGGTCATTGCACGGCGGAAGAGGACTCGGAAGACGTTCGCCGCGTATGTGAACAAATCGGCATCCCCTACTATACCGTTAATTTTGAACGGCAATATTTTGACAAGGTATTCACTTATTTTCTGGATGAATACAAGCGCGGACGGACGCCAAACCCGGATGTCATGTGCAATAGGGAAATTAAGTTCGGCGATTTCCTGAAGCGTTCGATGGAGCTTGGCGCCGATTATTTGGCAACAGGCCATTATGCAAGGGTCGAGCGTACGGAAGACGGCTTGACGAAGCTGCTTCGAGGAGTAGATTCGAACAAGGACCAAACGTATTTCCTAAGCGCCCTCAATCAGAAGCAGCTGGCGAAAGCCATGTTCCCGATCGGGCATCTTCCGAAGCCCGAGGTGCGCCGCATCGCTGAGGAAGCTGGCCTCTATACCGCTAAAAAGAAGGACAGCACCGGCGTTTGCTTTATCGGGGAGCGAAACTTCAAAACTTTCCTAAGCGGCTATCTGCCTGCTCAAGCAGGCGATATGGTTGATATTCAGAGCGGCGAGAAGAAAGGCCGTCACGACGGCCTGATGTATTATACGCTCGGTCAGCGCCAAGGACTCGGCATAGGAGGATCAGGCTCCGGTGAGCCATGGTTTGTGGCTGACAAGGATTTGGAGCGCAACATTTTGTACGTGGTGCAGGGCGAGCGCCATCCTAGCCTTTATTCCGAGAGCCTGACGGCGAGCGGCATGAATTGGATCATGCCGGTAACGGATACCGGTACGTTCCGCTGCACAGCTAAATTCCGCTACCGCCAGCCTGATCAAGGCGTTAGCATTACAATCTTGGAGGACGGCTCAGCACATATCGCATTCGATAAGCCGCAGAAGGCAATCACTCCCGGACAAGCGGTCGTCCTCTATGACGGAGAGGTTTGTCTTGGAGGCGGCACGATTGAAACCGTCCAAAAAATTGACACTGCCGCAGCTCTCGCGAATTAAGCCTCACAAGCGACCTGCCCAACAAGGCTGCCTTCACGCGTCCATCCGATGCGTGAGAGCAGCCTTGTTTTTTTCGAAATTTCCGTTTTCAACCCAGATATTGACCGGCATGCCCTTCATTCCGTTCTCCAATTCTGCGGATAATTAGCCTGGAGATCCGCAGATGGTCCATCTCTTCGATTATGAATTCAAACTCGCCCGCGTAATCGACTCGTTGGTTATTGACGGGGGGAATTTCAATTTTGGAATAAATCCAGCCTCCGATCGTATCGTAATCGTCCGTCTCAATATCAAGGCCGAAGAAGCTGTTCACTTCCTCAATAAGCATAAGGCCGCTGACCGAGTAGGTATCGTCGTCTTTTTTTTCAAGATGCTCTCGTTCCTCGTCGAATTCGTCTTGAATCTCGCCCACAATTTCCTCCATGATGTCCTCTAACGTCACTAAACCCGAAGTGCCGCCGTACTCGTCGATCAAAATTGCGATTTGCGACTTCCGCTTCTGCATCAGCTTCAGCAGCGTGCTAATTTGCATCGACTCGGGCACGGTCGTAATCGGCCTCGTAATTTGCCTAATATCATGGAGGCTTTGCGACGTAATATCCTTCAGTAGGTCCTTAATATGGACGAAACCGATAATATTGTCCTTGTCGTTCTCGCAAACCGGATAACGCGTTAACATTTGTTCCAGTGCGAGTCTTTTATTGTCAGCAAGTGTATGACTCGTATTTAGACAAATCATTTCCGTCCGGGGGATCATAATCTCGCGGGCATTCGTTTCGGTAAAATCAAAAATATTATCTACGAGCGTAAGCTCTGTGTTATCAATTAGTCCGTTTTTGTGGCTTTCCTTCATCAGTATCCTAATTTCGTCCTCGGTGTGCGCGGAGTCCTTCTCGGTCGCAGGCTCGATTCCGATTCGTTTGAGAAGCTGATTGGCCATTCCGTTCAACACCCAAATGAAAGGATACATAAGCTTATAGAAGTAAACGAGCGGCCCTGCCGTTAACAGCGTAATCGATTCGGCCTTGCGGATTGCTACCGTTTTGGGCGCCAATTCTCCCAGTACGATATGAAGCAGCGTAATAAAGGAAAAGGCGAGAATGAAGGAGAGCGTATGAATGAATACCTCGTTACGAACGCCTATATAGCCAAATAAAGGCTCGATCACTTTGGATATGGCCGGCTCTCCGATCCAGCCAAGACCAAGCGAGGCTAGCGTAATGCCCAGCTGGCAAGCAGACAAATAGACGTCCAGATTGCCTGTCACATGAGAAGCCAGCTTTGCCCGCGAATGTCCGTCGGAGGCGAGCGTATCAATTCGGCTTCCTCTCGCCTTCACCATCGCAAACTCGGCTGCTACAAAAAAGCCGTTCATAAATACTAAAAATAAAATAAGTGTAAGGGACAGACTAATCGGTAATGGGTCATTCAACGATTTCCTGTCCTTCGCAATATGGGCAAACCAAATGCGATGACAGGCGCACCTCCTTTTTGATACAAAGATACGGCGATCTTTGTGTAATGTAAGAGCTCTCCAAGATGCCGGGCCGCCGCGTCAAATGGTAACGTCTCAAGGTAGGCTCACTCAAGACTGTAATTATGTGTATTCGTCATAGGCTAGCCTTTATACGCTTAATTCCTGCCTATTCCCGCGTTTTTTATACAGCTGAAAGAGGCAGCCTTCAACAAATGTTCATAAAGCCGCAACGAATTACACCTTTAATGATAAGCTAACGCTTCACGGAATCTGTTATAATGCAATCAGCTTAAGATGCAGGTTGTCACAATAATATGTAGGAGGCTTACAAATGAAACGGATATTGCTAATTTGCCTTGCAGCTTTGTGGCTCGTGCCGGGCGTTGCGATGGCTCATTCCAGACTAGAAAACGCTGTTCCGGCGCAGGATGCGACGGTTGCCGTCTCGCCAGAGCGCATTGAGCTGACCTTTAACACAAAGATCGAGAAGCTGAGTAATTTTAAAATATGGAATGCAGCCGGCGAGGAGATGGAAAAAGGTACAGTCGAAGTTGACGGGACGACAATGAGCGGAACTGTTCCAGCTGTTCTGCCGAATGGCATTTACACTGTGAAATGGGCCATTATCGGTGCCGATGGCCATTCCGTGGAAGGCGATTACGCTTTTACCGTCGAAACGCCCGTCGTGACGAACGAGCCGTCGCCAGAACCGGAAGCGACAACTGAAGCGCCTGCTGTGACGTCTTCCCCATCGCCTTCGCCCGAAGCAAGTGCCGATGCAGGCGGTAAAAATAACGAATCGGCTACGGGTCAAGCCGGTACTAACTACACGCCCGCGATTATTATCGGGGTCATTATTGTGGCGGCTGCTCTCGTAATGTTCTTGCGGAGGCGCAAATAATGATATATGTCAGCGAAGGCCTTCTATACGTCTGCTTCGCTATTCTGACGGGGTCCTTGCTGCTGCGGCTTGTGCCGGAGGACAAGAGACCCTCCGTTTCGGTGCCGAGCGGCTTGCTGCTGGCGTGTGTAATAGCGATTCCGGTTTTGTCTTACGTCCCGATCCATAAGCTCGCCCTCGTATTCGCCAAAGACTTTGATATGACATACAGCTCTATTCTTAAGAGCATCCTGCTCGATATCAATACCGGAAAGGCTTGGCTGTGGACTACGATCGGCTCAGCAGGGCTCGCTTTTCTGCTGGGGCTTAAAGCGTTCCGGGGCGACAAGCATATGCCTAAGGTAGCTTTGTTTGTCACATTTTTGCTGATCGTTTGGTTTGGCTATGCCGGTCACGCTTCGTCGCTTTACGGGTTTAGAGGACTGATCACGCATGCTTCCCATTTCCTCGCCGTCAGCGTATGGATCGGCATATTATTCGTCGTAAGCTGGTTTTCCAAGGACAATGCCAATTGGGAAGCATTTCTGCGGTGGTTTTCACCCGTCGCGATTGCTTGCGTGCTGGTGACCCTTCTAGCCGGCTTTGTCCTTATGTCGTTCACGACGCCGGAATATGTGAACGCCTGGATGCTGCCTTACGGGCAAATGCTCCTTATCAAGCATTTATTGATTTTGCCTTTGCTGCTGTTTGCCTACTCGAACGGCTTCATCTATAAAAAAATGGCAAAAAGCAATCCTGCCTTCAACCCGAGGCGATGGCTGCAAGCGGAAAGCATCATCGCGCTGCTTGTGCTCGCGGCTACCGGTGCGCTTGGACAACAAACGCCGCCGCACACCGTGAAAGAAACGCTGCAGACCGTCTCGCCTTCGCCGCTTTTCACATCGGTCTACAAAGGCAGCTTCAGCCCCGACATCGCCTTGCAATTTACGCTGCATATGGAGAGCATACTCATGCTTGCCGCAGCTGTGCTGATGGCCGGAGGATTGATCTGGATGTACCGTGCGAATAAGCTTATCCCCGCTTTTATCATGGGGTTATTGACTGCCGTTTTCGGTTATTTCGGTCTTATGTTTTCGATTGCGTAAAGTATGTAAAAGGGACTGTTCCTAGACATCTAGGAAAGTCCCTTTTTAGATTTGCAGCAGGATCATTAGCCTCTGCGTTTCTGCTGGTTTTGCTTGATTTTATCTTCCATCCCCTGCTCCGTTGCCTTGTAAAAGGTCATTCCGCCAAGCCTGTCGGGCAAATACTGCTGCTTCACATAATGATTCGGGTAGTCATGCGGATATTTGTAGCCTTCATGCCCAAGCTGCTGCGCGCCTTTGTAATGAGTATCACGCAGATGAAGCGGCACCTCCGCTCCGCCCGCACGTTCGATAGCCGCCTCCGCATTGCCAATCGCGATTGCCGTCGCATTGGACTTCGGGCTCTCTACCGCAAATAAAATCGCCTGCGATATATTGTATTTGGCTTCCGGCCAGCCAATTTTATGATAAGCATCCATCGCGGTAACCGCCTGTATCATCGCTTGCGGATTCGCAAGTCCAATATCCTCGCTGCATGCAACGATCAGCCTGCGGATAAAGGTCATCGGATCCATGCCCAGCTTCTCGACCGCATATAAAAACCAGAACAGCGCCGCGTCACTTGAACCGCGCACGCTCTTGTGGAACGCCGAAAGCACATCGTATTGCGTCGACAGATCGGCGCGTATCGACGGCTTCCGTATCGACTCCTGCGCCACCTCCAGCGTCAAGCGTACCGAGCCGTCCTGCTCCGACGGCGTTGTCACTGCGGCCAGCTCAAGCGCATTGAGCGCACGGCGAATATCACCGCCCGCCATAGCAGCAATATGCTGCAGCGCATCCTCATCGACTTGTAAATCCATAAAGCCGAGCCCCCGCTCGCGATTGGCTAACGCTCTCCTCATCGCTTCATAGGCATGCGCCTCGCCAAGCGGCTCCAATTGAAACAGCGTCGATCGGGACAATAGTGCGCCGTTCACATGATGAAACGGATTTTCCGTCGTCGCTCCGATAAAGATAATGATTCCCTGCTCGACAGCCGGCAGCAGCGCATCCTGCCTTGCCGTATTAAAGCGGTGCACTTCATCTAAGAAAAGAATCGTCTTCTTGCCATACATCGCTTTATTCGTGCGGGCCTGATCAATAACCTCGCGCACATCCTTAACGGATGCGTCCACGGCATTCAGCTTCACGAACTCGCCGGCCGTCCGCAGAGAAATGATGTGGGCTAACGTCGTTTTGCCGCAGCCCGGAGGTCCGTATAACAAAATAGACGACACCTGATCGCCTTCGATCGCCCTGCGCAGCAGCTTTCCCGTACCTACTATATGCTCTTGCCCAATATATTCATCTAGTGTCTGCGGCCGCATGCGGTCCGCGAGCAGCCTTGCGCGCGGCAATTCGGCTTCTTGATATGAAAATAAGTCCATCCTGCTCCCCAACCTTCTACCGTCTGTTAACCCGATCATAGCATACAAGCACATTTGTTCGCCAGACAGCGGTTAAATCTCTTTAATCGTTGGATATCCTGTCCCATAAGAAAAAATAGCCGCATCGCAGAAAAAAGCTTTTAAGCTTTTTTCCCGATACAGCTATTTTCTCGTTCTTATTTGTCGGATGGAGATTTAAGTCCTCTCTCCAGCTTATCAACCGCAGCCGCAACCCGATTCGCGCGCGTTTCCTCACGCTTCGCATCCATAATCCACTTCACAAAGTCGCGTCTCTTCGCTGTAGTCAGACTTTTTTGGAAAAATTGCTCAGCCGCAGGAGATGCTTGCAAAGCAATTGCAAAGTCTTCCGGCAAAGGAGTCTCCTCTGCTTTAGCAGCGGCAGGACGCGGGCTTGTCGTTCCGGCCACGGCTGCCGAAGCTGTGCGGCGGCTTGCACCGCTCTTTGCAGCACCAGCAGGCCGGTAACGCATAGAAGACCATGTATCGTCCATCGCGATCAAAGCGACACCTTCCACATTCAGTGTCAGCATATGCTTCCAGCCCGTATCGCGGTTAATATCAGTCTTGATTTTGGACGATCCCTTCGGATAAGTGATCCAGAGCATGCCGTCTTCCTTAACAGCCCGAACGGCGGCCGGCGCATGCTCTGCCAGCTCGGCCATATTTAGAACGAATAGCAGTACGAAATCATACTGCTCTTCCCCGTCAATGACCGTTGAATCGGCGCTTAAGCCCAGCTCCGCCAAGTAATGGCCAGAAGGCGGCTTTAGCACGAGCGCCTTCATCTCCGGCGTTAATCTCAGCTTTTTGACAAGCGCTTCATTCATAGCTCAATACCGCCTGCAGCAAGCAGATCGTTCACAACGACGCTGACCATGATCAGACCGGCAACCGGGGGAACGAACGCATTGCTGGCCGGAGGCTGCTTGGCCTTACGAATCTCTGGCGCATTTTCCGGAACAATCTTCTTCGTTACATCCTCGCGCGGCTTCATCGGAGTCTCTGTCGAGAATACGACCTTCACGCCGCGCTTAATCCCTTCCTTGCGCAGCTTCGTACGGATAACCCGCGCCAAAGGATCGGTATGCGTCTTCGAAATATCGACGACCTGGAACTTCGTAGGGTCCATCTTGTTCGCAGCGCCCATACTCGAAATAATAGGTATTTTCCGCTCCAGGCATTGTTTGATCAAATGAATCTTATACGAAATCGTATCCGATGCATCTAACACATAATCGAGCGGATACTCAAAAAACTGCTCGTACGTTTCCTCCGTATAAAACATCCGCAGGGCTACTACATCGCATTCGGGATTAATGAGCTTGATCCTATCGCGCATGAGCTCTGCTTTTGGCTGTCCGACAGTTGTCGTGAGCGCATGAATCTGACGGTTGACGTTCGTAATATCCACAACGTCCTTGTCTACGAGTATAATACGCCCAACGCCGGTACGTGCAAGCGCCTCAGCAGCAATGCCGCCAACACCGCCGATGCCGAGCACGGCAACCGTGCTCCCCTTCATTAGCGCAAGCCCTTCTGGCCCGATAGCCAGCTCTGTACGTGAAAATTGGTGAAGCATCAGGCTGCCGCCTCCTTAGCATTGATCGCTTATTTTTCGTTTGTTTCCGCAGATGCAGCTGCAGCGGCAACCGGCTGCTTTGGCTTAATCACGGTACGGATATGCAATTGCTCAAGCTGCGACAGCTCGACCTCGGAAGGCGCATCGCAAAGCAGATCGGTCGCGCTTGCCGTTTTCGGGAATGCAATCGTTTCACGCAGGTTTGTACGGCCGGTAAGCAGCATGACCAGACGGTCGAAGCCGAAGGCAATACCGCCGTGCGGAGGCGTTCCGTATTCAAATGCATCCAGCAGGAAGCCGAATTTTTCTTGCGCTTCCTCCATGCTGAAGCCAAGCGCCTTGAACATTTGCTCCTGCACTTCACGCTTGTAAATACGCATCGAACCGCCGCCTACTTCGTAGCCGTTCAGTACGAGATCATACGCTTGCGCGCGAATTTGTCCCGGATCCGTATCGAAGAAGTGAAGATCGTCCTCGTTTGGACGCGTGAACGGATGATGTTCCGCAACGTAACGCTTCGCATCCTCATCCCAGCCGAGCAGCGGGAAGTCAACCACCCAAGCGAATTTGAATTTCGATTCGTCGATCAAGCCAAGATCCTTGCCGAGCTTCGAGCGGAGGTTGCCAAGTACATCTGCAACGACCTTTTTCTTATCCGCAGAGAATGTGAGCAAATCGCCATCTTCAACTTGCAGACGTTCTGTAAGCGCGGCAATCTCTTCCGGTTTAAGGAATTTAACGATCGGTCCGCGCCATTCGCCATCCTTCACCGTAATCCATGCAAGACCTTTACCTCCGTAACGCGCAGCGAACGGCTGCAGGTCGTCAAGCTCCTTGCGGCTCCAGCTCGCGCAGCCCTTAGCGTTTAACGCTTTTACAACTCCGCCGCTTGCCGCTACGCTTGCGAACACTTTTACATCGCTGCTTGATACGATATCCGTAATGTCTTCAATCTCAAGACCGAAACGCAGATCCGGTTTGTCAGAGCCGTATTTGTTCATAGCATCCGCGTAAGTGATACGTTGGAATGGAAGCTCCAGCTCTACGCCAACCGTCTCTTTAAGCAGCTTAGCCGCAAGCTCTTCCATCATAGCAAGCAATTGATCCTGCGACAGGAAGGAAGTCTCGATGTCGACTTGCGTGAATTCCGGCTGACGGTCTGCACGAAGATCCTCATCCCGGAAGCAGCGGGCGATTTGGTAGTAACGCTCAATGCCGCCAACCATCAAGAGCTGCTTGAAAATTTGCGGCGATTGCGGCAGCGCAAAAAATTCGCCTTCATGCACGCGGCTCGGCACCAGGTAATCACGCGCGCCTTCTGGCGTGCTTTTCGTTAAAATCGGCGTTTCAACATCGATAAAGCCTTCACCGTCCAGGAAATCGCGGAATACCTTTGCTGCCTTCGAACGAAGGAACAGCGTTTTTTGCATTTCCGGGCGGCGCAGGTCCAGGTAACGGTATTTCAAACGCAGCGACTCATCTACCTCTACGCCGTCTTCGATCGGGAACGGAGGCGTTTTTGCGGCGTTCATCACTTCGATTTTCGTTACGCGCACTTCAATTTCGCCAGTAGCCAGGTTCGCGTTGTAAGTTTCCGCATCGCGCTCTACAACTGTGCCTTGAATAGCAAGAACGAACTCGTTACGGGCACGGTCTGCGATCGCTAAAGCATCGCCGGAGAAATCCGGGTTAAATACCGTTTGAACAATACCCGAGCGGTCGCGCAAATCGATAAATAGTACGCCGCCAAGGTCGCGACGACGCTGCACCCAGCCGTTTAGAATAACCGTTTGACCAACGTCCGCTTTCGTTAAGCGGCCGCAGTGATGTGTTTTTAACAACATAGTTTTCATGCTCCTCATTTAGTTAGATTGTTTGGAGAGGTGAAGATTAACCTTTAATTTCATCGGCAAGCTTATCTAACGCCACAATGCGCTGCTCGCCCCTCGACATGTCCTTGAGGGATATCTCGCCGCGCTCAAGCTCATCGTCGCCGAGAATAGCCGTATAACGCGCCTGAAGCCGGTCTGCCGACTTCATCTGCGCTTTCATCTTACGACCAAGATAATCGCGCTCTGCCCGGATGCCGTTCTGTCTCAGCTGGTAAACCAGCTTCGTCACCTCGCGCTCTGCCGCTTCGCCAAGAGCAACGACATAGACGTCGACTTGGTTAAAAGCCGGCAATTCCGTTTCTTGATGCTGAAGCAGTAAAATCGTTCTTTCGAGGCCCAGGCCAAGACCGACTCCCGGCTGATCGGGGCCGCCGATTTCCGAGACGAGACCGTTATAACGGCCGCCTCCTCCGACGGTATCGATCGTACCTATGCCCTCAGCCTTATATTCAAAAGCCGTATGGGTATAGTAGTCGAGCCCGCGAACGAGCCGGTGATTAATTTCATAAGGAATGCCCATGTCGCTCAAGTACATTTTGACCTTGTCAAAATGGTTTTGGCATTCCTCGTCCAAGCTGTCCAAAATCGATGGCGCGTCTGTAAAATGCTCCTGATCGACCTTGCAGTCAAGCACGCGAAGCGGATTGCGGTCCATCCGCGACTGGCAATCCTTGCAAAGCAGCTCGCGCTTCGGCTCAAGGAATGCAAGCAAGCGCTCGCGGAATACCGCGCGCACCGCAGGTGTGCCGACCGAGTTGATTTCCACGCGCACGCCCTTTAGTCCTACCTCCGTATAAAACGTATAACCAAGTGCGATAACCTCTGCATCAATAGCCGGATCAACTGATCCTAAAGCCTCAACGCCAAACTGATGCAGTTGGCGGTAACGGCCTGCCTGCGGCCGCTCGTAACGAAACATAGGTCCGATGTAGTACAGCTTAGACACGTCAGGCTCGCCGTACAGCTTATTCTCCACATACGACCTTACAACGCCTGCGGTTCCTTCCGGACGCAGCGTTAGGCTGCGGTTACCGCGGTCTGTGAAGGTATACATCTCCTTCTCAACGATGTCGGTCGTTTCACCGACTCCGCGTTGGAATAGCTCCGTAGATTCAAAGATCGGTGTGCGAATTTCACGGAAGTTGTAACGCTGGCAAATATCCCGCGCCTTCTGCTCGACATACTGCCATCTCTCTACCGCGCCAGGCAAAATATCCTGTGTGCCCGGCATTTTCTGAAATGCCATTGAATAAAACCTCCTGTCTGCGTGATAAACTCGTTAAAGCCGGAAAACGCAAAAAACTCCCGTTCCTAACGGCTTGCGCCATAAGGGACGAGAGTGAATCTCCCGTGGTACCACCCACATTTCGAGCCTGCATCCTATGCATCAGCCCGCTCCAAGACGGTTAACGTCCGTCATCCGCAGTCCAGCTACTTTACGCTGATAGCCGCAAGCCCATTGCCTGCTATCTTCATCTGTTCACTGACTGTTCTCCGGGAAGTCTGTTCATTCAGCCGATATAAGGACGCTTGCAGCCAAGTGGCGTCCCTCTCTGGATATAGCGCGATGAATTACTTTGTCCCATCCGCGAATCGCTATTATAAATATAAGTATGTAAAAAGCTATCCTTTTGTCCCATGCTTATATTTCACCGCATAGCGGGATCTCATCCACATCAAATGGATTCATCCGTTAATGCTGGTCATACTGAGGATTAATTTTACCTCTGACAAAGGTTAAAGTCAAGATCGATCTAAGCCCGCAGCAGCCGCTGCCGAAAATGGGCAGAAAAAAACCTACAAAACGTGTTTGTAGGTCCAAAAGTAAAATATATTTTTAAAAAGGGGGTCGAGATTTATTATAGGTTAACGATGTTAAAAGAAAGTTAGAGATTGATTACAGTAATATTACAATTTCGTAAGCGTTTTTACGGCATGACTAGAAAACCGTCCGGGCATAACGCTCAGACGGTGATCATGTTAAAGCTACAAATGACCCGGATTGTCGCGGCGAGGCTGGTGCGGAAAGCCCGCCCATTCTTCAGCCGCTTCAATATCATCCTCCAGCTCTGCAAATACCTTGGCTTCTCTACGGTCCATATGCAGCAGCCTCCGGGAAGCCCGTTCCATTCCTTGCTCCTTACGTGATTGATGCATTCGTGGTATTCCTCCAATATGGCATACTGCTCGCGCATGGTCTGTTGCTCACCCGCACAGCTTAATGTATATTGTTTCCCACGAACGCCATATTAAGCGCCGCTCTCCAAAATTAACGTAACTGGACCTGAATTAATAAACTCCACATCCATCATCGCACCGAAGCGGCCGGTCTCCACAACAAGGCCCGCAGAGCGAAGCGTTTCGTTAAACTTATCGTAAAGCCGCTCCGCTTGCTCAGGTCTAGCCGCTGCCATAAAGTTCGGCCGTCTTCCTTTTCGGCAATCGCCATATAACGTAAACTGCGATACAGACAGCAGCTGACCGCCGATATCGGTAACCGAATGATTCATTTTGCCGGACTCGTCCTCGAAAATGCGCAGGTTAGCCACCTTGTCCGCCATCCATACAATGTCCGCTTCTGTATCCTCGTGAGTTATACCGACCAGCAGCACAAGTCCAAAATCTATGGCTCCTGCCGTTTCGCCCTCAATGACGACCTTTGCCTGCTTGCTGCGTTGTACGACTACCTTCACTGCCTTTAACCCTCCGATATACAACTCGCCCGTTATGCGCCTTGAACCAAATGTCTATTGCATAATACGTTGGACGGAATAGATGTCCTGAACACGTTTGATTTTCTCTACGACCGAAGTCAGATGCTCGATGTTGCGGATGAGCACCGTCATATGAATAAGCGCCATTTTGTTTTTGACCGAACGTCCGGTAACAGCAGAAATGTTGGTTTTGCTCTCCGACACAGCCTGCAGCACTTCATTTAGAAGGCCTCTGCGGTCATTTCCTGTAATCTCGATATCAACGCTGTAATTGGCCTCAATGGAATCTTCCCACTCGACCTCTATGACGCGATCGCCCTCTTCACCTTGATCGCCGAACGGTATGTTCTGGCAATCCATCCGGTGGACGGAGACGCCGCGGCCGCGCGTAATATAGCCGATAATCGAATCTCCCGGTACAGGGTTGCAGCAGCGCGCGAATCTGACAAGCAGATTGTCGATACCCTTCACTGTCACGCCTTGATTCGGTCTCGTCTTCCGGTTGCCGGGCGATTTAATTTCCTTTACTTCAGCCGTCAGTTCCAGCTGGCTGGCGAGCTCAGCTTCCTTGCGCATCTTCTCCGTAAGCTTCGTACAAATTTGCGCCGCTGTAATACCGCCAAATCCGATTGCGGACATCATATCTTCAATGTCGTTAAAGGCGAATTTGGCTGCTGCCTCCTGCAGCTTATCATCATGCAGCCAAGCAGACGGCTCAAGCCCGAGCCGCTTTAGCTCCCGTTCCAGCAGATCCTTGCCTTTCGCAACGTTCTCCTCGCGCCGCTCCCTCTTGAACCACTGCCTGATTTTGCTGCGGGCATGGGAAGACTGAGCGATTTTCACCCAATCCTGGCTTGGTCCGTAAGAATGCTTCGACGTTAAAATCTCGACGATATCCCCGGTTCTCAGCTTATGATCAAGCGGTACGATCCGACCGTTCAGCTTCGCACCGATCGTCCGATTTCCGATCTCCGTATGAATCCGGTATGCGAAATCAAGCGGCACTGAGCCGGCAGGCAGCTCAATAACTTCGCCGCTCGGCGTAAACACGAATACGAGATCGGAAAAAAAGTCCATCTTGAGCGACTCCATAAACTCAGACGCGTCGCGCGCCTCATTCTGAAGCTCCAATATTTCACGGAACCAGGACATTTTGTCCTCGAAGCTGCCGCCCGGCACGAGCGATCCCTCTTTGTACGCCCAATGCGCCGCGATACCGTATTCCGAGGTCCGGTGCATTTCCCAAGTTCGAATCTGTACCTCCGTAGGCTCTCCATTCGGCCCTATAACCGTCGTATGCAGCGATTGATACATATTCGCCTTCGGCATTGCGATATAATCCTTAAAGCGGCCTGGCATCGGTTTCCAAAGCGTATGAATAATTCCGAGCGTCGCATAACAATCTTTAATATTATCCACGATAATGCGAATCGCAAGCAGATCGTAAATTTCGGTGAACTGCTTGTTGCGGTCGGTCATTTTTTTGTAAATGCTGTACAAATGTTTCGGGCGTCCGGAAATATCACCCTCTATGCCCATTTCCTCAAGCTTCTCCGTAATGCGGGAGATGACATCATCAATATACTGCTCGCGTTCCGCACGCTTCTTCTTCATCAAATTAGCGATGCGATAGTATTGCTGCGGATTCAAGAAACGAAGCGCAATGTCTTCCATTTCCCATTTGATAGCCGAAATCCCGAGGCGGTGTGCGATCGGGCAAAAGATTTCCAGCGTCTCATACGCGATACGGCGCTGGGCTTCCTCCGATTGGAATTTAAGCGTACGCATGTTATGAAGACGATCTGCTAATTTAATTAATATTACGCGAATGTCCTGCGCCATAGCGACAAACATTTTACGATAATTTTCGTTCTGCTGCTCTTCCTTCGAACGAAACTGAATTTTTTCAAGCTTTGTTAGACCGTCTACCAGCATCGCACAGGTTTCGCCAAATTTTGCGCGAACCGTCTGCAAATCTACCGTCGTATCCTCAACAACATCATGAAGCAATGCTGCAATTATCGACAGCACGTCCATTTGCATATCAACAAGTATATCCGCAACCGCTACAGGGTGCAGAATATAAGGCTCTCCCGATTTCCTAACTTGTCCATGATGGGCTTGCTCCGCAAAGTTATAGGCTTCCTGGATGCGTATAAGGTCCTGCTCTTTCATATAGGCGGATGCCTTCTCGAGTAAATGCTCAATGCCCATGAAACGTCCCTTTCTGATTACACTCCTGGCGGATCCCATTCATGCGTTTTCCGATTTTTATAATATTATGCCTGTAATAGCGGTACCACGTCAACTACCGGAGGCCTCCAATAATAAAATAAAACCGCCTGCCCTTATCGCTTTGCGCGATTTAAGGGACTGGCGGTTCATTTAGAGACGGATCAAGCCGCTCTCTTTATTCGTATGTCATTAATGAAAACACGTCGATGCCGTCAAGCTTTTCACGGCCCGTTAAGTAAGCAAGCTCAATCAGAAACGCCGCTCCGACCACTTCGCCGCCAAGCTGGCGAACCAGATTAATTGAAGTTGCAATCGTTCCGCCCGTTGCCAGCAAATCATCGGCAATCAATACGCGCTGGCCAGGGGCAATCGCATCCTTGTGCATAGCCAGCTGATCCTTGCCGTACTCCAAGTCGTAGCTGGCGGTAATTGTCTCGCCAGGCAGCTTGCCGCTCTTGCGAATCGGAGCAAAGCCTACGCCAAGCGCTAGCGCAAGCGGAGCGCCGACTACGAAGCCGCGCGCTTCGGGTCCGGCAATAATGTCGATGTTCATATGCTGTACAGCTGCGCGCATCTCTTCAATTACAGCACGGTACGCTCCCCCATCCTTCAGAAGCGTTGTAATGTCTTTGAAACGGATACCTGGCTGCGGGAAATCTGGAATTACCCGGATATAATCTTTGAAGTTGTATTGTGTGTTTGACACGAGAGGTCAACCCTTTCCATTTCAAGATATTTAGTTAAGTTCTTACGCTGAGCACCGATATTTGCAATGATTCAAATTGCTGCTTTGCGGCACGGTAACACTCCGAAGCAGCTAAATCCCGTTTCTGCGGCGACGATGCCGCAGTCATTAGCCCATTGCTGCGTTCAATAAATTGCAATTCCTCAAATACGTCCAGCATAAGCTCCACCGTGTTTAAGGATAGACCGCTTTGCTGCGATAAGCGGTCGTTTAATCCTTGAAGCGGAACTTGTCCGAGCTGCTTAAGCAGCTGATAAACTTTACCGAAATGCTCGCGCTCCGGAAAATCTGCCGCATCAGGATCAAAATGAACATCATGCAGCTGCAGCTGCGGCTTGCGCTGTCCGTTCCATTCATTGACGGATAATTCGCCGATGATATCGATTTTGCTGCCCGGCTTTAGCCGGTCCGCCAGCATACCCATGCTGAAGCCAATCCCGTCTAACAATCGGCGTCCGCTGCCGAGAGACAGCTTCAGATGCTTGGATTCCTTGCCAATCGTACGCCGGTCCGCCAGCTCGGTCCGCTGGAATAGCAGCCTGGGAGACGGATTCCCCATCCCGAAAGGCTCCAGCTGCGAAAGCTCGGTAATCGTATCCAGCGTAGCCTCGCTTACCGAGCATACGAGATCCACCGATGTTTTCGGAATCCAGTCGTCGGCGGTCAACCACTCGGCAGCCAGCTCGCCAAGCCGCTGTTCAAATAGCAGCAGCCGGTCACGGTGCAGGCTCATGCCGGCTGCCGCCTGATGACCGCCGTAATGATCGAGCAGTTCATCGCAGGCTGTAAGCGCCGCATGCAGGTCAAAGCCGTCTATAGAGCGTGCAGAGCCTTTACACATCCCTGTCTGCCCATCTATTCCAAGAATAATAACCGGTTTATAATTCCTCTCAAGCAGCTTAGAGGCGACGATGCCGATGACACCAACGTTCCAGCCTTCACCCGCAAGCACGATAACTGGCGGCGGCTCCGCGCCAGCCGCTGCAGCTTCCTCGCATTTGGCCTGCCATTGCAGTTCCGCTTCCTTCACGATGCTTTCTACTACTCGCTGCCGTTCCTTGTTTAAGCTATCAAGCCCGATTGCCGCCAAAATCGCATTATCGTAATCCTCAGTCGTAAGCAGTTCAACTGCCCGCTTCGCATGATCCAGCCTGCCGGCCGCATTGACGCGCGGCGCCATTCCAAATGCAATTCCTGTAGCGGTAAGACCTTCCAGCTCTATGCCGCCAGCCTCTGCTAAGGCCCGGAACCCGACGCTCGTATGGCTGCGCAATCTTTCCAGACCGTAACGCACCAAAATTCGATTCTCGTCCTTTAGCGGCATTAAATCGGCGATCGTGCCCAAGCTGACAATATCAGCCCATTCGAGCGGCGGACGCTCCAGCAGGGCGTGCGCCAGTTTGAAAGCTACGCCAACGCCTGCAAGCCCTTTAAACGGGTAGCCGCAGCCCTCCTGCTTCGGATTAACGACCGCGCTTGCATTCGGAATTTGCTCAGGCGGCTCATGGTGATCGGTTACTACGACATCGATGCCAAGCTGCTTCGCATATTCAATCTCATCAGCGGCACTAATGCCCGTATCCACCGTAACGATTAAGCCGATGCCCTCTTCAGCTGCAAGCTCGATTGCTTTTCTGTTCAATCCATACCCTTCCAAAGCGCGATGAGGAATATAATAGTCAAAATTAAAATGTAATGAGCGAAATAAATGCACAAGTAACGCTGTACTGGATACGCCGTCAGCATCATAATCGCCATAAATCCGAATTTTCTCGTTATTAACTGCAGCCAATCTTATTCGCTCGACAGCCGCCTTCATTCCTAACAATAAATACGGATCATGAAAATGCTCCAGTCCGCCCCGTAAAAACCGTTCCGCCGATTCCACATCGCCGTAACCGCGCTGCACGAGCAGCCTTGCTACCAACGGCGGCACGCTTAGGCTGGAAGCCAGATTTTTCGCCTTATCCTCATCGGTTGCTGACCATGGCGCAACTGCCCACCGTGTCTTCCTTTGAATCATGTTGCTTTCCCCTCTCCTGCTGTTTGCAGTTCTTATTGCAGCAGTGTCGGCATCTGCTCCTGATTCGGATCATGATTGGACTTATACGGATAACCAGGATCATATGGCTCGACATAAATCGAAACATCCGTAACATGTATAAAACGTTTCATAACAAGCTGCTTTACCCGTTTTGCAATCTCCTGACCCTCAAGAACAGAAATACGCGGATTAACGCTAATAACCATTTCTGCTATGACATAATGTCCATGCTCTTTTGCTCGCAATGATTGCACGGTGACGACTCCTTCAACGCGCTGAACAAGCTGCATCAGCTCATCGGGATTTTCCTCTATCACCGTTCCATTACTGTCTTTGCGCAGGTTGACAGCCATTTTGTAGCCGTTAATGACAACGATTGCAGCTATGACAATCGCCGCGGCCGGATCAAAATAATAGAGCACCGGAATTGACAGCATTTTGCCGATTATCGCTCCGCTTGTTCCTATCAACGCCGCCGCCGAGCAATAAAGGCCGGTCAAACGATCTTTCGCAGGAAAAAACAGCTGCTGAACGATTAAAGAGAGAGCAATTGCCGCTACCGAGCTCCAATGCGGCGCGCCCGTCACACGGTCGGAAATATCACGAATGGCAGAAATACCGATTTCAAGCCCAATGATGAGAAGGACGACAGACAACAGAATCGTTGACGCCGCCTCTCCTCTTGTATCCTCTGTTTCCGCAGCAGCATTTGATTTTGCCAATTTACGCTGACGGCTTGCCCTCAAACCTGAAATAGCTGCTATCCCCGAAACGGCCTCAGCTCCCGTTCGAAACGCATCCGCGAGCAGCGCCTTGCTTCCTGACAACCAACCAATTGCGCCTTTAAATAGTGCCAGCAGCATGTTCCCCCATAAGCCGGCCCAACTTGCGGACTCTGCTTTTGCATATCGCTGTGTGGTTGACATTTGTACCTCCTAAAGGTTTTGCAATTGCAAAACCTACTTCGTAAGCGTGTGCTTAGGTTTTGCGAATGCAAACCTACTTCGTAAGCGTAAATTAAGCTGTAGTTTTAACGGCAGCCTTCGGCTTTTGTTTTCCTTTAAGAAGCAGCCAGAGCGGGCTCGCGATACAGATAGATGAATATGCTCCGCTTGATAGTCCAATAATTTTGGCAAGCGCGAACAGTTTGATCGATTCGCTTCCGAAAATGAACAAACAAACCGCAACGATAAGTACCGCTAAGACGGTATAAATGTTCCTTGCCATCGTTTGCCAAATACTCGCATTAACCATTTCAGCCAGCTGTTCACGGTTTTTGAATTGACCGAAGCGCAGGTTTTCACGAATCCGGTCAAAAATTACGATTTTATCATTGATCGAATAGCCGATGGTTGTGAGTACAGCCGCGATAAACGGCAGGTCTACTTCAAGTCGGAAAATCGAGAATACAGCAACTACGACAAACGCGTCATACAAAATCGCGATGTTCGCGGCAAGCGCAAAACGCCATTCGAAACGAAACATGACATAAATCATTATCGCTACGCTAGCAATAAGGATCGCCCAAATCGTTTTGATTCCGAGCTCCTGCGCCATATCAGGAGATACAACGTTAACTTCGGCCGATACTTGATCGCCGTATTTCGCTTTAAAAGCGTTTTGAATTTCAACGATTTTGGCTTGCGTGAGCACCTCGTCAAAACGGGCGGAAACGCGCTCGTTACCTGTGCCGCCTACCGTAGGCGTAATGCCTTCAATTCCCGCTTTGACAAGAATCTCTTTGGCATCCTTCTGGGTTGCTTGCTTGCCTACCAAAATATCCATATTCGTACCGGCCTTGAAATCAACGCCGAAATTAAGATTGAAGATAAGCAAAGACAATATGCCCAGTACAGTTAACGTGATCGAGAACAGAAAGAACTTGTTGCGGTTCCCGACAAAATCATAACGGATTTTTGTATTAAAGTTCACGGATTTCTGCCTCCTTTACGCCATAGTAGCTTGGTTTTGTAAATAGGTTACTTTTAATGAGCAGCATAATTAACAATCTGGACAGGAAAATGTTCGTCAGCATACTTACGAGAATACTGAAGATCATCGTCAGCGCGAAGCCGCGGATCGCGCCATTGCCAATGTAATACAATACGGCGCTCGCAATGATGTTCGTAATGTTCGCATCCATAATGGTACGGAAGGAGTTTTTCGAGCCTGACTTCAAAGAGGAGAGCAAGCTTTTTCCGCTGCGGATCTCTTCTTTAATACGTTCGTACATAATGATATTCGCATCTACCGCCATACCGATACCGAGTACAAAGGCTGCTATACCCGGCAAGGTGAGGGTGGCATTCATTAAATTGAATACAACGATCAAGAGCCACGTATAAGTAATGACCGTTATACCCGCTACAACACCTGGAATACGGAACAAAATAATTAAAAACGCCAAAATAATAGCCGTACCGATAAGGCCCGCTTCAACTGTATCCTTCAAGGATGCAAGTCCAAGCTTAGCGCCAACGCTTTGTGTATACTTCTCAACCAGCTTGAGCGGCAAAGCTCCAAGGTTGATCATATCTGCCAATTCTTTCGCTTCATCTACCGTGTAATCGCCCGAAATTTGAGCAGATCCGCCGGAAATAGGAAAGTTAACGGACGGTTTGGAAAGCTCTTTATCATCAAGATAAATAGCTAAATATTGGCCCGTTAAACGAGTAGTAATCTCTTCGAATTTTTTCGCGTCTTTGAGTTCAATCGTAACGAATGGCTTACTTAAGCTGTCATAGCCGATACCCGCTCCATTTTGCTTAAAGTCGCTGCCATCAAGCTCGATCTTGCCATCCGGTCCGCGGAAAGTCAGGTTGATCGGCTTAGCAAGAATATCTCTTACTTCTTCCTCGTTCGCAACACCGGCCAGCTTTAAGCGAATCCGGTTCGTACCTTCGGTCGTAATTTCAGGCTCCACAATGCCGAGCTCATCAATCCGTGATTCCAAGCTTTTTGCTGTTTCCTTCAATGATTCCGGTGTTACTGCTTCTCCGCCCTCAAGCGGCTGCGCCTCGTACAAAACCTCAAATCCGCCTTTTAAATCAAGGCCTAGCCTTACATCTTTTACTAGCGATGGGCTTGTCCAAGCGATAACGCCAAACATAATGACTACGATCGCAAGGAAGGCAATAATTCTCTTCCCGAACATACGTCTAAATCCCCCTTATGATCTCAATATTCCTATTATACAGACGCGGTAAAATCGAGTCAAAAAAAAGAAACCCGCAGATTCATAATGGGGTTCCTTTGTATGCGCTAATCGTCATGAAATTCATAAATTTCATAACCTTTAGCGATAAAATATCATTAACTATTTCGTGAAGCTCGGGTTGTCCCGTTTTAATATACTTATCGCTTACGCATTCCCAAACCTCTTGGCCTGTCACATACTCATAGCCAATGAGATGAAATTCCTCCGCCTTGCTGTTGCATAGCTCCTCGATCATACGGCTTAACTCTTCGTCTGTCATGCTGCGCCTCCTAAAAGCTTATGACATTAAACTATTCTCAAATCTATTTTTAAGCCGATATCGCATGTCTATTCCATCTATTCGCTACGTCTTCTCCATATTCCTGCAAGCTGTTTTTGTATTCCACAAAATGACTGACATGGAAACGGACATGCACCGCATAAACATGATAGTACCGGCCTGTCTCATAGCTTCGTCTATCGATCAAGCAGGAGCGGATTTGCTATTTCACGAAAGAGAAGAGGGTATTCTATTATGACGAAGCAAACCAAACAAACATTTATAAAGGGCGCTATGATTCTGCTTGCCGCTGGCATTATTAACCGTCTGCTCGGCTTCGTGCCCCGCATCGCGCTCCCGCGTATAATTGGCGCTGAGGGCGTCGGCTTGTACCAGCTTAGCTACCCGTTTCTAACCGTTATGCTTACTATAATTACTGGAGGCATTCCGCTTGCGGTCGCCAAATGGATTGCAGAAGCTGAATCGCAAGGCGATTCCATTCGTGTAAAGTACATTTTCCGGACAGCAATGGCGCTCGTTACGCTGCTTGGCATACTGATGACCGCTGTGATGCTGCTCGGTGCTCCTTGGATCATTAAGCATGTGCTGCCGGATGCCCGTGTATACCGCACTTTTATCGTTATGACCCCAATGCTGCTCATTATTGGCATTTCATCGGTTTATCGCGGATACTTTCAAGGGAAACAAAACATGATACCTACTGCTGTTTCGCAAATTGTGGAAACCGTGCTGCGTATTGTAGCATCGCTTTCTTTTGCGTACATGCTTCTGCCGTATGGTCTGGAATGGGGTGCTGCAGGCGCAATGCTCGGTGCCGTCGTGGGAGAAATCGGGGGTTTGGCAGTACTGCTGTGGAAATATTACCGTGACAAGCAGCTCTTGAAACAAGCATCATCACAACTTCCTGACCAGCACGCTCCCAAAAACGTTCCTGTATTTCGCAGGCTCCTTGGTTTATCGATACCGGTAACCGGAAGCCGCTTGGTCGGTTCCTTCTCGTATTTGCTGGAATCCATTCTTACCGCCCGAAGCCTAGCTGCTGCCGGTATTGCAACTGGAGTTGCCACCGCGCAATATGGCGCGCTGCAAGGGATGATCGTTCCGCTTCTGCTATTGCCGACGGCCTTGACCTATTCACTTGCCGTATCGCTCATCCCTTCCTTGTCGGAAGCTGCTGCACGGGGGGATAATTCTTTAATTCATAAACGGCTGCATCAATCGATGAGACTTGCTCTTGTTTCGGGTGCTCCCTTTGTCGTCATCATGTCTTTATTCGCGGAACCCATCTGCCGGATCCTCTATAATCACGCTGAAATTGCGCCGATGCTGCAGCTCATTGCTCCAGTCGGTATTTTCATTTATTTGCAAGCTCCTCTGCAAGCCGCTCTTCAAGCGCTCAATAAGCCAGGCACGGCTTTAATCAACACATTAATCGGTGCAATCGTCAAGCTGTTTCTTATCGTGAAGCTGGCATCCGATCCTGACTTTGGCATATATGGCGCCTTAATCGCTATCAACGTCAACATCGTTCTCGTCACCGTCTTACATGGTATTAGTGTGCTCCGGTTTATCGGCTTTCACATGAAGCTCTCAGACTTTGCGAAAGTAGGCGCAGCCATGATCATTATGGGAGCTGCCGCCCGGTTCACGATGAACCAGCAGCCGCTGACTGCCGAGTGGATTAACCTGCTGCTTGCATGTGCAGCGAGTGTAATCATTTATTTGATACTGATGGTTGGCATGAAAATCATTGACCGTCATGATATGATCCGCATTCCTTTGTTTGGCAATTGGTTTAAATAATGCTGGCCGGTTAGTTAAAGCAAAAAACCGCGGATAAGAAAGGGGATTCCCTTTCCTATTTCCGCGGTTTTTTGTCAAGCATATCGATAAATAGTTTGCCTTTATGGTCAATCGTGCAAAAAAATACGTCCTTAAAATCGGTAACGCCTTTTTCCTGCAGCACATTTTTAAGCCAAAACCTCGTTTTCTCAAGCTTTTCCAGGTTTGCATCCTGTACCTTGCCATCCATAATAAGCGGGATTGGCAAAATTTCGAACCGGTATTTCGGAGGAATAATTTTGGACAAGTTGTATGGATTAAGCTTTTTTTCAGATGCCGGACTTTCCGTCCCTTGGTCATTATTGTTGTTGTCATCGTCTGAAGCGGAGTTTTCCTTAGGTATAACAGAGAGCTTCCCGCTCGTTTCCAATATGGCAAATTCCACATCTGACACAGCACTGATTTTGTTCTCTCGCAGCTGCAGCATTAAGTCATCCAAATTGTAGCGCTGCTTACGCATAACATCGCTATTTAACTTGCCTTTGTCAATAATTACGCTAGGCTTGCCGTCAAACAGCAGCCTTAGCTTCCGGCTTTTCATCGTCAGAAAGGCACTGCCTACTTGAATGAGCAGCAGGACGGCCATTGGCAAAATACCGCTCCACATCGAACGATCCATATCTTCGATTACGATGACGGCAATTTCCGCGATCATGACTGAAATCACGAGATCGAACACCGATAGCTTACCGATTTCTCGCTTACCCATAAAGCGCATGATCAGAAATACGACGAAGTAAATAATTACCGTCCGGATTAACAGGCCCCAAAATTCCAACGGAAACCGCCTCCTCGACTTTGTCATACGAGCTGCTGTCAGCTTTTTTTTGTCCGTACAGCTATTCTGACCTGCGCGCAGATACATCATACCCCGCATCTTACACGAATATATGGCAATGAATAATTGCAGCACAATAAAATTTGCTTGCCAAGCATATAGTTGTACTATTCCGCATGGCCTGGCCATATGGATAAGTAATACGTACCTATCGCTGGGGGGAAATTTGATGAGTTCGGTTAAACCATCTCCTAAACCGCCATTAATTGCTTCACCTTTGCTTGCCGGAGTGCTGTTTTCAATTATTTGGCTGGCAGTAGGCGCTTTGCTGCTCTCCCTGCTTTTGCATTTTACCGCTATGAAAGAAAGCAGCTTATCAACAAATGCCTTACTTGTTCACGGCTTTGCGTCGCTTGCGGGTGGATTTACCGCCGGCCGGCGGTCAGAGAGCAAAGGGTGGTATAATGGCGCGCTGCTTGGATTGTTGTACGGCGCAATCATCATTATAATCAGCTTCCTTGCTTCTAACGCTTCACTCTCGCTGCACAGTGCCCTCCTTCTTGGAGCAGCTCTTCTTTCAGGCGCTTTTGGCGGCATGATTGGTGTCAATTTGAAAAAATAAAAATTGATGCTTAAACAAAAAAACGGCTGACATGTTGGCATGCCAGCCGTTTTCTATTCCATTGTCCTTATTCCGATACTGCCGGTGCGGAGTTAATGATCGTGCTAATCGCACTGCGCTCGAACGTCATTTTTGTTGTATCGTTTACGCGAAGTACAACCGTATCATCAGTGAGCTCTACGACCGTACCGTGCAAGCCACCAATTGTTGAAATTTTATCGCCTTTTTTCAATTGGTTAAGCATGGAAGTACGTTGCTTTTGTTTCTTCTGCTGCGGACGGATAAGTAAGAAATAAAATACCGCAAACATAAGCACAAACGGCCAAATCATACTAATAATATTACTTGAACCTGCTGCATCACCTGCTGCTAGCCACATCGAAATCCCCCCTTTCAAAACCCTTTCTCATTATCGAACAGGCCGTAGGCTGCGAAGAAGGAATCCCGGAAATCGAGCAGCCTGTCCTCCATGATCGCTTGCCGAACGTCCCGCATGAGTTGAAGCAAGAAATGCAAATTGTGATAAGTTGTCAGTCTCATACCGAATGTCTCATCCGCTTTAATAAGATGACGGATATATGCTCTCGAATAGTTCGTGCAAGTATAGCATGAACACTCGGGATCCAATGGACCAAAATCTTCGGCGTATTTCGCATTGCGAATGACGAGTCTGCCTTGGCTGGTCATCGTTGTACCATTACGGGCAATTCGTGTCGGCAAAACGCAATCGAACATATCGATGCCGCGGATAGAGCCTTCAATCAGCGCATCCGGAGAGCCGACTCCCATAAGATAACGAGGTTTATTCGCCGGCAAAATGGGAACCGTATAATCGAGCACATCATACATCAGATGCTTAGGCTCGCCTACACTCAGTCCACCAATAGCATACCCCGGGAAATCCATGGAAGTCAAATCATTTGCGCTCTGAATGCGCAAATCTTTGTACATTCCCCCCTGTACGATCGCGAACAGCCCTTGATCATGAGGCCTTGCATGCGCTTCAAGGCAGCGTTCCGCCCAACGCGTCGTGCGCTCCAGCGATTTCTTCACATACTCGTGCTCTGCCGGAAACGGCGGGCATTCGTCGAATGCCATCATGATATCCGAGCCAAGCGCGTTTTGAATTTCCATCGCAACCTCAGGAGAGAGAAACTTCTTGTCTCCGTTCAGATGCGAGCGAAAGTGAACGCCCTCCTCGGTAATTTTACGCATTTCACTTAAGCTGAACACTTGAAAGCCGCCGCTGTCCGTAAGTATCGGCCTGTCCCAGTTCATGAACTTGTGCAGTCCGCCGGCATTCCGTACAATCTCATGTCCCGGTCTTAGAAACAAATGATACGTATTGCTCAAAATAATATGGGCATCCATCGTCTTAAGCTCTTCAGGACTCATCGTTTTGACGGTAGCTTGCGTACCTACCGGCATAAAGGTTGGCGTCTCGATGATGCCATGCGGAGTATGCACGCGTCCGAGCCGTGCTCCTGATTGCTTGCATTGTTTGATTAATTCATATTTTACAGCCACAATTCACGCTTCCTATTCCTAATTAGTAAATAAACATGGCGTCGCCGAAGCTGAAAAACCGATATTCATGAGCTATCGCTTCTTCGTAGGCTTGCATGACAGCGTCGCGTCCAGCCAGCGCGCTTACAAGCATAACGAGCGTAGACTTTGGCAAATGAAAATTGGTGAGAAGTGCGTCAACGAGTTTAAACTCGTAACCCGGAAAAATAAAAATCGATGTCCAGCCGCTGCACGCTTCAATTAATTTTCCTTCAAAGCGCGCGGCCACAGTTTCAAGCGTCCTGGAAGAGGTTGTCCCGACAGCAATAATACGCGCTCCGCTCCGTTTGGCTTCATTTATTATTTCCGCATTTTGCTCGTTCAGCTCATAGTACTCGGCATGCATTTCGTGATCCTCGACCAAATCAACGGACATGGGACGGAACGTACCCAACCCGACATGCAGCGTAACATAGGCAAGCTTAACGCCCTTCTCTTGCAGCTTCGCCAGAAATTCATCGGTAAAATGCAGGCCGGCTGTAGGCGCAGCTGCAGACCCCGCATGCTTCGAGTATACGGTTTGATACCTTTCTCTCTCCTCCAGCCTTTCCTTAATATAAGGCGGCAACGGCATTTCACCAAGACGGTCCAGCAGCTCTTGAAAAATACCGTCGTAAATAAACCGAACCGTTCTTCCGCCCATCTCGCCTTCCTGCTCGATGACGGCGCGCAGCAATGGATTGCCTTCGCAATCGTCTCCGAAGGAAAGAGCCGTGCCGACCTTCAGTCGTTTGGCCGGCTTGCCCAATGCTTCCCAGCTGTCTCCTTCGAGCTGCTTCAACAGCAGCAGCTCAATCTTAGCCCCGGTGTCGCTCTTCATTCCCGTTAAGCGGGCAGGAATTACTCTAGTATCATTTAGTACCAGCACATCCCCGGATTGAAGATATTGCTCCAAATCCGTAAATTTATTGTGCGTCACTTCGCCTGTTTGCTTGTTTAAGGCGAGCAGTCTTGAAGCCGTTCTGTCCAGCAGCGGCGTCTGAGCAATTAACCGTTCCGGCAATTCAAAATCAAACCATTCTACGTTCATATCGATTCAATCATTCCTTAGCGATGGTTACATCTTTGTAATAGTATTTCAAAATATATTGATAGTCATACCCTTGCTGGGCAAGGCTTAAAGCGCCATACTGCGACAAACCGACTCCATGGCCGTTTCCTGATCCTGTAATGCGGAAGGAAGGCTCCTTCGTTGCCGCACGCAAATGATTGCTGCCATCGAGAATAAACAGATTAGCATTAGCCGCCTCAGCAACTCCGCCTCCAGCGCTAATGGTAAATACAGGAGCCGTGTCCGATGGCTTTGTCCGCGTCGCCGAGCCTGCACCGAGCATAGCGACCTTAGCTGTCTCCTCAATCTGGAACAACGTACTCGGCAAAGAGCCTTGTACGCCTAATGCAGCGCGTAAATCAATTGGATAGGTTACAGCCAGCTTCTGGCCATTTGCCAAAATTTCCGTTGCGCGTCCTGATGCGCCGCGCTGACTGACTTCTAAAGTGCGAATTGGCCCCGATACCGGTGTCTTCACTTTAGCATTAATGGCCGTTAGCATTTCCTGGGGCGTATAAGGACCCCGCACCCAAGACATCGAATTGGATTCAACGGTTTTCTCCAGCACAACAACCTGTGTCCCGATGTCCGCCTGCGCGATGACAGGAATTGTATCTTGGATTACCGGATGCTTGCGAACCATCGTGCCATTCGTATTGACTTGCATGATACTGCTTCCAGCTGCTGTCGTTTGTCCCGTTTCATCGAGCAAATCCTCGCGAATATAACCGATGGAACCGCTAGGAAGCACAACGCGATACCAGCTGTGTAATCCAGCCTCTGACGAAGTATCCGGACTCTTCACCGCTTGCAAATAAGGAATCGAATTGTTCCATATTTCTTTGGCATCAGCCGTAACTCCTCCGCCATTCGCAGAAAATAACGCTTCTATTGCTTTCCCGTTGTACAAAGCGACTTCGCCTGCCGTCTCTTCTACGGCGGCTATCGTTGATGGACGCTCCGAGCCTATGCCGTAGTATGCCTGGCTTAAAGTAGTATCCACGACATGAGCGATTTGGAAACCAAAGCCCTTATTCAAAGCAAACGTGCGCGCGGCTACAGCCTGCGCCTTCAAAGCCTCCTCTGGCCATGAAGGATACATTTCCACACCGACAACCGAGTAAAGGTATTGCTCGAACGGAAGCTCGTTTATGACTGCCATTCGTCCATTAAGCACGCTTAGCTCGAATAGCCCCCGATAGCTGCGGTTGCTCCGTTCCGTTAGCTTGATCGGATCCGTGCCTGCCGGAGATACCGCTATTTTCGTATCGCTGCCCGCAAACATATATAGCTCAGCGCTGCTCTCCGCTTTGGCGCTAATGGAGTGATCATTCCTGACTAATAAATATGCGGCCCCAGAATCGGCATCGTTAAGCGCGCCGCCGCCCGATACTGCAGCAGCCGCCGCTTTAACAATTTGGAGCTCTGCCTCCGTTACAGCAGCACCTACCATAACCGAGTAGCTGGCTGAACCATTTACTGAGCGAACGGCTGCAAAGGCATCCAAACCAGCCGCGCCAAAGTTGCTTGCAGCCGCGATAGCAGCCGCTTTACTCGTTAACGGACCGCTTTCCAGGTGAAGCGGGCCTTGGAGCACAGATTTAAAACTGCCGGCCAGCTTTGCCAGCTCGCTGTCGCCATTCCATTTCGTTTGCGCGGCGGTTGCCTCAGCCGCTGTGTTATATGTACCTTCTATAACCTGATAGACGATAGCCCCGTTTTTGGAAAGCGATGTCAGGAATGCTGCTCCTTTCAAAGCTTGCAGCCTTTTGTAAACGGCTAGCGCAGAATTGAAATTAGACGATTCAAATACTTTCACCTTAAAGCTATCCACCGCAAAACGAACCGTGGACGCCCCTTCAACACTAAACCAATGATTGACACCATCAGGTTGTCTTTCGCCGATGCTCATGCCGCCTGCTGACGAGAACGTCGCCGCAGCTGTCGTATCGGTATATTTCCCAGGCAATTGCATAAATAAAGCAACGCGGATCGAATCCAGCTTCGGAACCGCCGCCTGCGACGGGGAACCTGTCCATGCCGATGCGAGCAGTAAAATCGTTACTGCCAAAATGATATATCGCTTAATTGACGGTTTAATTGCCATGCTTGTTATTCTCCCCTCTGCCCTGCGACTGCTCGCACCCATGAATGGAACAGCTTTGCTCGGTAGAACCAAACCATTCATATCTTCTATCGGCTACAAATCTATAAATATGATCAGCCGCGCGCTTCATCCCTGGTATGCGGTAAAAAGCGGATAGCCAGCGCAGGCCCTTAACCGTTCTTAATATGCGGATAACCCCGTCCGCCCCGGCAAACAGCTGCCCCTTCTCGTCGATAACATGCATTTTCTCATACAGTTCTGCGTAGTTCAGCTGACGAAAAAGAGGAATAGGCTGCTCCGTTTCAGCTGAAGCTTCCAATTGCTGAATCTGTACGTAATGCAGATCCGCATTAGAATTTAAACCCTTCAGCTTTGCTACAGAAGCCAGGCAGAGATTGCAATGGCCGTCATAGATAATATAGAGCTTCTCGGGTGAACTTTTAGCTGCCCGGCTCATGGACTATTGTCTCCCCGGTATCGGGAGGCCTAAATGCCGATAGGCATTATCGGTGGCAATCCGTCCGCGCGGCGTTCGCTGCAAGAAGCCGATTTGCATTAAATAAGGTTCGTACACATCTTCGATCGTTTGGCTTTCCTCGCCGATCGTCGCAGCTATCGTATCAAGTCCCACTGGTCTGCCTGCAAAAGTAGTCATCATCGCTTGCAGCATTTTGAAATCGATATGATCGAGGCCCATCTTGTCGACCTGCAGCAGCTCAAGCGCTGAACGGGCAATGTCATGCGTTATGACTCCATCCCCGCGAACCTGAGCGAAATCGCGTACCCGCTTAAGCAGACGGTTCGCGATACGCGGCGTTCCGCGCGACCGCATCGCTATCTCGGAGGCAGCCTCCCCTACTATGCCGACATTCAATATCTCAGCTGTTCTAGACACGATAAAAGCAAGCTCATCAATCGTATAGAACTCCAGCCGGCTAACGACTCCGAAGCGGTCGCGAAGCGGCGCCGACAGCAAGCCTGCCCGTGTAGTCGCTCCGATCAGCGTGAAAGGCGGCAAATCCAATCGCACCGAACGGGCGCTTGGTCCTTTACCGATCATAATGTCGAGCGCAAAGTCTTCCATCGCCGGATATAATACTTCCTCTACCGTCCGATGCAGCCGGTGGATTTCGTCGATAAAGAGTACGTCGCCCTCCTGCAAATTCGTTAGCAGCGCAGCAAGATCGCCAGGCCGCTCAATAGCCGGTCCGGATGTCGTGCGAAGATGGACTCCGAGCTCGTTGGCGATAATGTTCGACAGCGTCGTCTTCCCAAGTCCGGGCGGTCCATACAGAAGCACGTGATCAAGCGCTTCTTTGCGTAATTTTGCCGCTTCGATATAAATTTTCAAATTTTCCTTAGCCTTCGTTTGCCCAATATACTCGGCCAAATAGCGGGGACGCAAGCTGAGCTCAACCGCCTGGTCTTCCATCATCAGGTTGGCGGAAATGATTCTATCGTCCATCTGCGTTCAACTCCTTCCGTTAACCTTTAAACAGCTGCTGCAAAGCCCGCTTCATTAAAGAATCAACCGTTTCCTCCGCCGTTACGCTCTGCTGCAGCCCATTCCAAGCTTTATCCAGCTCCGCAGCGGTGTAGCCTAGTGCGGCTAGACCTTCACGCGCCTCCTGCCATGCCGTGCCTGCACCTTGTCCCGTATGTCTGCTCGATGCGAGATCAAGCGCTACGCCTGCCGCTGTCAATAAACCTCCGTCAAGACCCGCACCGATCAGCTTATCCTTCAGGTCAAGAATCATCCGCTGTGCGGTTTTCTTTCCTATGCCGGGCAGCTTAGTGAGAAATGCTATGTTTTCCTGCTGAATCGCCGCAATTACAGCATCCGGCCGACCGCCTGACAAAATGCCTAACGCGACGCGCGGCCCAATACCGGATACCTCGAGCAGCTTGCGGAACAATGTCTGTTCTTCCCTTGTCTCGAATCCGAACAACAAAATAGCATCCTCGCGGACATTATGATGAATATAGACCGTTACGGGCTCCTCTTTTTTGGCAAATGCATACGGATTAGGAGTAAAAACGCGATATCCTGTATCTCTTACGTCCAGAACGATATATTCGGATTCCAAATGTACGACAACGCCTCTTAAAAAATCGATCACGAACGCTTCACCTCATTAGTTTTCTGGGTTAATACGAAGGAATGGGCATGACAAATGGCCACTGCAAGCGCATCGGCAACATCATCCGGCTTAGGCACCGCCGACAGCTTCAGAAACATTTTGACCATCTCCTGCACTTGCTTCTTCTCCGCTTTCCCGTAGCCGACAACGGCCTGCTTCACTTGCAGCGGCGTATACTCTCCAATGGGCAAACCGCGCTGCGCTGCGGCCAAAATAATAGCGCCTCTTGCCTGCGCTACATCAAATGCCGTCGTTACGTTCCGGTTAAAAAACAGCTTCTCTACGCCAACGGTATCCGGTTTATATTTATCCATCAAAGATCCCGCAGACTCGTAAACTTGCAGTAAACGCTGCTCGGGAGGCGTATGGGCTTCCGTTTGAATCGCTCCGTATTGCACAGGCGTAAGCTTGTGTCCGACCTTATCTATAAATCCAAATCCAACGATCGCATAACCGGGATCAATGCCAAGAACGCGCAAATTGCCATCTCCTCAAACGTTTTACAACGTAAAACTTGCTTCGTAAGCCTATGCTTGGTTTCCCAGCGTAAAACCTGCTTGCTCAGCATACTCTCTGAAAGTTGCTTCATCCATTATAGCAAAAGATGGAGTGAATGAGAACGCGCGTTTGATATTTCAGCTAACAGACAAAAGTTTGACCAGCAGTCGCCTGCCTTTGGTTGCAAAAACTCGCCTTGCGGATGAATAGAGCATCATTTTAAATAAAAAAGACCGCACTGTAAAGGTGCGGCCTCTTACAGCCTGCCGGTTAATAGGCTGGCTTCATTACTTTTTGATTTTGCTCCACTGCTGCATAATCACTAAAGGTCGACAAAACGCTGTTATATTCTTCAATGTCGCTTATCCGAATCCCATTGGTAAGCTGGTCCAGCTTATCCTGAGGCAAACTGCTCTCCATGTAACGGACGTCCAGCTGAAAAAAGGTTCGTACGACCTTTTCCTTTTTCGGGACACCGTCATAAAGCGTAAGATTCCCGTTTTTGTCGACGCCCATATAAGCATTTGCTTTACAATGCTCAGACAAGTCTTCAATATGCTGTTCAAAATGCACCGTGCCTTGCTCTTGATCAAGCATCGCCTTCCATTCCGGATGAACGAGCATAAGCTGCACAATTTGCTTGCTCATCATACGTCCCAGCGGCTTTGCTTCCTGGCCGCATACGTAAATGCTGTGCAGCATAACGGATAGCGGTTCAGCCTGCTTCTCCAGCGTTTTAATGAAGGTGCTTTGTTGCTCGGTTGGCTCAACCGCAGCTGTTTCAGCTTTAGCAGGGGCGGGCCAGCAAGCGAGCAAGCAAATGATAATAGCACCCAGTGTCCACATCGGGCGGCGCTTGCTGCGAAGACGCTTCTTTAAGTTTTTCCAAAGGGTGAATGGCATCATGGGGAAGACCCCTTCTTCATATTTTTTGATAGTATGCGCCAATATTACATAAATATTCAAGCACGCTCTCCTTATCGCATATGTAAAATCATCTAGCAGTCTCTATCCAGCGGCACTGCGCAAGGATATAGAAAACGAAAGGGATGTCCGGGAGATTTTTTGATCTCCGGGACATCCCTATTTCCTACCTTAACGATTGATCCATGGCAAATTGCTGCGTTTCGTTCTGTTCGGCCGAGGCGTGACGGTTCTGATAACTGCTTTTTTACCTGTTTTCCGTGGCACTGCCGTCTTTACTGTTTTTGGTGTTTCTTCCGCATCTGCCAGCTTCGCAGAAGCTTGATCGGACCTGTTTCCTTTACAGCCGCAATCTGCTTGGTTCGATTCGCCTACACCTGCCGTTTGCGGCCAACCCGGGTATGAAGGATACGAAGGGAAACCTGCTGCAGGATACCCGTAGCCGCCATCATGATGAACATTAGCTGGCGATACCATTCCATGTCCGCTGTAACCATAACCGTAATCAGGCTGCACATTCGACGGCGATACCATGCCATGACCGTAGCCGTATCCATACTCTGGCTGCATGCTCATTGGGGAAACCATGCTCTGGTTTGGACTCATCGCCAGCGGCGATACCATTCCCGCATTCGGCTGGGCAGCCATCGGCGATACCATTCCCGCATTCGGCATGGATGCCATCGGCGATACCATTCCCGCATTCGGCATGGATGCCATCGGCGATACCATTCCCGCATTCGGCATGGATGCTATCGGCGATACCATTCCCGCATTCGGCTGGGCAGCCATCGGCGATACCATTCCTGCATTCGGCATGGATGCCATCGGCGATACCATTCCCGCATTCGGCATGGATGCCATCGGCGATACCATTCCCGCATTCGGCATGGATGCCATCGGC
>NZ_JBWDNW010000061.1:0-1215 GCF_056269405.1 Paenibacillus sp. J2L1-98 | reverse complement strand
GTCATAGCTTCGGTGGTGTGTTTAGCCCCGTTACATTTTCGGCGCAGAGTCACTCGACCAGTGAGCTATTACGCACTCTTTAAATGGTGGCTGCTTCTAAGCCAACATCCTGGTTGTCTTTGCAACTCCACATCCTTTCCCACTTAACACACACTTGGGGACCTTAGCTGATGATCTGGGCTGTTTCCCTCTTGACAATGGATCTTAGCACTCACTGTCTGACTCCCGAGTAGCACGTCTATGGCATTCGGAGTTTGACTGGACTTGGTAACCCTTGGCGGGCCCCGCACCCAATCAGTGCTCTACCTCCACGACGCTCATTCCTCGAGGCTAGCCCTAAAGCTATTTCGGGGAGAACCAGCTATCTCCGAGTTCGATTGGAATTTCTCCGCTACCCCCACCTCATCCCCGCACTTTTCAACGTGCGTGGGTTCGGGCCTCCAGTGCGTGTTACCGCACCTTCACCCTGGACAGGGGTAGATCACACGGTTTCGGGTCTACGACCACGTACTTATTCGCCCTATTCAGACTCGCTTTCGCTACGGCTCCGTCTTCCCGACTTAACCTTGCACGTAATCGTAACTCGCCGGTTCATTCTACAAAAGGCACGCCATCACCCATTTAACGGGCTCTGACTTCTTGTAAGCGCACGGTTTCAGGTTCTTTTTCACTCCGCTTCCGCGGTGCTTTTCACCTTTCCCTCACGGTACTGCTTCACTATCGGTCACCAGGGAGTATTTAGCCTTGGCAGATGGTCCTGCCGGATTCCGACGGGGTTTCTCGTGTCCCGCCGTACTCAGGATCCGTCTCGGAGAGTGCTTGGTTTGGGCTACAGGGCTTTTACCTCTTCTAGCGGGCCTTTCCAGACCTCTTCGCCTACCAAACACCTTTGTAACTCCATGTGAGACGTCCTACAACCCCAAGGAGCAAGCTCCTTGGTTTGGGCTAATCCGCGTTCGCTCGCCGCTACTGACGGAATCACTTTTGTTTTCTCTTCCTCAGGGTACTTAGATGTTTCAGTTCCCCTGGTATGCCTCGTGTTGAGCTATGTATTCACTCAACCGTAACTGTCCATTACGACAGCTGGGTTTCCCCATTCGGAAATCCCCGGATCAAAGCCTGCTTACGGCTCCCCGAGGCGGTATCGTTGTTCGCCACGTCCTTCTTCGGCTCCTGGTGCCTAGGCATCCTCCGTGCGCTCTTACTAGCTTAACC
>NZ_JBWDNW010000062.1:0-1208 GCF_056269405.1 Paenibacillus sp. J2L1-98 | reverse complement strand
TGTAACCTCCGGGCACCTCGGTAGCACTGTACTCGGTACCACCTGTGAGTAACGTCGTATCTTCCGGCAATCGGTTACCCTCGCCCACGGTCTCCAGACTAAGGTCATAATTTTCCCCATACGGGGAAATCATGGATACCGTAACGACTCCATGGAAACCTTCAGGGGGGCTCCAAGATCCACTCAACTCTTGTCCTGAGGACGAGATGTACCCGTAATATAACGAATATTCATAATTGGTTCCACCGGCTTGATAAGTTTTGGAATCGGAAAGCTGGAAGCCAGATTGGTTCGGATGGCTGGCCGGATCGTTGTCCATAATCTTCACATTCGCGGTTGTAATCGAACCGAGCTTTGCACTGCTTGTCGGATTGCTAATGGAGACGTTAAACGATTCGTTGCCTTCATACCGCTTATCATTCACCACTTCGACTTCAATCGCGGCTTGCGTATCGCCGGGATTGAAAATCAGCTGGCCGGCAGCTTCCAAATAGTCGCTGCCTCCTTCGGCCGTAACGCCTTCCGTTGCATAATCAACTCTCACAGAACCATCCGAACCGTTCTCGCGGAGCACGTTCAGCTTTACCCGATATCCATCCTCCGTAATCGTGTAATCGCTTTGTTCGATCGTAAACTCACCCGGTTTATACGGCAGGATTCCGTCGTCATCTTTGATCGTGATTTTCGCGGTGCCATTCCCGATCGACGCGCCGCCTGTCGGAGTCACCAGTTCGACCGTGAACGTCTCCGTTTCGTCTTCACCCTCCATGTCATTTACGATCGGGATTTCGATATCCGCCCACGTTTCACCGGTATGAAATTCAAGCGCTCCGGCCGTTTGGTCAAAATCCATTCCTCGCGTCGCGGTCCCGCCGACGGTAAGGTAATCAACCGTCACATCTCCGGCCGAGCCGTTCGTCCGGCTGATGGACAGCTTGACAATACCGACTCCTTCTTCAACCGTATAGCCGGTCTCAACAAACGAAAACTCGCCCGGCGGAGCCGGTACCGAATCATCGTTATCGGCAATCGTAACGGTGACATCAGTATAGTTTCCAAGCACCGAACCATTGGTCGGATTGCTCAATGCAACGTGAAAGTCCTCGTCACCTTCAATATCGCTATCGTCGTTGATCGCAATCGAGATCGACTGCTTCCATTGCTGAGCAGCGAAAGTCAGCGTACCGGAGACGCTCCCATAGTCGCTG
>NZ_JBWDNW010000043.1:0-11847 GCF_056269405.1 Paenibacillus sp. J2L1-98 | reverse complement strand
AACTTAATGATCGGCCGCGGGATCGCCCTGCGGCCTTTTTTACACCCGCGATTTGGTGATAAGGCCGGACGCAGATCCTCGGGCCTCCAGAAGCCTTTCCTTCATGAAGTCCCTCCCCCTCTTCGAACAGCCGAAAACCGTTCGGCAGCCTGCTGAACTATCGGGCAGTAGAGCGTAATGTACATATTAGTTTAGAATTCTGTTGAGGGTTGGAAATGGGCAAAGAACTTGATGAAATAATTGTTAAATCATTTTTTAATAAAACAATTCAACAAAGAGTATTGTTTGAGTTATCTTCACCGAAAAAACGTCTTGATGCTATACAGAGACTGAATCACAATTATTCAGTTACTCTCCGTAAGGAATTTATGATTGAAATTCCCAGGCCTAATTCTAACCCCAAAAGGATAGCAGAAATAATGAAAATGCACGGTGCTGGAGAATTTTGTTACTCAATTTCGTGGTGTGAAGAAATTGACGGAAAAGAACTCCCCCTATTAATGGCATTAGAAAAAGCTGTCGGATTCGGAATGCCATCAATGATTTCGTGTATTCCAGGAAAGCTGGCTTATTTTGAAGGGGAACAAGAATATGGTGCTTCACCAAGATTTATATTAAAAAGATAAGGATGTATTGAACTAACGGGTACGATAGTGGAGCAAGCTGCCGCGGTGCAGATGCTTCATTTTTTCACTCAACTACCATGAAAGAACGGATTAACTTTCTTGCTCTGTGGTATTAATTGAAATATAGGATATTATGTCTCTAGATTGCCTTACTTTAGGAATGAAAAAAATGGAAAAGGAGAACAAGCAATTATGTTAAGATGCTCTTGGTGTATGAAGAAAATTAAAGAAGATAACCCTTGTTTTGGTCTGAATGTTAAATTTAAAGAAGGTATAGATATTAATGAGCAGGAAGGGAAGATAATCTCATTACACTTAACGAGTAGAAATACAAGTGTACCATTTATTGTTGTGGCAAGTGGATCAGAAGCTAAACAACAAGGTACTGATGGAATTTTTGCAATTTGTAGTGAGAAGTGCGGAACCAAAATGAAAAGTACATTAGATAAAGAAATCGATTTATTTTCTGGTTACTCAACAATATTGAGTGAATTTATGTGATATATATTTTTTTTATTAGCTCGAAAAGGATAGTCCTTCAAATCAACAACTTTGACATTGACCAGATTGAAATTCCCTAGAGAAAGTGATTTGGCTACGAACAAGTGCTATCTCCAATTGTATAAAATGTGGAAATAAGCTTTATGTAGGAGATAAGATGAAATACCATTATAATGAAGGACATCTTGATTATTTACATTTGACTTGCGAATCTTTCGATTAAGCTAACGGGTACGATAGTTGAAAAAACAAGGAGCGATCTGTCGTTGGCAGCTGCTCCTTGTTTTTTATTTAGCTAAAGGGCAGGCTAACTTAGAGGGGAATGATATACTCTTATTCAAAGAACAATTATTTGAAATGAAAGTGGGTCCTAAAATGGACAATGGAAAATACGAAGAAATTCAGGAATATGATAAAGATTCTGCAATTCAGGAATTGAAATTAGGAGACGACAAAAGGATCATAAATGCTTTGCTTGGACTTGCCCTTAATGAGGAAGATTGGAAATGGGTACAAGATATTTGTATACAATTTATCAATCATAGTAATTCCAATGTTAGAGGAATTGCTGTACTTTGTTTTGGTCATCTGGCTAGAATACATAGACAATTAGAAACTGAAAAAGTTCTACCCATTGTTAAAAAGGCACTTAATGATTCTAATGATTTTGTAAGAGGTCACGCTAACAGTGCATTTGATGATATTCAATTTTTTTCAAAATAATTAAAATCGATTTGGTGCATGCACCAGTTTATTACGCTAACGGGTACGATAGTTCAATAAACTCACGACAACATCCGGCCATTGCATGCTCCCCTTACGATAGACAGGTGAATTATAAATAACCTGTTAGTATAAGGGAAGCCTACAATTGACGATTAAGCCATCCGATGACGATTAAGCCATCCGAACCTACAAGAGCGTATTCAAGCAGACCGCTCCGATTTCGCGCACGCGGATCGTGAACAGTTCCGTGCCGGTCGTACGCCCGATTAGTTCCCGGTATTCCGCTACCGCCGCATGTGGCAGAACGGCGAGAATGACGCCGGCGAAGCCGCCGCCGTGTACTCTGCAGGCACCGTCGCCCAACCGGTCGATGAAACGTTCGGTAATGGCGAGTGTAAGCGCAATCCCCTGTTCACGGGATACCGATTCTTGGTAGATGTTCTGCAGCCATTTCCACGAGGAATTACCTGAAGCGGTAATATACTTCAGCACGTTCTGCCACTCGCCCGCCTTAATTACCTCTACCTGCCGCCCGACGCGGTCATTTTCATCCAGGTAATGCAGCGCCCGCAGCACCGCTCGATCTCCGGCAGTTTCACGGAGTTCCGCGAGCCGGCCGTAGATCATCTCTGCCGTCAAATCGCGACACACCTCTACACCGAAGGCTTGCGCCACCGCCCGCATCTCGTTCGGGATCGAAGCATAATCCTCCGTCAGGTCAGCATGGTTACCGCCGGTACTGACGATGATAAGGCTGTAACCCGCTGCTTCAAAGGTACCTGGAATACGCTCGATCTGCGGCTCTGCCGGCTCCTTAAAGTCGATTGTGATCATACCGCCGTGCGAGCAGGCCATCTGGTCAAGCATCCCTGATGGCTTGTTCCAATAAAGATTTTCGGCATACTTTCCGATGCGCGACATCATGACCGCATCCATCTCTCCGTTGTTATAAAAAGTACTTAGAATCTGGCAGATCAGAACTTCAAAAGATGCTGAGGAGCTGAGTCCTGACGCCGGAAGCACGTTACTGCTGACGTAAGCATTGAATCCGCCGATTCGGTACCCGTGCTGCTGGAAACCGTGTGCAATACCGCGGATCAAAGCAGCCGTCCCTCCCTCGCCTGCCTGCGGTTCCAGATCATCTAGATTGATGACTGACATGCCTGGATACCCTTCGGAAATTACCGAAATGACTCCGCTGTCCATGGCTGCTGCAGCCGCAATCGTATCTAACTGAATACTAGCCGCCAGCACCTTTCCATTGTTATGGTCCGTATGATTGCCGCCTATCTCTGTGCGACCCGGCGCACTGAAGTATTTCAACGACTCTGTCTTTCCATATTGCGCACTGTATCCTTCCATACACCTCTGGTACCTGTCGATCTGTCGCTCTCGTTCTTCGCTGCCGTACATCTGCTCCAGCAGCTGTTGTGCCTGAGCCGAATCAAAAAGCTGCTCGAATTGATCGTTCATCTTGAATGTTCCTCCTGGTTCTAACTGTTTGAGTAGTAGTTATCATGTCCATTGTACCGAAAGGCAGCGTTCACGGATAGGACATTTATGAAAGCAATCGGTACTGCGGGGTTATTCTTCGGGCGCGCGACCAGCTGTGTCGCAGCACGGAAGGCGTGCCGCGCCGCGCCCGGCAACCAGGAATCATTCGATTTAATTTCATCAGTAGGCTGTGAGAGTATCCTTTAAGTGCGCCGCCATCAGGGAGGAAGATTGATCAAGCCCCTCCTCTACGCCCTCGAGACCAAGGTTGGTTTTGTAATTGGAATCAATTATCAGAAAAAAAGTATTAGACTAAAAATTAGTTTTAGACTGGACCGGTAACGTGACGTTAACGGGCAGTTTAGCGTAACTTCTCTTTGAATATTGCGTCTAAAATTAAAACGTTTACCAAAAGGAGGAATAATTATAAAAACCGTTTATCGTGGATTATTTTATTCGTTGTTGCCTGGCTTCTTTATGTTTCTCACTGATGTGTTATATAACCAGAAAGAGACTAAAAAAATAAACATGGATATCGAAGCTAACCCATTGTCCAACATTTCTCAATACTTCCCAAGGAACCATTACTTATTGACTGACTACTTATGGCTAGATGTAAGCATAATTCTTATCCCTTTGTTTTTTATTATCCTATTTACGAGTACCATCTTGGGTAAGATTAAAACTTCAACTCGTTACGCAAATGGGTCACGGTAGTTAAATAAACTAATTCACGAGGCTGTCTCGGAAACAATCGGCGGACTTCTTCCGTTAACAGGCAGATTTGTTCAACAAATAAATGGAGGAATGGCTCTTCATGAAGCATATAAAATGCTTACTTTTGTTATTTGTCATTGTTTTATCGTGGTTTTCGTCGAATATAGAAGGTGCTTTTGCCAGCACCTACCCAAGTAGCGTTGCTTGGAATAATTTCTTGTATAGTCTTTCTGCCGAGGAAGTCGACAGCAAAGACAACGGCAATAAAATTGGAAAAATTAAGCACCAAAGAACTCCGATGCCATTGAAAAGCGGCGAGTCAAACATAAAACATCATGTGGGAAGCTCGTTGTTTGAAATTAAAGGAGTGGATATTGAGGATGCAATTGCAGTTAAGGTAGATGATAAGTTTTTCAAGGCATCCCAAGTAGGACCGCTTCAAGAGCTGTCCAATGAAAAAACTTGGGTAGCAACATTGTCCGTTGTCGGTCTTGTGGTCGTCCTTTTAACAACCATGATTATATGGAGAAATAGGAGACGTATAGGTTAGCTCATTCCACTAACGGGTACGATAGTTCAATCTCCAAATAAGACTAGGCTGCCGACATGGATCGGCAGCCTAGCTCCGTCTTTGACCATTGACGTAAATATCCCGACATGATAATTATAATTTTATTCCATACGTTTGCGGGTGGTACCAGCTACGCTGGTATTGCCCCAATCATAACGAAATTCAAGTGCATGAAGTTAACATATATATCCAACTACTTTGCCCCTGGTGACAGCGACGCTGGTACTACCCCGATTAACAAAAAAAAGAACAGCGGCCACGAAGGGCCGCTGCTGCTATATAAGTGTGTCTGTGATTTAAATTCTAATTTCATAGGAGTAGGTTGAAGGAATCGTATACGTTGTAGGACCAGACACATTCCCTGCAGCATCAACCGCTTTTACTGAGATCGGATTGCCACTAACACCAAAATAATTGCCACTATAATTTTTGTTGTAAAAAGTTGTTTTGCCGTCACTCGTGACCAGATAGCCGTATACTTCTACATTATCCGTCGAGCCATATATGTTTACTCTCACAGAACCATACGCATAATATGACGAAACCGTAGGCGGGGTTGGCGCTTGGGTATCGGAAGAAACCGATCCGGATTGGATCTGTACATTGACGTCGTCCAAATTGATGTGTCCCCAGCTGGTGTATTTGTTGTCCAAAACCTTGATATACAGTTCTTGGCCTACATATTGCTGTGCATCCCACTGCACTCTGCGGTAAGTTTCCGAGTTGTTGCCGGTCGCTTTGAAGAGCTCGGCCCCGTCGGAAACCCTGGTCAACGCAACATAAAGATTGTTGATATCATTTCCGCCGCCAATCAGAAAATCAATACTGCCGTTACCGCTGAGCACAAAATTTTCCGATTTGAGAACAGAACGTGGATAATCAGAGTCTCCATTCTCATTAAAGCCCCACAGATGACGAATACCGTCCTGGTTAAAGGTGCCGCCCCACCAATTGGTCTTAGAAGTGACATACTGCTCAGGGTAATAAGAAGGAGTGGAGAAGGATACGACGGTCCAGCCTCTAAAATAGGAAGGAAATTGATCTCCATTAATAGCGCTCTCGAAGGAATGGTTGAACAGTTCCTTCGGCTGGACTTGAACATTGACATCGTCGATATTCACATGGCCCCAATCGCCTGTCGCTTGATCCACGACCTTAATGTACAGATTCTCTCCGATATAAGAGGCCGCATCCCAGGACACTCTCGAGTATTGCTCCGTTTCGGCCCCTGTTGCCTTAAAAAGAACCTGGCCGTCCGAAGCCCGCACAAGCGCTACATACAAATTATTGATATCATTGCCTCCAGAAATTAAGAAATCGATTTGACCCTGTCCTCCGAGGGTGAATAATCCGGATGACAAAACACCTGTTTGACCGTCGCCTCCATCCTTATACCCCCATAAATGGTGATTTCCGTTCTGATTGAAGGGACCTCCCCAGAAGGAAGTATCCGATGTAACGTCAGCTGCTGAAAAAGCAGTCCCGCTTTCAACCTTCCAGCCGGTCAAATCTCCCGTTTCAAAATCATGGTTTATGAGGTCTGTATAAGTGTCGGTGGCAGTAGCGGCCGAAGCCGGCATTTGAACGAAAAGACTTGCTACTAGCGTACTTGCCATCAATAATGACAATCTGTTGCGAAAGTTTCTGAGATTCGTTAACATTTGGGATCACTCCTAATAATATTTGTTATAAAGCTAAAATCTAAAATCTACTAACTCTAATCTTTACTATATAAACATTCATGATCTTCCGCTCGCAAACCTAGCATGAAAATGGTAGCGAGGTTTGCAACTGCAAGAAACATCCCATACTCTGTAAGTTCAAGAATGGATCGCTTATCACATATTTGAGATCATTGGAAATGCACCCCACTCTAACTAGTCATGATGATATAATAAATTTGAATCGTTGTCGTTGGGAAAAATTATTGAGAACTTGTCAAAAATTGCTTTTCTTGCTTGGGCGAAGGCCTAGTGAGACGGCTCTTGCTCTAGTTCGTAAGATTATTCCCATAAAATGTAATTTAGAGGACCAGCTTATTTTTAAAGCTGGTTTAACTTGTCCAGAACGCGAGTCATTTCCCGGCAAAGATACAATGTACCGTTTTTTAAATCAAGGCGGTTATGCGTGGCGGCGGTTCTTGCTGTCGCTTAGCGGAGAGACGGTACGACGGATCGAAAACCTGACCTCGGCGAGCAGAGAGACCGCGTTTATCTTTGACGACTCAATGTTTGAACGGAATAGAAGCAAAGCCGCCGGGCTGCTCGCTCGGTTTTGTGCTCTGGCTCAAACCGTTTTTGCTTGTCTAGATAGGAAAAATAAGTGTTTTTTGCGATTTGGCACAACCAAACGTTGATTTTGCATTGGCCCTTGAATGTATCGATGCTCCTTAAAGACTTAAAAAAAGTTTCTTGTGTAATTTCTTCAGCAATGGATTCATTACGACTTAACGAAAGCACAAACAAGTAGATGTCTTGGAAATATTGCTTGTAGATATTTTCAAAATCCTTCAGATTTTCACCTCCTTACGTATATATGATTGCCTTCCTACCATTTCGTTACATTTGGTAATTAAATAATAGTGAAGTTCACATAGAAAAACTACTTTACTCAGGCTAAAATGACAAAGGATTGTTACACACAGCACGGAGAACCGTACCACAAGTCATTGAGCTAACGGGTACGATAGTTGAATGAACGAAGCGTAAACCAGTCCTTTAAGGGGGCTGGTTTTTTCGGTACATAAGATATGTTATGTACTGAAAGTGTCGTAAAGCTAACTGGCAGGATAGCGTAATAACTCGAGTGTAACTTATAATGGATTGGATACGTTACTTATAGTGTGATTTGAAACAAATAATGATGGGAGTTACGAATGTGAAAATAAAAAAAAGGTCTTTTATTCTGATAGTTGCGGCATTTTCTTTGATGATAATAGCTTTTTTATTCTTTAATTTCTATAGAACTAACATAGACGTTTTTAGACAATTTCTAAGCTTCTCGGTAACGATAAATAATCAATCAGACTACGATATTGTTTCTGTAGAAACGGGGACAGTAGAAGGCCCATCGGGGGAAATTAAAGCTTCTAAGGATTATTATTCGAAGACAATTAAAAGTGGCGAGAAAGTAAAAATAAAGCCCAAGCTAAGTTTGACTGGTGAAGGAGGCATCTATTTAAAATATAACGATTCAAGAGGAGAAACCATATCAAAAGCGGTATGTTCGTATACTGAGTCATTGTCGGGATATTCAGAAGTCACAATTAATAATGACAAAGTAACTATTGAAGAAAATTGTAGGTGAAATTTTTCGAGTGTAATTTCTTGCTAGGGAATGGTACAGCTCGTGTCAATTTTTCTTGAAGAAGTTATATTATTGAAATAATCCATTGAACTCCCTCAGTACGATAGCTGAATAAACATCAGAGAAGGCTGTCGACAAAACGGGGTACGATAGATCAATACTCACCAGGACGAGGCTGCCGGTATGGACTGGCAGCCTCGCTGTGCTAACTGGCAGGATAGTTTAATTAAAGACGTTTTTTATTGACCGCAATTAATTGATTTCGATTAGAATAAGATCAAATTACTTTCGGAGGTCAAGGAATAATGTGGATAAAAAGATAAAACAACTATTCAATCAAGATGTATTGAGACAGGCCGCGGAACGTTATGGTATACGCGAAGACTCAATGATCGATTTAAATGGGTTTCAAAACTTCGTTTATTCTGGGTTGGTCGGAGATCGTGAAGTTATTCTAAGAATTGCCCATATCACACATCGGAATGAAACATTAACGAAAGCGGAATTAGATTTTATCATGTTTTTGGCGGAGTCTGGTGTAAAAGTAGCTAGACCGATTCAGTCTTTAACTGGTGATCTTCTTCATACAATTGACGATGCTTTTGTTGTTACAGCCTTTGAGAAAGCCCCTGGCAGAAATGCAAAAATTGCCGAGGAGAGCAATACTTTTTATGAGAATATAGGTCAATTTGTTGGAAAAATACATAAGCTTTCACTTCACTATCCCCCCCAACATTTACGCTATGAATGGAATGACAATGCTTTATTAGCTTCATTTAAAAACTATTGTCCGTCAGAATTATATAATAGTTTCGACCGTTTAATTGGGGAAGTTAGCGCTCTTTCCAAGGATAAAGATACATACGGACTTATTCATGGGGATGTCAGCTGCGGTAATTATCTAAATGATGGGGATAAGGCCCATATTATCGACTTTGACGAGGCGGAATATAGCTGGTTTGTGTCTGATATTGCTACTCCATTATTTTACGAAATCCCTATCCCGTGGGTTGTGGATGGAGAGGTAAGGAAGGAGATTACAAAGCGCTTTTTTTCCAACTTCTTAAACGGCTATTGTAAAGAAAATACTATAAGTCAAGTATGGTTAAAGAAAATACCTTTATTTATCGATTTAAGACAAGCTAGAGTTTTATCCGCGCTATATAGAAGCAGAGATTTTAATGCTCCTGATTGGAGTGAATGGCATGAACAAGCTCGACGCTTCTATTATTTCAACTTACTGAATAACACACCATATATTGATATGGACTTTTCGCGAATGTAAAATTGTTTATTCCTCTAATGGGTACGATAGTGGAGCAGCTTGCTTCGTGGAAGCTCCTCTTTGGAAATAATGAGTTATAAGGTAGTGGTATGTTCTGAACACGGCAAATATCCTATTTATAACTGGACTACTATTGATGTTGTTAGGAGTGTACTTTTGGAAAAAAGGAGGCCCTGACCAACCGTTTTGGGCAGCCATCCTAGAAATAATAACGAATATATTCCTTGAGTTAGTTTTTACAAGTTATCGCACATGGGCATTGATTTTTTGGTTGATCGGATTTGTGATGGTATTGTTAGGGTGTATTTCGTTTTCTATGAGTACGTTAAGATAACAGATACCTGATTTTTGATTGTTTCGTTAACGGAGTAACTATAACTGAGGAGTTTGCTACAAGGCAGCTCTTTTTTCGTTTGTTGAAGTAACGGGTAGTTGAAATGAAAATGGTTGGTCAACAATAGAAAGTGGGGCGAGGTGAAAGGAGAAGTATTCATGGCTACAATGAAGTTAATCAGCAAAGAAAAAGGGATTGAGTCTGTTCAAAAATGGTTTGAGATACCACATTCGAACAAAATCAGAAAAGCTGTATACCGCAGAAATCAAGACAATAACACCCCTTTTTATACACTAGATTTACAATGGAGTAAGGGTATCGAGGTTGTTTTAGATGCTCTAACTGGTCAGATCGTGGAGTTTAGAGGCAAGGAACCTATCCTCAATACAAATAAACCATCAGAAATGGATCACGTTATATTCGAGCTACTTCATTCAAAAGTATTGGACTGGCTTGTTAAACTAGAGTTGCCAATAACCAATTCGGAGCTACTCATTTCTAAGAAATACATGGAGGGTAACAATGAGCGCTTCGAACTGGAATATTTCCGCCAGAAAGATGGCTTCAAAGTTCGTGACTATCAGATGTTGTATTTCGTTTTCAATAATAAGCACGATATTGTGGGCCTCCGTGTGCGTTGGGACGACGTTCAATTTGTGCCCATAGAAAAATACTTATCCGCTGAAGAGATTGAGCAAAAGCTATCTCTTGAGCAACTGGTATTGGTGTATTTCCCTCGCCAAAGTAATCCCATTTACGCATGTAAAGATGAATGGTTTGATGCAACAATAGGGAGAAAAACAGTATCAGAAGAAATAAGTGTGGTTGAAACCATACAATGGGCACAGCAATTAGAGGTGAAAAAGAAGAAAATAAAAGCGCCGAGTAAACCCCTTATTTCCAACAAGTTATTTGAGTCATTAACATTGGAAGATGAGATAACCGAAGTGGACTTATCGGAACCACACCCCTTTCGGGAAGAAATAACAGAAGAAGAAAAGATACGAGTTGTCGAAATAGCGGTCACCTGCTTACAGGAGCAGTATCCCGAAGAAAGCGGACATTTTGCGTTGGTAGAACGGTCAGATAAACCAATGGTGGAATCTGAGTTTGGTAACATCGTTGTACGATTCCACCGTATAATAAACGGTATTCCCTCTCTAGGAACCGTAGTGCAGATATGGATCGATCGTAGTAAGGGGAAAGTTTTAATGGTGCATGATCCCCAGGAAATGTGGGAGGAAAAGGGTGTTACCGAAGTAGATACGATTCGAGATGTCATATCCGCTGAAACCGCTTGGTTGCAACTAAAAGATAAAATTTCCCTTTCGCTCGGGTATCGGGTTCATCCGTATAACCTGCGTTCCGAATCACCACTAAAACGTTTAGCGACTTTAGAGTATGAATTGCAATGTAATTGGATTTGCGATGCCATCACTAACCAAGTATTCAACTATTAGTTTTATCGTGTCATTAAACTATCGGGTACGATAGTTAAACACTAAGAGGGCTGCCGCAGGCGGCCCTTTGTTCAGTTAACAGGCGGATTACATTAACACAAGGAGTTTGTATTGTACGAGGCGAAGTTAAGTGTAGACTAAAGTTACAGTCATGTAATAGGAGGAAAATATGGACAAGGTACTGTTTACGAAGGCACTCGAGCACCTTGAACTGAACGGTTCCCTAAGGAAGGAATTAGTCTCAAGTGAAGCAATAAAATTTTTAACAAAGCACAATGCTCCCCAACCAATAATTGACTTCTTTAATGAGTTTTCTTACTCGCAGCCTATTCGGTTTAATAATGTTTACTTTAACTACGTTAATGAAATCGCAAGTAACAACTTAGAAGATGAAAATCAAGCATGCATTAATAACAGCTTAATTATCATAGGCTCGGGTTTAAATGGCGATCCCATTGTATTGGATTTAACAACTTTGACTGTTGGATACGTATTCCATGATGAGCTCTGGGAGCAGGAAAGTGATGATTATAATCCCAGAGAGCATTCCTTTATTGATTTAAAGTGTTCAATTGGAGCATTTTATCTCAACATTGTAACGATTGATAATTATCCAGTGGATGCAAATCAAGCAGAGGAATTTATTAAAAAATAGGCGTTATTAGTTCAACTAACGGGTACTATAGCTCAATGATGACACGACGGCAGCCGGCCAGTGAACTGCACCCCGTCAAGTAGACAGTACAAATAACAAAAATCAATTAAGCGGCCTTGGTCCTAAATTCCATCGGACTGAGGCCGTTTAGTTTTGCTTGTAACCGTTCGTT
>NZ_JBWDNW010000063.1:0-1183 GCF_056269405.1 Paenibacillus sp. J2L1-98 | reverse complement strand
CTAAACATTCCTGTATAGCCTAAGAAATGGGCTTTGTCAAAAAAGGAGCGTCTCGGTATGATGGGTTTGTCCACGGGCTTGAAACCCGACACCATCAAGGAGGCGCTCTTATTATGAAGTTTAAGCAATCAGACGTGCAAAATCAACGGATTGAACGAATTACCACATCCCATCTTGTTGTCGGTATCGACATGGCGAAAGACGTCCATGTAGCGCAAGTAACAAACTTCCGAGGTATTGTCCTTTCCAATAGGCATTTACCATTTAAAAACACAGTAGAAGGCTTTGAAAAGCTTCGACGGTGGATGGGGGGCTTGCTACAGAAGAATCGTTTAAAGAACATCATCATCGGCATGGAGCCAACTGGTCACTACTGGTATAACCTAGCCAACTGGCTCGTCGATGAGGGGATACATGTGGTGTTGGTTAATCCGGCAACAACGAAACGAAACAAGGAAAACCGTGATAATAGCCCTTCAAAGAGCGATCCAAAGGATGCTCTTGTTATCGCCGATGTCGTAAGCCGCGGCTATTATTACGAATACACGCGCCAAGCTACCGACTTCCAAAGACTACGCACGATCATGAGCGATCGAGAATTTTGGGTTACGAATAGTGTCCGGCTGCAGAACCGAATTATTCGCTGGTTGGATATTCGTTTCCCTGAATATGCTTCGGTCTTTAAAGATTGGACCTGCCCTCGATCGTTAGCGACACTCAAAGAATTCCCAACCCCACAAGAACTCAAAGATCGATCCACGGCCGAGGTCATTACAAGTTGGCGTAAGCATATGAAGCGAGCAGGCGGTACAACAGGCATTCAGAGAGCCACTGAACTCATTTTCTTAGCTCGCCAAAGTGTCGGGGATACGACGGCACTCGCGGAGGCAAAACAGGACCTTCACCGCTTAGTAGAAGAGTTTGAACGCATTACCGGCATTTTGGGAACGATCGAAAAGGACATTGCGACAGTACTTGGCGAGATCCCGATGGCGAACCAAATGCGGTCTCTGAAAGGCCTTGGCCCCATCTACGTTGCAGCCATTTTGTCCGGTGCGGGTGACTTAAGACAATACGCTCATGGGCGCCAGTTACTTCGAAAAGCCGGTTTAAACCTGGCCGAAAGCATGTCGGGTAAGCGAAAGGGAGAGATCGTACTCTCAAAACGCGGGGATGCGAAGCT
>NZ_JBWDNW010000044.1:0-11632 GCF_056269405.1 Paenibacillus sp. J2L1-98 | reverse complement strand
TCCTGTTCGGGGAGCCAGATTTGGAGAGATACCCAAGTGGCTCAAGGGGACCCTCTGCTAAGGGGTTAGACTGCGTAAGTGGTGCGAGGGTTCGAATCCCTCTCTCTCCGTCCGAATATTACATAGCATGGCCCGTTGGTCAAGTGGTTAAGACACCTCCCTTTCACGGAGGTAACAGGGGTTCGAATCCCCTACGGGTCACCAATATGGAGGCTTAGCTCAGCTGGGAGAGCATCTGCCTTACAAGCAGAGGGTCGGCGGTTCGATCCCGTCAGCCTCCACCATAATCATAGATGTTCTGAATGACGCGGGGTGGAGCAGCCCGGTAGCTCGTCGGGCTCATAACCCGAAGGCCGCAGGTTCAAATCCTGCCCCCGCAACCAATTACCATCGGAGGCATCCGGGTAGATATAATGTGGAGCTGTGGTGTAGAGGCCTAACATGCCTGCCTGTCACGCAGGAGACCGCGGGTTCGAATCCCGTCAGCTCCGCCATCATAACATCATCAGGCTCGGTAGCTCAGTCGGTAGAGCAGAGGACTGAAAATCCTCGTGTCGGCGGTTCGATTCCGTCCCGAGCCACCATGTAAGACTAGTAATTGAATATGCCGCTGTAGCTCAATTGGTAGAGCATCTGACTTTTAATCAGGCTGTCGTAGGTTCGAGTCCTACTTGGCTCAATTTTAGTTTTTAAATGCGGTCATGGCGGAATTGGCAGACGCGCTAGATTCAGGTTCTAGTGGTGTAACAGCCGTGGAGGTTCGAGTCCTCTTGACCGCACCATTAGCGGAAGTGGCTCAGCGGTAGAGCATCGCCTTGCCAAGGCGAGGGTCGCGGGTTCGATTCCCGTCTTCCGCTCCATAATTTGTGCCCTTAGCTCAGCTGGATAGAGCGTTTGACTACGAATCAAAAGGTCAGGAGTTCGAATCTCTTAGGGCACGCCATTTATTACGGGATGTAGCTCAGCTTGGTAGAGCACCTGGTTTGGGACCAGGGGGTCGCATGTTCAAATCGTGTCATCCCGATTTACATAACGAGTCCTTTATCCAATTTGGATAAAGGGCTCGTTATGTTTTTAAGGTATATAATAGCGCAGTGGCGCGATTGCTTGCAGCTACTCCATTTTTTCAGCTGGCCAGAAACGATCGGCTGCTTTTTTTGTGAAGTTTCGAGTCTAACCAAACACTTATTAATACCGGACAGGGGATACAAGCTGCAGGGCAGGCACAAAAGGCTGCAGATTATTATTGGGCGTAACGTTTGAAGATGCAACGGAGTAATAGCGGTGAAGCGCAGCCCCCAACCGGCGTCCCTTCACCGGTTGGGGGCGGTTTTCCTATTAGCATAATACTAACCTGTACATACAGCTGTACAGGCCTTGATGTTCGTTGGAAATAAAGTTTTAGACTCGAGTTATTGATTCCATTCGGTTTGTGAAGAGGAGCAGCTAGCAAGTCGCGGACCCAGCGATCGAAAGATCGGAAGTCAACTTCATCATTACTAAATTCCAATGGATTACCTAGAGCGATGCCACGGAAGTTTACAGCTCTAGCAACATGGGTCTCCTGAGCGATATCTACACCGACAACAAGGTGATTAACGGCAATGTTTTCAATGAGTTGATTTTGCTTATCTTGTGATTTAAACTTCCTAGTAGAGCGACCTCCTGATGTGGGATTTTAAGGGCTGTAGACCCGTGACGTACTCCCATCGTACAGGGGCGCTCTTTTTTATTCAAATTCCAAATTATTCGTTCCACAGGAATTCTAACGGGGTACGATATAATTACCTAAATTATGGTATAATTCATCTAAATAATAGATGGGAGTGTCTATGTGAATAAAATAGAATGGAAAGTTACTAAAAGCCGTCCCACCACAGAACACATAGAGCAAACCGAGAAGAGAATTGGTGTAAAATTTCCAAATGATTTCTTAAACAATGCCATAGACCATCCTGGGGGATGCCCATTCCCATACGTATTTGATGACATGGAAACACCTGAACGAGTGCTGCAGGTTGTATTAAATTTTGATCCCAATGACAAGAACAATGGCTTGTTGCCTACATTTGAAGATTTAAAGGACTATATGCCCAAGATGGTTATTCCTTTTGCGTCTGATCCATTTGGATCTTATATTTGTTTCGATTACCGTAAGTCTTGTATCCCTACAGTTGTATTTTGGGATCGTTCAGTTACAATGACCTTAGATCCAAATGAGATAGAGGAATCAGATCTACTTGAGTCGGTCACACCTATCTGCGGTTCCTTTACTGAACTAATCAATAGCTTATACGAAGTGAAGGTTTGACTAACGGATAACGTTAGCGGAATAACCCTGGGAGCAGAATGACGCGGCATCTGCTCCTGTTTTCATTGAAGTAACTGACAGTTTACATTAACGAAAAAAAAATACCGCGGGGGTATTTTTATATTAGTTTTTATTTCGTTGCTGCAGCAAGATGCCAGATCAGGGTGACTAAATATACATAGGGACGTCTGCGTGAAATGTTTCATACGCCCAAGTGCGATAATATTTAGGAAGGATTATGGATAAAAAATGAGAGAATGCAGGTGAGAGATTGAACTTTGTTTTCATTAAACGATTTTTAATATTAGTAGTAAGTCTTTTCATCTGGTTTATCATTCACACTACTTTCGTGATAATAGATGGGTTGAATGATGAATTGAAACCTGTTGACGTAGCTGTAGTATTAGGAAATAAAGTAGAAGTTAATGGACAGCCTTCTGATCGGTTAAAAGCAAGATTAGATAAGTCCGTAGAACTTTATGATGGGGGCTATTTTACTTTTATCATTGTAAGTGGTGGTATTGGTAAGGAAGGTTTCGATGAGGCAAAGGTTATGAAATCTTACTTAATAGATAAAGGGATACCGGAAGAAAAAATTAAAGAGGATAATAATGGGTACAACTCATATATGACCGCCCAAAATACCAGCAAGCTTATGGATGAATTAGAATTAGACTCCGTTATGGTTATTACTCAATATTTTCATGTATCTAGGACAAAATTAGCGTTTAGAAAAATGGATATTAAAGAAGTGTATTCAGCTCATGCCAATAACTTTGAGTCTAGAGATATTTACTCAATAATACGAGAATTCCCAGTATATTATAAATATCTCTTTAAATACTCTGATTTGCGCTGGTCATTCAACTAACTGGCAGATTAACGTAATACACATCAATTGATAATTTATGGTAATATAAACACTCATTTGATTAAATGAAGGGGGAGTCTTCAATAGTCACAAAAGTTGGGATTCGGAGGAAGCTCATATCCAGTATACTCATGGCGGTAGCTCTTTCGTATATTCTCGTGCTTATTCATGGTTATACTTCGTTTTTCATCTATTTTATGTACTCTGCAATCGGTATCTTAATTATTGGCATGCCTTTCTCTTTTATTGCAGACATGATTGTCTTGAAAATGAGGGGGAAAATACTTGAATTGTTCATGGGTTTAACTTTGCATCTTATATTTGCGGGAGTTATTGTGTATTTGTTTTTACTTACTGAACAAGATGGCTTCCTTTTTAAGTACGCCAGTGTTCTTGTATACTCAGTTTTTATTGCAGCAACAGGCTTATGGTTGGTTGATACGATTTTCAAAAAAATTCGGTTTCCAAGTTAAGCAAAAAAAGGCACATCCTGCGGGTATGACGGATTTAATGCAAGCTATGCTCCAAGATTGTTTAACAACGGGCACTATAGTTCAATACCAGAGGGCTGCCAAATGGAGAGCACTGCAAAACGAATACAGTTTCTGTAAAATGGAGCCCAGTACCCTGTCGGTACTGGGCTTGTTGTATAATGGAAGAAAAGTAAAAGCGAGATGAGTCTGTTGTTGCACGCCGGTAGACAATTAACTACTTCATTCCATGCGGAATTATATAATCTTGTTCCTGAAGAACATTTGTTGCGAAAGATTCGTCGCATTGTAGATTTCAGCTTTATCCATGAGTTGGTCGAAAACAGCTATTGCAAATACTACGGCAGACCTGCTAATGAGCCTGAACTGCTATTTCGTCTTCTCTTTTTGCAGATCCTTTACAATCTTTCGGATGAGCGTATCGTACAGGAAGCTCAAGTGAATCTAGCCTACAAGTGGTTTCTTGGTATTAATCCGGAAGACCTTTTGCCGGATGCCTCTCAATTATCGCGTTTTCGGAATCATCGACTTGGGGCAAGCCAAGTGGAAGACGTGTTGAAGCAAGTGGTGAGTCAATGTGTGGAGAAAGGACTCATTAAGAGTAAAACCATTATTTTAGATGCCACTCATACCCAAGCCGGAAGTCAAAAGCAGCGTCCTTTGGACGTGTTACGGGATGCTGCCAACTTCTGCGAGCGGTTGTGAAACAGCATCCGAAGCTGGAAAAGAAGCTTCCAGCCCTACCACGTGTAAAAAGTGAGCAAGAAGACGCAGCGCAGATCATGCTACATTACTTGGCTAAATTGGGTGAAACCGTAGAGGAACTGCTGCCCGATCATGAAGGAGCGATTAGCGACAAGGTTCAAATCGCTAGACAAATCGTAGAAGACGAGCGACTGCTATCCCATAAAGGCATTCTTTCCGCCATTGATCCAGACGCGCGATTCGCTTGGAAAAGCCAAACCAAATCCTTCTTTGGATATAAAGAGCATTTAGCCATGACGGAAGAAGAGATTATTACAGCGGTCGTAGTCACGCCCGGCAGCAACGATGATGGAAAACAACTACCCTTGCTGTTGTCACAGACGCGAGCAAACGGAATTACGGTAACGGAAATCATTGCAGATACAGCTTATTTTGGCAAAGATAATCTAGCGGAGATGAAAGAAGAATCGATTCAGCCAGTCGTTCCGCTAAACCCTGTTGTTCATCATGGAGGCGAGCGTCAAGAAGGGTTTGAATACAACAAAGATGCGGATTTTGTGATATGCCCTGCTGGTCAGCATAGCACTCGGAAAGCAATGCAAGGAAGTAAACAGAGCGGAAAGAGAGCTCCCTTGTGTTTTATTTTGATGTTGAGAAGTGCAAGACTTGTCCGCAGAGCGAAGGCTGTTACAAACCAAACTCAAAAAGCAAGACATACTCGATTCGCATCATTGCGGAGCACTTCAAGGAGCAGATCGAGTTTGAGCTTAGCGATACGTTTAAAGAGCGTATTAAGCGCAGACCGATTATTGAACACAAAAATGCAGAGATGAAGAGGTTCCACGGTATGGCAACAGCCAAATACCGGGGTCTATTTCGCATGCGAATACAGACGTATCTCACCGCGTTTGTTGTGAATGTGAAACGAATGGTAAACCTAGTCGAGCAAAAGCAGCCCGCCCTCGGATGAGGAACGAGCTGCTTTTTTAGTATTCTCGATTACATTTCCAATTTGAAGCTCACTGTTACTCGAAAGGAAGTCTTTTGCAATGCTCTCCAAATGGTAGCCCTTCGTTCAACTAACGGGCAGATTTGCTCAATCATCGGGCATTATCGGACTATATTTATGGAGAGCGATGGTGCGGCTAATCCGAGGCGTTATGCAAAAGAAGATAATAGTTGGTTGAATCTATCACGCTCCTCCAAAAAAGGGCAATGGCCGCTGTATTGGAATGGAACTAATTGCGAATTTTTAATCAGCTTATTTGTTTCCTGAGCTTGGGTAAACGGAACGACTTTATCATGAATTCCATGAATAATTAATGTGGGCACATCGATCTGTCCAAGATCGTTGTAAACATTCTCGTCTCTTAGCGTGACCATAATGGCGGAAGTCGACCAATTCGCAGCTTGTAAACCCATTAGAAAGAACCATTCGGATTTCGGTTCAGAAATGTACTGAAAGAAAAAAATCCCCGTTTGGTTTTGAAGCATTTTCGGACGGTCATTGTTTGTTTCTTCGATGATTTTATTCGTAAATTCTTTTGGAACGCTTGATGGAGACGCAGCGTCGATCAGGACGAGTTTAGATACCCCGTACCCTTTGTAACGAGCCATATAACGAATCGAGATCGCGCCTCCGGTAGAGTGTCCTGCCAGTGTTATGTTTTTTAGCTGTAACGCTTCGATGACCATACGAAGATCATCTGCTAATCTATCGAAATCGTAACCGTCGAATGGTTTATCCGAATTGCCGTATCCTCTCCAGTCCATTCCGATACAACGATATCCGAGCTTAGGAAGGAAATTGAACTGATATTCGAACTGGTTATGGTTTAGTGGCCATCCATGAATAAAAAGTATCGTTTTATTTCCCTTCGGATTGATGTCCTCTATAAATACTTTTACGCCCGGTTCCACAGTAACGAAGTATCCCAAGTGTATCGCCTCAATTTTTTAAAATGTACTTCCCCATTAAGATATTCGCCCTAGGCAAGGTGAATGCCTAATTTCGGCGTCAAATTGGGTTTAGATAGTGCGTAGAGATTTCTGAGGAATAGCTTGAGTGAAACAATTTCTTCAGATCATTGAGCTAACGGGACACGATAGGTCAATGAAACCACGGAAGAAGCCGACCACAATGATCGGCTTCTTCATTACGCTAACGGAGGTTAATCTCACTACAACCATGTAAGAACAACGGATACCCAGAAAAAAATGACTTGACATTGGAGGGCTCTCCAATGTTAATTTGAATTCATGGATAAACTTTATTCTATACAAGAGGTTTCGCGGATACTTGGGATCCCGAAGGATACACTTCGGTATTATGACCGGATTGGCATCGTATCGCCGTCCCGGGAAGACAATCGGTACCGCAGGTATTCGAAGAACGATCTCATCGATTTAATGAATATTCAAATCATGCAGTATGCGGACTTTTCTCTTGACGAAATCAAGGGTAAATTTGGGTTCCACAGGATGGAGAATGTAGACCCTGCATATTGCCAGGAGGTTGCTGCGTTCCTCGATGAAAAGAATGTAGAGACACGCAAGAAGATTGCCCATCTACAAAAGGTTAGTCAGCTGCTCGACATAGCATCCGAAACGCTAAGGGACTTTAATCATGAAAGAGACCAGCGGCTGGCAGAGATCGTTCGCGAGATTTACCAGGCTATTCGAAAGGAGAAAACGGAAATATTCGAGGAGGGATGTCATGAACATCAGGGTTAGGAATTTTTACTATCTGATTGCAGGCATTCTTGCGATACTGTTTGCCGTTACGCATGCATGGAACGGGCAATCCGCTGTGCTGCCCACACTCTACGTGAGTGCGATAGCCATGGATACCCGGACAGTATTCACGTATGTCTGGCATATCATCACGGCGGAAAATCTGGTCTTCGGCATCGTATTCATTTTCATGTCACTCCAAAGCGAGCGATCGAAGATCTGGTCTGCCGCATGGACGATCGTGTCGCTTCTGATCGTTCGATTGATGGTCATTCTTGGCATAACGGCATTTCATGACGTTTCGGCACTTACGGATACGTTAATCGATTCAATTGCTATCGTAATTTATATCGCCTTCATCATACTGGGCATAAGAATGAAGAAAAAAGAGACCGTAGGTCAGTATCCACCAGTCAAATAGGTGGGAGTGAATCAATGAAGCTTTACTATGTTCTACAGCATAGTAATCATTACGCTAACTGGGAACGATAGCGCAATTACAACAGGCCGCAGATAATTTAGCGGCCTGTTCAGTTAACGGGCAGGTTAGTTTAACTAATTTTATGTTAAAATGAGAAAAAATCTGTTATTGGGGTTGAATTGTGATTAATTCGGCTGAAGAATTTGTTAGGTTAAGGCTTAGTGGTAACATGGAGGAATATCTGAAGGCTGCATGGGATGAAGCACCTTTTGAGGTTTGGTTACAAGTGATTGAAACGTGCCCTGAAATGCGTGAATGGGTAGCACAAAATAAATCAATTCCTGTTGAGATTATGGAAATTCTAGCTGACGATACAGATGAAAGGGTTAGATTTAATGTTGCTTCAAAAAAACGATTACCAGAAAACTTACAATTAAAACTGGTGAAAGATTTAGATAGCTCAGTTAGACAACGAATTGTCTATAACAAAAAAGCGACATTTCGAGTATTAACTATTCTATTAAACGATGATGACGAAGATATAAGAATAATGGCGAAGAACAGGATTGATGAAGGACGACACAGGTAAACGTTAAGCTAACGGGAACGTTAGTTCAATGAAGGACCCTATACAAACGAAGAAGGAGCTGCCACGGCAGCTCCTTTTTACTACTTCACAAAATAATGGATTTTGTACATATATCGATCCTCGATATGAAGTTCATCATTTTACACAATTATACAGACTCAACTCGCTAAGCAAACTACGATTCTTTGAGAATAATGTTTATTTCGTCTGTTTTTATTCTTTTATTAAAATTTATACATTAAATGGTACTAGAGCTTGCTTCAATGCTAAAATTATAAATGAGCGATATATGAGGTGAAAGTTTGAAAAAATATGGGTTGCTTCTACATTGATCTTTCTGATTGACTTGACCGACGATTTTTACAGTGAACTACCTAACGTCGAGGTCTACGAGTTTTCCGTCAACATAAGTGAAGTCCATTTTCGTAGTACCGAAACCTGCCATCGTTTCCGAAACATTCAGTACTTCTACGGAAGGAGCGGTCCATTGTTTCTTTTTCATTCGTTTCACCTCAAAAAAAAGGCTTTCAGATCACTCATCTGAAAGCCCCTTTTATGCTCTTGCCAAAATAATGCTTTTCTATGAATTGAGCATTGAACTAACGGGCACGTTAGTTCAACCACCATGGAGCAGTTTGCGATCCGCAGATGCTCCTTTTTCATTACACTAACGGGCAGAAAAGGAAGAAATACAAAAATTAGAGGATGAAATTTTCGAATGGATTGAGGATTACGGATTTACCGAGGACGTTAAAAAGTATTTTAATAAGAACAGTATTATGTTCAGCTAACGAAGAACTTTAGTTCAACTAGTAATGGAGCAGTATGCTGGCGGCTACTGCTCCATTTGTAATTACTAGCGGGAGGGATAGCGTCAATACTAAGCGAAGTATTAAAAATAAACGGACACTGTCTCGCGGCAAACGGGCAGTTTAACTTCGCTGGCAGCAATGAGGTAGGGGGGCGATTCCCCCTAACTACATCCTAATAAGCAGAAAACCACGTCAATCCGACGTGGTTTTCTGCTTATTAGGGTAAGAGCCCCAAAGGGGGCGAACCCGGGTTCAGTCCGCTCGGACGAAGCGACAGAGTAGGAACACGGCATCTTCATTCACGCTTTCCAAGCCGTAATTACAATACTGCCCATCACATTAGAGAAGTTGCTCATCAGGCGTTCATTTTTCATCATCATGGCAACTACATCTGGTTTCGTGAATAGTTCGTGATCGATTACCCGTAAAGGGTCGTTATCGTTGGCCAGTTGTTTCATATGCACAAAATGAGACGCGGAGTACTGATGAAACTTCGATTTGCTCATCAGCTTCAGCCATTCCGGAACGGTTCGCATATGATGAAGTCCGTAAAACGACTGGAGTTTTTTCTTTTGCACCGTGGTTAATTCTATAGCAAATGCCAGCTCGCGATCGTATAGGACTCCTTTTGGTTTCAGCACTCGCCAGTATTCGCGTATAGCGGAGCTTCCTTGGGTAAAAGCCGTAACCGACTCCGTAAAAACGGCATCAAACGTCTCATCCGGAAAAGGTATGGAAGCGGCATCCGCCTGTACGATTCGGACGGGAAGTTCGCTTATTTTCGCACGGTGAGTCGCTTTTTGAATCATATCCTCGTTCCGGTCTATTGCTGTCACGTTGCAGCCTAAGCTGGCTAAATAACACGCAGTCCGGCCTGTTCCGCATCCTGCCTCCAGCACTTTTGTGCCGCGCGGAAAGTTGATTTCTCCGATTAATTCTTTGGTTGCTTGGAAACCACCTGGATGCGCACTTCCTTCGCCGAGCCGGGCTAATAAAGTATGGTAATCCATCGCCTTTTCACCTCTTCCGCTTCCGATATTCTATGCATAACCTCCGCCATGACTGCACCCATTTTTCACTGTTTTTTTGGATGCTCATTCATCTTTCAACCTTTTGTCATTGCTTGAGAGAATGGACACATCTCGTTTTTTCCAAATAGAAGACAATCGTACAGACCTTATAGCAGATTTTTTCATAGTCTAAGATATACAGATTAGGAGGAATGAAGTTATGCAGGAAGTTTATCCGATTTGCCATAATACGGTCTATCCGTACATCGGACGGAGGGTTAGTGCGGTTACGCATGACGGAAGGCATTTTATCGGAACGATAAAGGGAGTAGAAGACGGTAAGTTAATGCTGGAGGATTGTACTTTTGACAGAAAGCTTTTATCTTTGTCTTCCGTTCGGAACGGAAAGCATTCAAAAAAACAAACGCGCTCCAAGCATAAAGCCAGACTGTCCGGTTATTATGACGATTACGGTGGAGGTTATGACGGTTATGGTGGGGGTTATGGCGGTTACGGTGGAGGCTGTGGCGGTTTCGACGGCGGTTGCTTCTTTTTTCCGTTTGCAATTATTGCCTCGCTTTTCATTTTGCCTTTCTTCTTTATTTGATTGCGGTTGACACGATTTCAAATTGTGAAAAGAGGTATCACGATGGCATCCAGGAAAGCTCCTAAAAAAAGAGAACCTGAGGGAAGAGTTCTTGCGGTTAAAAAAGCTAACCGTTGTATCGGGCAGCCCGTTTGCGTGTTGTTAAATGACGGTAACTGTTATGTTGGAACGGTTCAAGCCATTCATGACCATCAGCTAATCCTTTCCGAAACCAGAAGTTGTGGGAGAGTGAATCTTTCTGATCGTTCCAAGACACCGGAAGTCCAAGTATCGGGACTGCTGGATTCCTTGATAGGGGGAATCGGCGCGCTCAATTCTTTTGGTTCAATGGCAACAGGCTTATTTAAGCCGATGTTATCCGGTCCGTCGGGTTTTTCAGGAGCGGGAATTCAAACAAAACAAGAAGATTCGGAAGGCCCTTCAGGGCCGGCAGGTGGAGGGCAGCAGAGCGGTTTTTTCGGATCTTTTAAACAAATGCTACCGACTTTCCAAGTCGGACTTAATATGGTGAAGACGATTATGCCTTTAATGGGTATGTTCAAAATCTGATGCTTTATTCCGTTTTGTTCAGCCTGCCGGGAATCCACGGTGGGCTATCTTTGTGCAGAAAAGCCGGGCTTTGGGGTTATCCGAATACTTAGTGAGGTTACTATGTTATCAAGTTCTTGTCAAAATGAAATGACAAGAACTTGATAATAATTCCCGACAAAGTGTCTGATGCGAGGAAGAGTCTATATAAAAGCATGACAAGAAACAAATTGTTGTCATGAGATAATGAGTATAGGATCTCATTGATGGCAGCGAGCACATGATCAGAAGCAATTTAATTGAACTAACGGAGAACGATAGTGGAGGAGCTTGCTTCGTGGCAGCTCCTCATTTAGTTTATTGAAGTAACAGGCAGGATAACGCAACAATCTACACATAATAGAAGTCTAATCCCTGGGGACAGTGTTACATTAGACATTAGAGGGGATTTATTATCAAGAAGAAAACAAACGTTATCTTGGCGGTATTTCTTTTATTATTATTTGTAATGGTTTTAACAAAACCATCGGATGATGATTATCATAAATACCTAT
>NZ_JBWDNW010000064.1:0-1138 GCF_056269405.1 Paenibacillus sp. J2L1-98 | reverse complement strand
CAAGTGCTAAAGGCACAAGCCACAGAACAACTAGCAGCATCCGAATATGAGCGCACACCGGATAGACAGGGACAACGAAATGGAAGCTACAATCGAAGCCTGACGACACGTGTGGGTAGCATCACTTTGCAAATCCCAAGATTCAGGGATGGCAAGTTCTCGACGGAGCTCTTTAAACGTTACCAAAGGAGTGAACAAGCGCTCGTGCTCACCCTGATGGAACTTGTGATCAATGGGGTCTCCACCCGTAAAGTAGCCCGTGTCACGGAAGAACTATGCGGAAGAGAGTTCTCCAAATCGACCGTTAGTGAATTATGCAAACAGCTCGATCCGGTCGTTCAGGGGTGGAATAACCGCTCTCTGCACGAAGTTGCTTATCCATTTATTACGGTAGATGCCATGTATGTGAAAGTGCGCGAAGATGGCCGTATACGCTCTAGAGGTGTCTTTATTGGCTATGGCGTGAACACAGATGGCAATCGAGAGATCCTTGGACTAGCGGTAGGCGATACGGAATCCGAAGCAAGCTGGGGCGCTTTCTTCAACCAATTGAAGGAGCGTGGCCTGCAGGGCGTCGATTGTATCACGAGTGATACGCATGGTGGTTTGGTCAAGGCGATTCGTCAACACTTTCAAGGCGTAACGTGGCAACGGTGCCAGACGCACTTTATGCGAAACATACTGGATGCTGCACCGAAGTCGCTACAGGCGAGCATTAAAGGTATGGTTCGCTCCATTTTTGAAGCACCGGACCTAGACATCGCCAGGAAATGCTTGAAAGACACATTAGATGCTTTTCAGGACAAAGCTCCAAAGGCGATGGATACGCTTGAAAATGGCTTTGACGATGCCACAGCAATACTTGTCTATCCAGAGGAGTACCGTGTTCGACTACGCACTTCCAACGGTATTGAACGTGTGAACGGCGAGATTCGTCGACGTGAGCGCGTCATTCGTATCTTCCCGAACCGTGAAGCCGTTGTGCGCATGATCGGCTCTGTGCTAATGGAGATTGAGGCACACTGGGAGTCTAGCCGTAAATTCATGGATATGTCTTCATACCACGAATGGCGTAAAACTCGTTAGCATCATTTCAGATAACACGGATGAGATTTTACACATAAATATGGACTTGACC
>NZ_JBWDNW010000065.1:0-1110 GCF_056269405.1 Paenibacillus sp. J2L1-98 | reverse complement strand
TCCCCGGATCAAAGCCTGCTTACGGCTCCCCGAGGCGGTATCGTTGTTCGCCACGTCCTTCTTCGGCTCCTGGTGCCTAGGCATCCTCCGTGCGCTCTTACTAGCTTAACCATATGCTCAGGTGATTCGGCTTGCGCAACCAAAGTCGCAGCAATCTCGAACACCTTTCGCTAACAATAAAAACAGCTTAAAGGATGTTTCAGCAATTCTTTTCTTTCGTTATCCAGTTTTCAAGGTGCAATTGATAAAAATTGTTGGTGGAGCCAAGCGGGATCGAACCGCTGACCTCCTGCTTGCAAGGCAGGCGCTCTCCCAGCTGAGCTATGGCCCCATATTAGAATTTGAATTCCGAGAATTTATAGTGGTGGGCCTTAGTGGACTCGAACCACCGACCTCACCCTTATCAGGGGTGCGCTCTAACCAGCTGAGCTAAAGGCCCTTAATTCTCTTCGTTCGTGTATTAAGGTGTATTAAACACCTGCTTGGCGACGTCCTACTCTCCCAAGACCCTGCGGTCTAAGTACCATTGGCGCTGGAGGGCTTAACGGTCGTGTTCGGTATGGGAACGCGTGGTTCCCCTCCGCCATCGCCACCAAACGGATGACTTCACTTTGAAAGACGGTTGATCTTTCAAAACTGACAACGAGTAAGCGATAAACTGCCACGTTTATCCGAACCTCATCGGGTCCGGGTATTTCCTTAGAAAGGAGGTGATCCAGCCGCACCTTCCGATACGGCTACCTTGTTACGACTTCACCCCAATCATCTACCCCACCTTCGACGGCTAGCCCCCTTGCGGGTTACCCCACCGGCTTCGGGTGTTGTAAACTCTCGTGGTGTGACGGGCGGTGTGTACAAGACCCGGGAACGTATTCACCGCGGCATGCTGATCCGCGATTACTAGCAATTCCGACTTCATGCAGGCGAGTTGCAGCCTGCAATCCGAACTGAGACCGACTTTGATAGGATTGGCTCCACCTCGCGGTTTCGCTTCCCGTTGTATCGGCCATTGTAGTACGTGTGTAGCCCAGGTCATAAGGGGCATGATGATTTGACGTCATCCCCACCTTCCTCCGGTTTGTCACCGGCAGTCATCCTAGAGTGCCCACC
>NZ_JBWDNW010000066.1:0-1099 GCF_056269405.1 Paenibacillus sp. J2L1-98 | reverse complement strand
AGTCATTCTGCGTTCCATCGGCTCCACGCTAAACCCTAAAGTGAGCGTTTCTACGCTTAGTGTAGCTGAGCAGCAAATGGTCGAGATCGCCCGCGCCCTGTCGTTCAACTCAGAGATTCTCATCATGGATGAGCCGACGGCTTCTTTGACCGATAAAGAAATCGAGAAATTGTTTACGATCGTAAACGATCTTAAGAAAAAAGGCGTTTCTATCGTTTACATTTCTCACCGGATGGATGAAATTTTCCGCATTTCCGACCGTTATACCGTACTTCGCGACGGTCATTTTATTAACAGCGGACCGATTACGGAGACGAATCCGGATCATTTGGTGAAGCTGATGGTGGGAAGGGAAATTAAAGACCTTTTCCAGCGAAATGTAACGAAGCCTTCGGAGCTGGCAAACCGCAAGCCGGTTCTTGAATTAAAGCATGTGTCCGACAAAAAAACGGTTAAAGACGTTTCCTTTAAGCTTTATCCCGGAGAAATCGTAGGTCTTGCCGGGCTCGTCGGCGCCGGAAGAACGGAGCTTGTACGCACGATTTTCGGTACTTCAAAGCTTACGCAAGGGGAAATTCTGATTGACGGTCAACCGGTGCGCATTCAATCTCCGTCCGAAGCGATGGGGCTGGGCATTGCCCATGTACCGGAGAGCCGCAAAGAGCAGGGGTTGTTCCCGAACCTGTCTGTTAAAGAAAATATTTTGATGGCCCAAATCCGGACTTACCGCAGCGCGGGCATCCTCCAATACGGCAAAATGGATGCGGATGCTGACGGATTTATTCAGGAGCTCGGCATTAAGACGGCATCGCGGGAACAGAATGTGATGGGTCTCAGCGGCGGCAACCAACAGAAAGTGGTCATTGCCAGATGGCTGTCGATTTCACCTAAGGTGCTGCTGCTCGACGAGCCGACCCGGGGAGTCGACATCGGAGCAAAGACCGAAATTCATAAGATTATTAGTAAACTGGCCGAGAAAGGCTTGGCAGTATTGATGATTTCGTCCGAGCTGCCTGAAATTTTGAGTGTAAGCGATCGAATTCTCGTTATGCATGAAGGGAAAATCAGGGCCGAGCTGCCGCGCAGCGAGGCGACTCAG
>NZ_JBWDNW010000067.1:0-1088 GCF_056269405.1 Paenibacillus sp. J2L1-98 | reverse complement strand
ATAACCCCGCCCTTTACAATTAATTGCCAATAATAATCTACATTCAATAAGGTCAAACCGTTCGTAAGCACGCCCATAATCAATACGCCGATAATCGTGCCCTGGATCCGTCCGAACCCTCCTGCAAAGCTTGTGCCGCCAAGAATAACCGCAGCGATCGCATCGAGCTCTGCCCCCAGCCCTACCATCGGTTGTCCGGAGAAAAGCCGCCCCGCCATCACGACGCCGGCTACGCCTGCAAGCATCCCGCTGATCGAGTATACGTTGATCAATGTTCTTTCAACCTTGATGCCTGTTAACCTTGCAGCCTCTTCATTGCCGCCGATCGCATACACTTGACGTCCGAACATCGTGTATTTGAGGACGAAAAACATGATGATATAGACGATGGCCATCACGTAAATTGGCGTTGGAATGCCGAGAATATAGCCTGCTCCGACGAATTTGAACGTTCCGTTCGTAAGTACGAGCGGGTACCCGCCGCTAATGACGTACGCCAATCCGCGCAAGTAAGTCATACTGCCAAGCGTCACAATAAACGAAGGCAGCTTAGGAACGGCAGTAAAATAACCATTAATCGCGCCGGCTGCATAACCGACCGCCGCGCCCGCCAGCATAGCGATTACCGGATGGACTCCGGCATTCGTGATCATGACGGAAACGACGCCGGAGAGCGCAAGTGTAGAGCCCACGGACAAATCAATGCCCCCGGTGAGGATGACCAGCGTCATGCCCGCTGCAAGAATGGCAGTGATCGACACCTGCTTCAGAACGTTCAGGACGTTGCCGACCTCTGTAAAATGCGGTGCAAAAGCAGCCATAGCCGCGCATAGCAATACCAAAATGACCAGCATGCCCAATTGATTGAAGTAATATAGGAGCTTCTTCCTGTTCATAGGAACTTTACCAGTAGCGCTTTGTAGGTTTGTCGTCTGCATCTATTTAATCTCCCCTGTTGCGTAATACATGATTTGTTCCTGAGTCGCCTCGCTGCGCGGCAGCTCGGCCCTGATTTTCCCTTCATGCATAACGAGAATTCGATCGCTTACACTCAAAATTTCAGGCAGCTCGGACGAAATCATCAATAC